>DEHC01000006.1 GCA_002351705.1 Gammaproteobacteria bacterium UBA2810 | reverse complement strand
TCTGAGTCAGCGGCCCGGCCCGGGGCAATATACTATCCTACAAATCAGCAGGTTACAACTTATGCGGCTGATACAGATCATTTCAGCCGGAATACTGCCTCCACCTCATAGACACCGCCTGATTTGAACCTGCATTTCTTTATAAAATCTGTAAGAGCGCTGTCGAGATACCAGTCTCCTGAGGAACCGGCGGCTTCCGCGCTTATAACACGCCCGTCCGTGGCTGCCTCAACCCTGGCTTTCACCCTCCCCTCGCTCCCGCGTCTCCTGGACTTTTCCGGGTATCTGAGCACAGTTCTGCAGCTCACGATGACGCCGCTGCTTGATACACCGTACATCCTGTAGGACTCTCCGGCCCGCTGCCCTGCTCCTGAAGAGCCCCTGGTGTCCGCCACGTGAGGTGCGGATCCGGGTGAGGCAAAGGCCTGACTGACTCCGCCTGATTTTCCTTCAGGGGATTTTCCTTCGTAATGCGATGTGCCGGCATCAGCCTTAAGTGAACTTCTCCCGCTGCTCTGTGCATGCCGCATCTTAGCGGAGACCTTTGCGCCGGCTGTATCTCCTCTGTGCCTTTCCGTGGATCTGCCAGGCTTATGCCCTGATGCGGCATGGCCCGCACTCTTCCTCTCCGGAGCCGCATGCCTCTCCTGCGGAATGCCATGGGCGGAAATTTCTGCAGTCCTGCCCGCACTGCCTGACTCTGCGTCAGGGGCGCTGCTGATGGCTTTTTGGGACATCACCTCATCCGGATCCTTCTCATCCGGTGCCGGCCAGGTGATTTTCTGCAGGTCTCCTGTCGGGGTCTCAGTGCGTTTGATGGCATGTCCGCCGGTTACTCCTGATATCGTGAGAACCGCCTGAGCGCCCGGCAGGACAGCGCCAGTCTTCTGCTCTCCGGCTGCGGAAACGGCCTCCATGCCGGCACTGAACATATAAAAAAGGAGGAACGCATGGACTGCCGCCACCGGCAGAAGTATGGCAAGACGCTTTAACATGCTCCTCATGCTGTATCCCTGCCCCTTGACTGCTGCCCTTTCCTGTCTGTCTAAGATTCTGTCATTTTAACAGAGGCATCAGTGAAACCGGAATCTGCCGGGCCATTCATAGTAAATCAATAGTGACTTTTTAATTTGCTCATATATTACGCTCCCCGCGCGGCGCTGATATTATGAGCGTGGATGCAGACTGATCCGCCGGCGCGGAGAAGCTGCGGCCGGCTTTGCTGTAAAATAGCCGGAACGCAGTGCCTGCTGTTTTTTGCAGGGAGATCCTATGGGAGACTTTATGGTGAATTTTATTAAGAATTTCCTTGGCAACCTTCTCAATACCAGGTTTTACTGGCTGTGCGTGATTCTGATTTCGTTTGCCTTCGAATGCTGCGGCATGTATTTCCAGTATGTTGAGAAGCTTGATCCCTGCGAGAAGTGCGTGTACGAGCGAATGGCCTATATGGGAATTCTCATTGCAGGAATCATCGGCATCATCATGCCGAAAATCCTCAAGTACCCTGCCCTTCTGCTCTGGGGATATTCAGCGTATAAAGGGCTGACCATTTCCATCGAGCATCTTGCCGACGCGCAGAATATCTTCAGCACCTGCAACAACTCCATCCAGGCGCATTTCTGGATCCCTCTCGACGAGTACATTCCCTTTATTTTCAGGCCCACCGGTGAATGCGGCGGCTCAATGGAGTGGACACTCCTCGGACAGAGCATGCCATGGTGGATCATCGCAAGCTTCTGGGGCTATGTGATTGCCCTTGCCGTATCAGTCATCTGGCAGATTGCGGCATTCTTCATAAAGAGGCATCTTGCCGCCAGAAACGCCTGAGCAGGACCGGTGCCTGAATAAAGCCCAGGCATGACTCATTCCCGGCAGCCGCGGATCAGCTGCGGCTGACCTTTTCCATCGTACAGTGAAACTCCCCACTGTCCTTCAGGGTGATGTCAAATGAATTGCCCTTCTGCAGCATCGAGCTGCCCATTCTGTCGGTCATAATCCCTGTCACATGATCAGGAAACAGGAACAGCAGGGTGCCTGTGTCCTGGCCGCTCTCGCTCAGGACAGCGCTCCTGATCACGCTCGCAAAATATTTTACCCTGAATGTTTTACCTTCTGTCCCGCCGCAGGTGAGCCGGATGCTGTCAGTAGACTCGGCCTCATGGTACCTGACTTCCATTTCGCTCAGGAGCATAAGGTGGTGCATATAGGAGCATTCATCCTTCTGGACTGCGCTACTGCAGTAGTCAAGAACTCCTCTGGAGCCGGCGAGCGTCGTCCTGAATTTTTCCATCGGCTGCTCTCCCGCATGTTCTGCGAGCAGGTCTGCCGTACGCTTGTCTATTTCATAATTCGTGGCGCTGTAGCAGTCGATGAACTCCATGGACATCTCGTCAGGAAATTTCTCATCGCACTTTTTCTTGAGGACAGACAGCAGCGCCCCGTGATTCTTCTTATACTCGTCCCTGGATGGATGGGTAGGCACGTATTTGTTCTTCAGAAGGCTTATCCTGTAGCCGTCTCCGTCAATTTCACTGTCGGCGGTCATGTCGGATGATTTGTTCCCGATAACGCTTCCTGAATCGGAGAATCCCTCTCCTGGGGTGCTGCCTGAGAGAAGCAGGCAGAAAGAAGCCATAATGCCAGTGAAAATTCCCATGTTTCGATTCAACATACAATTCACCATCACAGATCGCAATCTGATGAGGAGCCGCGGAATCCCGCAAAGACTGCAGCTCCTGACGCAAAGCACAAAACGCACGCGTCCTGGGGGCTTTCAGTAAGAAAGCAGATCCGGGAACCGCGTTTTCATGAATGTCCGGGCGCGATGATTCTACAATACAACCGCCCCTGATAAAATACAACCTCACATAAACCCTGAGTCTCTGAGAATGAATAAATACAGCACTGTACTTTTTGACCTCGACGGAACCGTCGCCGACACGGCGCCTGATCTCAAAAGGGCCGCCGATCATGTCCTGTCCGGCCTCGGGCGTCGAACCCTGTCAGAAGAAGAGGCATACAGGACAGCCCCTCTCGGCATGACTGCGATGCTCAAGGCCTCGCTCGGCGATGACATCGGGAGATATGACGTGGAAGAGCTCAAGACCGGCTTTCTTCGGTATTACAGGCAGAACATCCATGCCGCGACCCGCCTTTATCCGGGGATCCGGGAGGTCCTTTCTGCAATAAGGGAAAGCCAGCTGCTCTGGGGAATAGTAACCAACAAGCCGATGTTCCTGACAGAAGAGCTCGTCGCGTCATTCCCGGAGCTCTCCGGGCCGGCAGTGATCATCGCAGGAGACAGCGTCGTGAGGCACAAGCCGGATCCCGAGCCTGTGCTCAGGGCCATTGAGCTCACCGGCTCGGCGCCTGGCGCCACGCTTATGGTCGGAGATTCGCTTTCTGACGTGAAGAGCGCCGTAAGTGCCGGAGCGGCAGGTGTGCTGGCTCTGTGGGGATATGGCGGGTACGGCACTGGCAGCGTCGTCAAAGGCGGGAGAATTTACGAGGCGGAGACGCCTCTCGATCTTCTGTCCCTCATCTGGCAGTAACGCAGACAGCCGGCACTGATGTCTCATGTACCGGCTGTCCTGAAGACGGAGACTTAGGACGTGCTTCAGCCCTGCTTTTTCCACCAGGCATTGCTGCGGTCGAATTCATGAATTACCTGGTTGCTGCTTCCTCTCCAGTCGAGTTTCGGATCCTTGAGCTCCAGGACGAATTTCCCGTCAATCATGACATCAACCAGATCTATAAGCTGGCGCTGCTCGGCGTTCAGCTCATCAAGAACAAATCCTGACCAGAGCCAGATGTCCTTGACCGGGCTGCACTCCGTGCGGATCCTTCTCACAAGATGCAGGAGCGCGGGCACATTCCTCGGATGAAGCGGCTCTCCGCCAGAAAGCGAGAGCCCCCTTCTGTGGATGCGGGTATCATTCAAATCACTGATAATCCTGTCCTCCTGATCCTCGCCGAAAGGGAAACCGGCATCAAACGGCCACGTTGCCTGGTTATAGCACCCTTTGCAGTGATGCTCACAGCCGCAGACAAAAAGCGTGCATCTCGTGCCTGGTCCGTTAACGACATCAATAGGAATGTACTTGTAGTAATTCATGCAACAAACCTTCAAAAAAATATAAGCCGCTATTATATTCATGCGTGAGCCGCGGCGGCAGGCCGGCGCGGCAGGACAGAACCCTGCGCCAGACCGCAGAGTCACTGCGGAGTGGCAATTATAATGACTTAATTCAGTCCTGTGGCAAAAAACGTCTCTCAGCGTCGGATAACGTCATGCCAGATGGAAAATCACCTACGCTGCCATGCATACTGGGGAAAGCAGCGCCTGACCCAGGCAGGATCGGGTATCAGCCGGCCCTGCCCTACATCATAAGGAGCTTCCTGTTAAGCGCGGAAATGGTGTCCCTTACAGCCGCAGCCTCCTCGAATCTGAGCTCGGATGCCAGCTGTCTCATCTTTTTCTCGAGTGCCGCTATTTCCCTGCTTATCTCCGCTGGGGTCTGCTCAAGTACCCTGCTGTTGAATATCTCATCCTTTATCTTAGTCTTCTTCCTGCCTGACGCGGTTCTCGCCGGCAGGCTCTGGTCAGCTATTCCGTCATCGATCTGCTTGATTATGGTCTTCGGGACAATTCCGTGCTGTTTGTTGAACTTCTCCTGTTTCTCGCGCCTCCGTCTTGTCTCGTCTATGGCGGTTTTCATTGAGTCGGTGACCTTGTCCGCGTAGAGAATGGCAAGTCCGTGAGCGTTTCTTGCGCATCTTCCTATAGTCTGGATGAGGGATCTCGAGGATCTCAGGAAGCCTTCCTTGTCGGCATCGAGAATCGCGACCAGGGAAACTTCAGGAATATCAAGTCCCTCCCTCAGGAGGTTTATTCCGACCAGCACGTCAAAAGCGCCTGCCCTGAGATCATGTATGATCTGCACGCGCTCCACGGTATCTATGTCGGAATGGAGATAGCGTACCCTTATGCCGTTTTTGTCCATGAAGTCAGTGAGCTCCTCTGCCATCCTTTTGGTAAGGGTGGTCACGAGAACCCTCTCATGGATTTTCACGCGCTTTTCAATCTCTGAAATCACATCATCGACCTGGATTGATACCGGCCTGACCTCAATGAGCGGATCCAGGAGCCCCGTAGGCCTTACCACCTGCTCGACAACATACTCTCCTGCCTCCTCAAGCTCATACTCGGCGGGTGTTGCGGAAATATAGACGGTCTGCGGCTGGAGCGATCTGAACTCGTCAAATGTCAGCGGCCTGTTGTCAAGGGCCGACGGGAGCCTGAAGCCGTACTCGACAAGCGTTTCCTTCCTTGAGCGGTCTCCACGGTACATTGCGCCGATCTGGGGAACCGTGACGTGCGACTCGTCGATGAAGAGAAGTCCGTCTGCCGGAAGATAGTCAAAGAGGCACGGCGGGGCCTCTCCGGGAGCTCGTCCCGAAAGGTATCTTGAATAGTTCTCTATTCCCGAGCAGTACCCAACTTCCTCAATCATCTCGATATCGTACTCGGTTCTCTGCCTGAGCCGCTGCTCTTCAAGGAGCTTGTTCGCGTTATGAAGCTCCTCGCATCTCTCGTCAAGATCCTTCTCAATCTCATCCACTGCGTGCTCAAGGATATCGGGCGGAGTTACGTAATGGGACTTCGGAAATACCGAATACCGCTTTATCTCCTGCCTGATGTCGCCGGTTATCGGATCGAAAAGACGCATCCTCTCAATCTCGTCGTCGAAGAGCTCGACGCGGAGCGCCTCATCCTCCGACTCGGCGGGAAAAATGTCTATGACGTCACCTCTTACGCGGAACGTCGCCCTGTCGAAGTCGATTTCATTCCTGGTGTACTGCAGCTCCGAGAGCTTTTTTATTATGGCCTGCTGGGTAACACGGTCGCCGACGCTCAGATGCAGCATCATCTTGAACTCGGTCTCAGGATCACCGAGTCCGTAAATGGCAGATACCGAGCAGACAACCACCACGTCGCGCCTCTCGAAGAGGGCCTTCGTCGCTGAGAGCCTCATCTGCTCGATATGGTCATTTACCGCGGCGTCCTTCTCGATATAGGTGTCTGTTGTCGGGACATAGGCTTCAGGCTGGTAGAAATCGTAGTAGGAGACAAAATACTCAACGGCGTTTTCAGGGAAAAATCCCTTCATGTCGCTGTAGAGCTGCGCGGCGAGCGTCTTGTTATGGGCGAGGATCATCGTCGGACGGTTCAGTTTCGCGATGATATTGGCCATGGTGAAGGTCTTGCCGGAGCCGGTTACGCCAAGGAGAACCTGTCTCGGCACGCCGCTCTCGCAGTTCTCGGCAAGCGTTTTTATGGCCTCGGGCTGATCTCCGGCCGGACTGAAATTACTTGCCAGCCTGAACGTGTCTGTATGCAATTTCTTGTTTCTCCGGTAAGATGCAGGAAATGCTGCGGGCAGGATTATATATTCTCCGGAGCGACGCGGTCGTGACGCAGGGCTGCTCCATCACAATCTGGCAGCCTGAGATGTCACAGTTCAGGTTTTCAACGGCTGCTGTCCCCGGAATGAAGTCTGAATCCTCTCCTTTTCACCTCTCCGGCAGTTTTCGCCGGAGGATTTATGAAAAACCTTTGACTTTAAAAAAAAACAGTGTAGAATGACCCTCGTTTTCAGGGATTCCTCCTTAGTTCAGTTGGTAGAACGGCGGACTGTTAATCCGTATGTCGCTGGTCCGAGTCCAGTAGGAGGAGCCATGAAACGTCAGTATCCTGAGTTGTTCCTCCTTAGTTCAGTTGGTAGAACGGCGGACTGTTAATCCGTATGTCGCTGGTCCGAGTCCAGTAGGAGGAGCCACTGAAATCTCAATTCCTGTTTTTCAGCTTTCCCTCCCATATTCCTAATATAAATCTTTGTTGATTGTCAAGTTCGTCACTCTAGCCGCTTTTTGCCGGACTGACTGTCGTATATAATAAGCCGAGCAACTTTGGCAATTCACTTACGGAATAAAGATTCATGAAACCTCTAACAAAACTGTCCAATATTCAGCTGGCAGGCATAATTGCTGCCGTACTGATGCTGATTAACCTGATCTTCATAACCGTTTACATAGGAAGTGAATTCCATCGCAACACCCTGCCCCTGCTTCAGGAAAAAATCGAGAACACCATACAGCAGAACCAGAACGAGCAGGATCTGACAGCTGCAGTGAACAAGCTCGTCAGCAGCGGGAGCCTTGACTACATTGCGGTATACAAGAACGGAAGCCAGACCCCGTCTGCGTCGTCAGGCAACAGATCAGGCGGGCTTTCCTCTATGCTTTTCTCAGAGCTCTCCGGGAGCCTTGACATCAGCAGCACCGATTATCACGCAGAATACTCCGTCAACGGCTCCTATGTAAGCAGCCTGTTTATTCATTTCGGCATCCTGGCAGCGGTAACGGTAATCGCTGCCACCATCATCATGATGTTCATTTCCGTTTACCTGCAGAACATCTGCTACAGCAGGATGAAGCACTGCATAAAGGAAAAGGACTTTGACAGCTTCCCGGTCCCGTCTGTCGGAGCCGAGCTGCAGAACTTCGTAAGTGAAACTGATGCGAGGCTCGAGGAGCTTAAGAACAAGAACAAAGATCTTGAGTCCAGGGTCAACCAGGATCCCCTCACGAATCTCTTCAACAGGACTTACTTCAGAAGCGATCTCGAGAGGATGCTTGCCGACAAGGACAATTCCGACAGCTCGCTCCTCGCGATTGTGAGGGCTACCGAGCTTTCAATCATCAATGAGACCAGAGGCTACCCTATCGGCGACAAGTACCTCCGGGATGTTGCTGGTCTGGTTGCCGAGACTGCCAGGAAGTTCAGAAACGCAGTTGCCTACCGTCTCGCCGGCAGCGACTTCGCCGTCCTTATCCCTCATGCCAAGCCCGATATCTGCGAGGTCATCGGAAAGGAGCTCGAGGAGAGCTTCAATTCCTATCAGGAGGAAAACGAGATTGACGGCGTGGCCTACACCGGCATCACGCTGTTCAATCCCGGACAGACCGGCGAGAGGATCCTCGGAAGGACCGATCTGGCTCTTTCCAA
Source organism: Gammaproteobacteria bacterium UBA2810 (assembly GCA_002351705.1). Lineage (GTDB taxonomy): Bacteria > Pseudomonadota > Gammaproteobacteria > Enterobacterales > Succinivibrionaceae > UBA2810. The sequence continues at coordinate 60,739 of DEHC01000006.1, read as the reverse complement.
GGCCCAGACTGCAGGCAGCAACAGCTTCTTTGTTCAGACCAATGACAGCGAGGACTACCTGCACGGCGAGAGCGAGTGGAGCAAGGTTGTTCAGAAGATAATCGACAACAGGTCAATCAGCTTCAACCAGCAGCCGATCCGGAGCCTTAACATCTCCTCCAAGTGCTATACGGAAATTTTCTCAAACTTTATCGGGGAAAACGGCAAGAAGCTGCCGACCGAGACCATTCTCGCGATGGCGCAGAGAAATGATCAGCTGGTAAGCCTCGAGGAAATGATCATCGGGCTTATCATCGAGAAGTATCAGGAGATCGAGAAGAACTCCGGATCCTGGGGCATCAACCTTTCTGCAAGCGCGCTTTCCAGCACAAAGTTCGTGCTGTGGCTTGAGACGCAGCTGATGAAGGTGCCCGAGGTTGCGTCAAACCTTGTCTTCGAGATAAGCGAGGATCTGCTTGAGTGCAACCTTGTCGCAAGCATAAGGCTGTTCGACATGCTCAGAAGAGTCGGTTCAAGAACCTCAATCAGCAGGTTCGGCAAGGGACTTTCCTCGTTCAGGCTCTACCGCGAGCTCAAGCCTGATTTCATCAAGCTTGATCCGAGCCTCGTCGATGATCTTGACCGCGACCACACCTCGCAGCAGTTCATCCGCATGATCGTTGAAATCTCCCACAGGCTTGGCTGCACCGTGATTGCCGAGGGCGTCGAGGAGTTCAACCAGAAGAGAACGCTCGAGTCCATGTACATCGATGCGGTTCAGGGATATCTCATCGCGAAGCCTGCTCCGATTGAGGAGATAAACTCCCAGGCTCAGGCCGCTGTTCCTGAGGCAGAGGTTCACCAGAAGCCCCAGAGAAAGCGCACTACTGAGGAGCTTCTTGCCGATCTGCCGAGAGGAAACATCTGAGGCTGAGCTGATAACAGGATGAGGCAGGCATCTGAGTCCTGCTTATTGAGAAAACCCCCGGAATGCTTCCGCACTCCGGGGGTTTTGCTTTCTTCTCTCAGAAAGCGCTCTGAAAGCTGCCGGCGCGCGGCAGCCTTAAACGCTTTCTGACAATGATCTCGTGATCAGACGCAGATCCTTTCAAACTCGCTGAAAAACTCCGGGAAGGTCTTTTTCGTGCATGAAGGATCATTTATGGTGATGTCCTCCGCGAACCTGATGAGGGAGAAGCACATTGCCATCCTGTGATCATTGTAGGTATCGATTGAGGCGGTCCTCAGCTCCGACAGGGATGCAGGTGGGAAAATCCTGATGAAGTCGGGCCCCTCATCGCACTTTACTCCTATTTTGGAAAGCTCGGTGGCCATGGCCTTGAGGCGGTCAGTCTCCTTGATCCTCCAGCTCCCGATATTGCGGATTACCGTCGGGGAATCAGCGAAAACAGCAAGAGGCACAATGGTCATCGCCGCATCAGGAATGAGATTGAAATCCTCGTCGATGCCATGGAGCACTGATTTCTCAGCCTCGATGAAATCTTCGCCGAAAGTTATCCTGGCACCCATGCGGGCGAGTGCGTCTGCGAACCTGATATCACCCTGGATGCTGCCGGAACCGACCCCGGTAACCCTGACTTTCCCTGCTATTGCGCCTGCCGCAAGGAAATATGATGCAGAAGAGGCGTCGCCCTCAACAAGGTAAGACCCGGGGGAAACGTACTTCTGCCCTCCTCTGACGCGGAATGATCTGAAATCGTCATGCTCTACTTCAACTCCGAATTTCCTCATCAGATCGAGTGTGATAAGAACATAGGGCTTTGAAATAAGATCGCCTGATATATTGACGGTAACGTCGCCTGAAGCGAGCGGCGCTGCCATGAGCAGAGCTGTGATGAACTGGCTGGAAACTGTGCCGTCTATCGTTACCTTTCCGCCATGAAGTCTCCTTCCGGAAATCTCAAGAGGGGGAAAGCCTTCCTTTCCGAGGAATCTGATGCAGGCTCCCATTTCGGTGAGCGCGTCAGTGAGAGGCCTGATCGGCCTTTCGTACATCCTTGGCTCGCCGGTAAGGACATAGTGTCCCTCATTGCCGTCTGCGGCGAGAACTGCCGTGAGGGGCCTCATCGCCGTTCCTGCGTTGCCGAGAAACAGATCTCCTGAAGTGAAGGTCCTTGACGGATCACCGGTGACACGGCAGCTGCGATCGGCACTCCTTTCCACGGAGATTCCCAGCGCAGTCAGAGCCTCGGTCATGCGGTCCGTATCGTCACTTTTCAGCAGGTTTTTCAGCTCTGTGGTGCCTGAGGAAAGTGCCGAGAGCAACAGCGCCCTGTTTGACAGGCTCTTTGAGCCGGGGAGATTGACCGTTCCGAATGCCCCGGATTTTTTACTGAGACAGATACTATCCATAGAATTCCATTGTCTGAAAGGCAGAGAGAAAAAAGGCCGCACGCAGGCGGCCTGACAGTGATGAACAATAAATTAACGGTGTGCTGCGGCGAACTTGTCCATGAACGCAACCAAAGCCTTTACACCCTCGACAGGCATTGCGTTGTAGATGCTGGCTCTCATGCCGCCGAGAACCCTGTGTCCCTTAAGGTTGATGAGTCCGTTTTCCTTTGCCTCAGCGAGGAACTCGGCATTGAGAGCCTCATCCTTAAGGACAAACGGAACATTTACTCTTGAACGGCACTCCTTGGCTACCTTAGAGAAATAGAAGTCACTGGAGTCGATATAGTCGTAAAGGATCTTGGAGCGCTCGATGCACCTTCTCTCCATCTCGGCAACGCCGCCCTGCTCCTTCATCCACTTGAAGACCAGTCCGGCGATATACCAGGAATAGGTAGGAGGGGTGTTGTACATGGAGTCCTTGTCAGCCTGGATCTTGTAGTCAAGGACGCTCGGAGTGATGGAAAGAGAGCGGCCGAGAAGATCTTCACGGACAATGACGATGATGAGGCCGGCAGGTCCGATGTTCTTCTGGGCTCCGGCGAAGACAACACCGAACTTGGAGATGTCGAGCTTTCTGGTAAGGACATCAGATGAAATGTCAACGACGATATCCTTGCCCTCTGCCCCCTTCGGAAGCTCGGGGTGCTCGATTCCGTGAATGGTCTCGTTCATGCAGTAGTACACATACTGCGCGTCGCTCGAAATGGTGTAGTCATCGTTCCAGCAGGTGAGCCCGTCAACGGTCTTTACACCGTCGATTCTGCGCATCTTTCCGTACTTAAGGCCTTCCTCGTAGGCGTACTTTGACCATGCGCCGGTTACGATGTAGTCCGCAGAATTGTTCTGATCCTTGATGAGGTTCATCGGAACATCGGCGAACTGGCCGCGGCCGCCGCCCTGGAGGAACAGAACCTTGTAGTTGTCAGGAATATTGTAAAGATCCCTGAGATCCTGCTCTGCCTGCTCGGCAATCTCCATGTACTCCTTGCTGCGGTGGGACATTTCCATAACGGAAAGTCCCTTTCCGTGATAGTCAAGCATCTCGGACTGGGCGGTCCTGAGGACCTCTTCCGGCATCATAGCCGGGCCTGCGGAAAAATTAAAAACTCTTGCCATTGCACTTCACCAAAAAATAACCTGCGCAATTATACCTTAATTGCAGTCAGGCTCACGATTCAGAATTGTCTTTCCCGAGAGATGCGTCAGGGCTGCTGCCCTCTGCCTTATCATCCGGTGCGTCAGGCTGGATCCCGGTGACTTCATCGTCCGGAGCCTCGGAATCAGGATGCTGTTCCTCGGCATCGCTCTCGTCGCCGGGGACCACCCTTTCAATTGACATGATTCTCTCGTCATCAGGGAATCTCGCGACCTTTACTCCGGCGGAATTTCTCTGGCACTCCCTTACCTCGCCGACCTTGGTGCGGATAAGCCTGCCGTGATCGGTGATGATGAGGATCTCGTCGTCTGCCGCTGCCTGGATGGCACCGACGACAAGCCCGGTCTTGTCAGTAATCTTGTGGGAGATGACGCCCATGCCGCCGCGGTTCGAGCGGATCGGATAGCTCTCTATCGGGGTCCTCTTGCCGAGGCCGGTCTCAGTAATGTCGAGGACAGGATCTGCGCTTCTCGGTACCACGAGCGCGACGAGCTCATCGTCGTCGCCTGAGAGCCTCATGCCGCGTACGCCTCTTGACGAGCAGCCCTGGGGCCTGAGACCGCCGCCTGCAGCACCGGAATCCTGCTCGGCATCGGCGCTGTCGGCTGGATCAGAAGCATCAGGCGAGACATCCGCTGTATCCGCGGAAATGATCTCCTCACTGTCGGACTCGGCATCCTGTACGGAATCGCCCTCTGCATCAACTGCTGAATAGTACTCATTGAACCTGATGCATCTGCCCTTTTTCGAGAAAAGCATGATGTCATCAGTTCCGGTCGAGGGAGCAACTCCGATAAGGTCATCTCCGTCAAGCAGGGTTATAACGATCTTGCCGAGCGAGCGGCTCGAGAGCAGACGGAGCGGGAGCTTCTTGATTCTGCCCTTCTTGGTGGCCATGATGACGTACTTGAACTCGCCCTCATCGCCGAAATCATGGACCGGCAGCATCTGTGTTACGCGCTCTCCCTCGCCGAGCTTCACGACGTTTACCAGGGGACGGCCCTTCGAGCCGCGGGAGGCCTCGGGAAGGTTGAATACCTTGAGAAGGAACTCGCGTCCCTTTGAGGTGAACATGATGAGGTAGTCGTGGGTATTGGCGACAGCCATGTTCACGATATAGTCATTGTCCTTGAGCTTGGTCGCGGACTTGCCCTGTCCGCCGCGGTGCTGCGCGTCGTAGTCGGACAGCGGCTGGTACTTGACATAGCCCTCGTGCGACAGGGTGATTACCACATCCATGTCGGGAACGAGGTCCTCGATCTCGATGTCGGCGCTTGAATTGAATATGGAGGTGCGCCTTTCGTCGCCGTACTTGTCCCTTACCTCAACGAGCTCCTTCGAGATGACCTGCATGAGGTACTCGGGGTCGTTGAGAATGTGGAGGCACTCTGCGACGATGGCGTACTGTGCCCTGTAATCCTTAGCGAGGCTGTCACGCTCCATTCCGGTGAGCTGGTGGAGCCTCAGGTCAAGTATCTTGTCGACCTGCTCGGGTGACAGATAATACTTTCCTCCGACATAGCCGAGGTTTGCGGGGAGCCCGAACGGTCTGCAGGCCTCGCCGCACTCGTCAAGGAGGGCCTTGGCGAAATGAAGATCCCAGGGACGGCTCAGGATCTCGGCCTTTGCGCCCTCCTTGGTCTGCCCTTCCTTCTTGATGATGGCGATAATCTCATCGATGTTGTCGATGGCAACCAGCAGTCCGTCGAGAATATGCGCCTTTGCCCTCGCAGCCTTGAGGCGGTATGCGGTTCTGCGGGAAACAACCTCTTGGCGGTGTGATACGAACGCTGAGATCATCTCGCGGAGATTGAAGGTCTTCGGCGCACCGTGATCAAGAGCAACCATGTTGCAGGAGAAATTGCTCTGCAGCTCGGTCTGCTTGAAGAGGTTGGTCAGGACAAAGTCCGGATTCTCGTCTTTCTTAAGCTCGATTTCGATGCGGATATCCTTAGCCGAGACATCCTTGATGCTGTTTATGCCGGTTATCTTTCCGTCCCTTACGAGCTCGCTGATATGCTTTACCATCTCAGCCTTGTTGACACCGTAGGGTATCTCGGTAACGACAATGACCTGATGCCCCTCGTCGTTCTCGACGTGGGTCTTGGACCTTATGGTGATGGTGCCGCGTCCGGTGCGGTAGGCGCTTACTATGCCGGCCCTGCCGTGGATCTCTGCTCCGGTGGGGAAGTCAGGTCCCGGAATATATGACATGAGCTCGTCAACGGTAATGTCCGGCTTCTTGATGAAGGCAAGGCAGCCGTTGATAACCTCAGTCAGGTTGTGTGTCGGAATGTTGGTTGCCATGCCGACTGCAATGCCCGAGCTGCCGTTTACCAGAAGATTCGGGATCTTGGTGGGGAATACGGTCGGCATCATTAGGGAGCTGTCGTAGTTCGGCATCCAGTCGACAGTTTCTTCCTTCAGATCTGCCATCAGCTCATCGGTGATGCGCTGCAGCTTGACTTCGGTGTAACGCATCGCAGCAGCCTTGTCGCCGTCCACCGTGCCGAAATTTCCCTGTCCGGCAACGAGGCAGTAGCGGAGCGAGAAATCCTGGGCCATGCGCACAATAGTATCGTATGCGGCTGTGTCTCCGTGCGGGTGATACTTACCTATCACTTCTCCTACGACACGGGCTGACTTTACGGTCTTGCCGCCGTATGTGATGCCAAGCTGGTTCATGGCGAACAGACAGGCGCGGTGTACAGGCTTGAGTCCGTCGCGGACATCCGGGAGCGCTCTTGATACAATTACGCTCATTGAATAATCAAGATATGACGATTTAAGTTCGTCAACTATGTTGGTAGGCTTTATTCCCGACTCTGTGCTGCTCATGTAAACTACCGAAATTCTCTTAATAAACCTTTTCAATTATAGCATAAAGGCGTGTTTTTCTTAAGCTTGCCGGGGATATCGTTCCCCGCAGTCGGGGTTTGTATACCGCATTATTCCGTGATAAGCATACATATATATACGCCCGGAATTATCTGATTATACTGAAACAGATGCATGGCGGCATGTATATCCTGACATCATGCCGCTGTATTGAATTGAAAGAGAATTTTATAAAAACTGACGTATAACTGCGTGCTCTGCGGCTATACTCCCTACGATCAGCTATCTGCTGAAAAGAATCGTGTCTCCGGCCGCGAGATTTCCTCTTACGTACCTGATGGTGGTGGCAAGGTAACCGGGCGCATCTGAAGAGTTCTTTATGTACTCAGGCTTGCGGAGCTTCTCCACGGTATCATTCCATGCGGAGAAATTGGCAAGGAAGTCTTCCTTGAAGAGGAGCTCTGCCCTGATGTCTTCCTGCGCGAAGTCAGCGTAGCCATTGCTCAGGGTAAAATCCGAGGTGGTCGTGGCGTCGCCTGAGACTGCCTGAAGCTGTTTTATCTCAATTATTGTCTTGTTTTTGGCAAAATAGCTGTCTGCCTCTGCCGCTTTTCTGAACGGGCCTGACTTCACTGTGAAATTCGAGAAATCAATGGGCTCAAGTAAGGCGGAAAGGTGCTGGAAAAAGCTGCTGCCGCCGTTTCTGACTGAGCCTTTGACGACAAACCTCTGATCGAAGTCAAACTCCTCACCCTGCTGCATGCCGGCAAGGTTTATCCTGGCCTGCTTCGCGCCGAGCGAGAGCTTCTCGGCATTGAAGCTGTCAGCCTCATTCGAGAATTCCCCGCTCAGCCTGAGGCCTGATGCGGAGAAGCTTCCGGCTGTGCCGAACCTGAGGTCCGCGGCCGAGACAGTCCCTTTGTTAAGGGATACTGTCTTTCCGCTGTTTTCTGCGGAAAGTTTCAGCGGAAGCTGGACATTCTTCAGTGAGTACGATACATCCCTGCCGGAATCACGTACTGAAATCTCTGCGGCCGAAACCATATAGTCGCAGGACGCATCCCCTGCCCCGCATTTTCTTGCAGTGAGTCCGCTCAGGACAAGGCTCCGGCTTCCGTCCTCAGCCCTTATGTCACCGGTTCTGACGTTTTGAGGCACCGGGCTCTCAGCTGAAAAATCCAGATCAAAGGAGACCAGGGTTCCGCCTCCGGAAACATTCAGATCCTGAATATCCGATCCGACGGAAATGCTCTGCAGCACGACTGATGTGGAAGAGCTGAAGAGTCCCAGATGAGTTACAGCCGTCAGGTTAAGTGCGGTGCTGATTAAAGGAAGTTCCAGGCGGTAATAGGAATTCTTCTCGAAAAAACCGCCCTCACCGCCGTTCTTGGTCAGCTTTGCCAGGCCTGACCTGCTGTTAAGGCCGCTGAGTGCGGAGTCCGAGAAGGAGTCGTACTTGATCCCTGACACTGCAACCGCAATTAGGTAATAGCCGGCCGCCAGCAGCAAAACGAGACTCAGAAATGCCCCGGCCAGATACACCATAAGGTCAGAGACTGCCCTGCCTCTGGTTTCAGGGCTCCTCAGACCGTCTCTGATTTCCCTGAAACTGTTTACGGGAGCTTTCAAAGAAACTGAAAAATTCTTCATTTTAGTACCTGCCGGAAAAAGCTTTGCCAATATAGCCGAACAGCTGCCAAGTCTTGCACAGATCTTATTATTTTACAAAATCCTGGCGTCCTCATGCGCCCGCATGCTCACATAAATGAAAAGATGCAGCATTGAGGATAGGGAAGCCGTCCAGGGTATGACCTTTAAGCTCAATAAAAAAGCGGACCAGTCCGGCCGGTGTCCCGGCCGCAATGGTCCGCCTGTTGAACATGAGGCGTGCCGGCTTATGCCGGCAGGGCTGACTCACTCAATCAGCCGATCGCCTTCCTTGCGTTTCTGAAAAGCCTGAGCCACGCACCTGCTTCCTGCCAGTCATCAGGATGCCAGGAATTGGATACAGCTCTCTGGCAGCGCTCCGGGTGCGGCATCATGATGGTGACGCGGCCGTCAGCCGAGGTAATGCCGGTAATGCCGTTCGGAGAGCCGTTCGGGTTGAACGGGTACCTGACGGTAGGCTTTACGTAATTGTCAACGAAGCGTACTGCGACAAGACCAGCCTCCTCGGCTTTCCTGAGGGTATCCTCGGAATCGAACTCAGCCCTTCCCTCACCGTGCGCAACGGCTATAGGCATATGGGAGCCGGCCATTCCGTCAAAGAGGGGTGACTTGGACTTCTCGATTTCGACAAGGCTGAACCTTGCCTCGAACCTCTCGGACTCATTCCTGACGAAGTGCGGCCAAAGCTCTGCACCCGGAATAAGCTCGCGGAGGTTGGAGAGCATCTGGCAGCCGTTGCATACGCCGAGCGCAAGCGTGTCATTCCTCTCGAAGAATGCGGCAAACTCGTCCCTTGCCCTGGAGTTGAACAGGACGGACTTTGCCCAGCCCTCGCCGGCACCGAGAACGTCTCCATAGGAGAAGCCGCCGCAGGCAGCGAGCATCTTGAAGCCGGAGAGCGATACCCTGCCGCTGAGGATGTCGCTCATGTGGACATCGACTGCCTCGAAGCCTGCATGTGCGAAGGCCGCGGCCATCTCGTTCTCGGAGTTGACGCCCTCCTCGCGGAGAATGGCGATCTTAGGAGCGTTGCCGGACTCAATGTACGGAGCTGCGACATCATCGTTCACGTCATAGGTGAGGCTGACGCTGAGGCCCGGATCACTGCTGTCAGACTTTGCGTCAAACTCGCTCTTTGCAGAAGCCGGGTTGTCGCGGATGGCCTGCATGTGATAGGTCGTCTCGCCCCATACGGAACGGAGGGCAGTCCTCGACTCCGAGAATACCGGCTCGCCGTTCCTGGTGATTACGATGCTGTCATCATCGGTAACGGTTCCGATGGTTACGCAGCAGTTTCCGAGGCCGTGGCCGGAAAGAACGTTGAGGACAGTTTCCTTGTCCTTGTTGCTGACCTGGATTACGGCTCCGAGCTCCTCGTTGAAGAGGACCGCGAGGTCGTTTACGCCGAGCTGATCAATTGCGACATTTACGCCGCAGTGGCCGGCAAAGGCCATTTCCGCGAGGGTGACAAAGAGTCCGCCGTCAGAACGGTCGTGGTAGGCGATAATCTTGCCGCGCGAAAGCAGGAACTGCATCGCGTTGAAGAAGCCCTTGAGGCTTACCGGGTTGTCAACGTCAGGAGTGACATCACCGAGCTGCTTGTAAACCTGGGCAAGGCTGGATCCGCCGAGGCGGCACTGTCCGTTGCCGAGATCGATGAGGATGAGGGAGGTGTCGCCCTTGTCAGTGCGGAGAACCGGAGTCAGGGTCTTCCTGACATCCTCAACTCTCGCGAACGAGCTGACAATCAGGGAAAGCGGAGCAGTCTCGGTTTTCTCCTCGCCGTCCTGGTGCCAGGTGGTCTTCATGGACATCGAGTCCTTTCCGACAGGAATGCTGACGCCGAGAGCCGGGCAGAGCTCCATGCCGACAGCCTTTACGGCTGCGTACAGGCCTGCATCCTCACCCGGGTGGCCTGCTGCGGCCATCCAGTTTGCGGAGAGCTTAACCCTGTCAAGGCCGCCGATGTCGGCCGCAGCGATGTTGGTGAGGGCCTCGCCTACTGCCATTCTGGCGGATGCTGCGTAGTTGAGGAGGGCAAGCGGGGTTCTCTCGCCCATTGCCATTGCCTCGCCGTTGTAGGTGTCATAAGAGGCTTCGGTTACAGCGCAGTCTGATACAGGGATCTGCCACGGGCCGACCATCTGATCACGTGCGACAAGGCCGGTTACGGTTCTGTCGCCGATGGTGATGAGGAAGGTCTTCTCGGCAACGGTAGGAAGCCTCAGCACGCGCATGACCGCATCGCGGAGCGATATTGCGCTGAGGTCAAGAGGCTCGCCCTTAACCTGAAGGCTCTTAACGTTCTTGTGCATTCTGGGAGGCTTCCCGAGAAGCACGCTGAGGGAAAGATCTACCGGACGGTTCTTGAAGTATGAGTCGTCAAGCTCGAGGTGATGCTCCTTGATGGCAGTGCCGATGACTGCGAACATCGCCCTTTCCCTCTTGCAGATCTGCTCGAAGACCGGGAAGTCCTCGTCTGAGACGGCGAGCACATAGCGCTCCTGGGACTCGTTGCACCAGATTTCATAAGGGCTCATGCCGGGCTCGTCGTTAGGAACCTTGCGAAGCTCGAACACGCCGCCGACGCCTCCGTCATGGACAAGCTCAGGCATGGCATTCGAGAGTCCGCCTGCGCCGACATCGTGAATAAAGAGGATCGGGTTTGCGCTGCCCATGGCCCAGCAGGCATCGATAACCTCCTGGCACCTTCTCTCCATCTCGGGGTTGTCGCGCTGTACTGAGGCGAAGTCGAGCTCTGCGGAGGACTGTCCTGAAGTCATGGAGGATGCTGCACCGCCGCCGAGGCCGATGTTCATTGCAGGTCCTCCGAGGACAATGAGCTTTGCGCCTACCGGGATTGAGCCCTTCTTGATATGCTCGTGCCTGATGTTGCCGATTCCGCCTGCAAGCATGATAGGCTTGTGGTAGCCGCGGACCTCAAGCCCGTTGTAGCTGTTGACCTTCTCCTCATAGGTTCTGAAGTATCCTGCGAGGTTCGGACGCCCGAACTCATTGTTGAATCCGGCTGCACCGAGAGGTCCGTCGATCATGACGTCCAGCGCGCTGGAGATTCTGTCCGGCTTGCCGAAGTCGGTTTCCCAGGGCTGCTCGAATCCGGGGATGCGGAGGTTCGATACGGAGAAGCCGCAGATGCCGGCCTTGGGCTTTGAGCCTGAGCCGGTTGCGCCTTCATCGCGGATTTCGCCGCCTGAACCGGTGGCCGCGCCTGGGTACGGGGAAATTGCAGTAGGATGGTTGTGGGTCTCAACCTTCATGAGGATATCAATATCCTCGTTGTGATAGGAATATCTGTGGGTTGAGGGATCCGCGAACCAGCGTCCGGCGCGTGAGCCTTCCATGACCGCTGCATTGTCAGAGTATGCGGAGAGGACATGATCAGGCGTGACCTTGGTGGTGTTCTTGATCATCTCGAACAGGGACTTGTCCTGCTTCACTCCGTCGATTGTCCAGTCCGCTCCGAAGACCTTGTGACGGCAGTGCTCGGAGTTCATCTGGGCGAACATGTAGAGCTCGACGTCATTGGGGTTGCGCTTCATCTCGGTGAACGACTTGACTATGTAGTCCATCTCGTCAGAGGAGAGCGCCAGGCCGAGACTGACATTTGCCTCCTGCAGTGCCTCCTTGCCGCGCCCGAGGACATCAATGGAGGTCATGGGTGCGGGAGTCTGCTTGGAGAAGAGCTTCTCGGCATCATCCATGCTGTGGGTGACAACTTCCATCATCCGGTCATGGATTAGGGGGATAAAGCTCTTCTGCTGCTCCGCGGTCAGCGGGGACTCAGACTTTACGTAATAGGCAATGCCGCGCTCAAGACGCTTCACGGAGGTCAGACCGCAGTTCTTCGCGATATCAGTTGCCTTTGATGACCAGGGGGAAATTGTGCCGGGACGGGGGATAACGAGGTAAAGCTCGCCTGAGGTGTCCTTTTTGTCGGCACGCGGACCGTAGACAAGAAGCTTGCCAAGGACCTCCCTGTCTGAATCTGTCAGAGGAGAGTTCAAATCTGCGAAATGCACGAATTCTGCATAAACATCAGTGACAGGCAGAGACAGCTCATGGCATGAAGTCATGATTTTACTGATTCTGAAAGCCGACAGCGCGGGAGCGCCCTTAAAAATTTCCATATGGAACATTGCCCCAGTTTGATTATCAGGCCTGAAACAGGAAGTTCCGGGACTGATTCCGTTACAGCTCAAAATCCGGATGACCGCTCGCAAGCCGATCCTGGATCCAACCTTAACTCTGCCGGAATCAGCGCGCAGGCAGAACCCTGCATGCAGTCATCCGGCATCACTAAATCTTACCGCAATTATAGTAAAGGACTGATTTCAAGTCGATAGCATACAGGAGATCAGCCAGGCTCTCGTGCGGCAAAACGCAAAGACAGCTTATATTAGCACTTAACGCCCGCGTGGGCTCAATTCCTGCGAAAGCTGCCTGTGTCAGGCAGGTTCTCTTTAACATATTCTTTACCGGAGGCGCAGGTATCACCATGCGGAATTATTGTAAAATAGCGCGCGTCTGTGATTAGGGAGACTGTCATGAAAAAAATGAGCAACAAATTTCTCCGGCATATGAAAAAAAGCACCTGGAGACTTCATCAGCTTAAGATCAAGCATATTAAGCGCCTCACGAGGGCTCACAGAAGAATTGCCTTTGAGGTTGCCGGTCTTTAAGAGGTCCGGCAAATAAAAAAACTCCGTTCATCAGCTGACAAACGGAGTGCATCTCATGGCGAGGCGGGGCTTACCTGCTGCCCCTGCCCTGTTTACCTGAAGACGGGCGTGCCTTCCCGGGCTTTGCCCCGTTCCTTTCTCCCTTTCCGCGCCCGCGCTCCTTGTCACGGCGCTGCTGCGCCCTCTTCTCGCTCCTTGTCTTTCGGTCAGAGCGGTTCTCGTACGGGTTCTCGCCCTCGAGGAAGCTGATGTCAAGCGGCGTTCCCCTGATGTCAAGGGCCTTGCGGATATAGTTGATGAGGTAATGCTTATAGAACCCCGGCAGTTTGTCAACCATGTTGCCATGGATGATGATCTTCGGAGGGTTGTACCCGCCCGCATGGGCATACTTGAGCTTGACGCGCCTGCCGCTCACGAGCGGGGGCTGGTGCTCGGTCTGCGCCTGGATAATCAGGCGGGTCAGCATCGAGGTGCTGATCTTGGTTACGGCTGAGCGGTACGCCTCGTTGATTGAGTCGAATATGTTGCCGACTCCTGTGCCGTGGAGCGCCGAGATGAAATGCACGTCGGCAAAATCAACGAAGCCGAGCTTGAGCTGCAGATCGATCTTGATCTTCTCCTTCTGGTCCTGGGAAAGCCCGTCCCATTTGTTGACGCAGATTACAAGCGAGCGACCAGCACTTATGATGTAGCTGAGGAGGCCGAGATCCTGCTCGGACACGGACTCCCTTGCGTCAATCACGAGGACTGCCACGTTGCAGTCGTCAATTGCCCTGAGGGTCTTGATGACGGAGAACTTCTCGACGACCTCGGTTACCTTCTTTCTCTTGCGGACTCCGGCGGTATCGATGATTACGTACTGCTTTCCGCCGCGCTCCATCGGTATGTATATGGAATCCCTTGTGGTTCCGGGCTGATCATAGACGACGACGCGGCTTTCCCCGAGGATCCTGTTAACAAGAGTCGACTTCCCTACATTCGGCCTTCCGACGATCGCGAACTTAACCGGGGCCGAGAGATCCGGATCCTGGTGCTTTTTCAGATCCTCAGGCTCCTCTTCCTCATTCTCCGGCTTCGGATCGAGCACGGAAGGATCATCCTCCGGCAGGGAGACATACGGGAGCTCCTGGATATACTTCACATAGAATACTATGTCGGCGCCCATGAGCTTGTCTCCCTCATCGAACTGCATGAGGCTGTCGACGCCCTCGTGATAGACAGAAAGCAGCACTGAGCCGTGATGGCGGGAGAACTCGACGTGTTCCTGAAGCTTGACCGCGTCATACGGAACCCACTCATAGGTAAGGTCATCGCGGAAGCGCGGTATGCGATCTCCGCGGAACATGAAAGTGACGCGGTTGTCCCTGTTGACGTCATCCTCTTCCGGAGCGGAAGGAACATATACCTCGGCGATCTCCTCGCCGTTCTCCTCGGCTTCCTTCTTCCTTTTCTCGGCTGCAACCTGCCTTATCGCGGGGAAAAGCGACTCATCGAGGAAATGGGCCATTCCGGTGCCGTGGGCCGCGGAGATCTGGAAGATCTCGCCCATGCCGAGCTTGTAGAAGTCGGCGATGGCTGAATCCGGATCGGTTCCGTCAATCTTGTTTGCTACGAGGAAAACCTTCTTGTTGAGCTTCCTGAGCTCCCTGCAGATTACGTCGTCACCGGAAATAAGCCCCTCGTGGCAGTCAACCACGAAGATGACGATGTCGGCTTCCTTCATTGCCTCGAGTGACTGACCGGCCATGAGGGCCTCAACGCCCTCCTCGGTGCCGTCTATGCCGCCTGTGTCAATGACGATATAACTCTGTCCGTCAGCATCTGCATGTCCGTACTGACGATCACGCGTCAGACCGGGGAAATTCGCAACAAGAGCGTCCCGGGAGCGGGTCAGACGGTTGAAAATCGTCGATTTTCCTACATTGGGACGTCCGGCAAGAGCTACTACTGGTACCATACAAAATTCCTCATGCCTGCAGAGCGCAACTCCACAGTACAAACTTATCCAACCTTAGCCTGAAAATCCAGGATTGAGAATGCTGAATCCGCCCTTTCTTCTCCTGCTGCTGCCGGAATCATCGCTGTCTTCTCCGGAGCTTTCATCATCGTAGGAGCCGGAGCTTCCGGAACTGTCTGAATCGTCAGAGCTGCCGGAATCATCGCTGCCATCTTCAGAGGACTCCTCATCGGCTTCAGCAGCCTCCTCTTCCGCCTTGCGGCGCTCAGCCTCTTCCTCAGCCGCCTGCTCCTCTTCCTTTCTCAGGCGCTCCTCTTCCTCTGCGGGGCTTTCATCAGGTGCGACGAAACCGGGGAGTGCCAGCGCGTAAACATTGCCCTTTGAGGTCTCGGCGTAAATTACGCCGTCATAGACGGCAGGCGCTGAATACACGCTGCCTCGGTCAAGACGGTATTTCGCGGCAAACTCACCGGTATATGCGTCGAGGAAATACAGATATCCGTCCATGTCTCCGACAATGACGTAGCCGCCTGCGGCTGCGGTGCCGGTGACATTGCGGTAGGAGAGCGCATCATTGCTCCATTCGCTGCCGCCGTCGTAGCTTGAAAGCGCGTGGACATGCCCGGCGTCATCAGTTACAAAGACCTTTCCGCCTCCGACTGAAATGTCGCCGAGGCTCGAAAGCTTCTTTCTCCAGAGCTCCCGGTGCTGCCTCAGATCCGATGCCACGATATCGCCCTGGTAGGCAACTGTATAGAGAACTGATCCGTCAAGAACGGGAGTGGAGTCAACATCGATAAGGCGCTCGAGGTTAGAAGCGCCGCGGGCGTGCCCGGTGCGGATCATGTTGAGCAGAAGCCCGTTCTTCTGATGGACTATCGCCGTGTTGCCCGCTGCCGTTCCGTAGATGAGAACGCCGCCTTTGGCAAGGACCGAGGATACGCCCCTCACTGTGAGTCCCTGGTTCTCGGCCGCGGTACTCCAGAGCTCCGTTCCGTCATACTCGCTGTATGCGTGGGCGCTGCCGTCAGAGCAGAGGGCAAATACGCTGCCGGCCTCGGCCGCAGGCTTCGAGACTATCTCGCAGCCGGGATTCTTCTTCCAGGCGAGGGTGCCGTCAGTCTTCGAAAGCGCATAGAGCCAGCCGTTCTCGCTGCCGACATAGACATTGCTGTCGCCCTCTGCAACGCCTCCCGAGAGCCTTACGCTCCGCCTGTCATCATTCTCGTCCTCGTCATCGAGATCCGTGCTCCATACCGAGGATCCGGTTATCCTGTCGATGGAGTAGACATTTCCGTTGCGGTCGGCGGCAAAGACGTACTTGGAGTCGACTGCAGGGGCGAGGAGCAAGTACCAGGTGCCGCTTCCTGATCCGACTGACTTGCTCCAGAGCTCCTGAATCTCCACCTTGTTGTCAAATTCAGGGACTGGCGCAATCTTTACTACATCCTTTTCGAAAAGGCCGGAACATCCAGTCAGCATCAGGAACGAAAATGAAACGGTAAGAATTTTTCTCAGCATAACGTCAGCAGTCCTAAATTCACGGAATCCGGCCGGATATAAACTTTGCACGGCGGAGACATCATTGCCTGGGATGGAGCCCGGCATATGTGCCGTCCGGTTTCTTATTTTAACCGAAAACAGTCTGAAAAAGTGGAAAATACGAAAGGGGCTTTGAGCGCCTCTGGAAAAGGAAGCCGCCAGACGGCGGCTCCGGGCAGAATTCATTACTCTGCAATGGTAAGGTCATTGAGCTTCGAGGAGAGCTGCGGGTTCATCTCAAGCGATGCGCCGGAGAGTTCGGCAGCCTTGCTGTATGCCGCATGCGCCTCCTTGAGCTTCTGCTGCGCGACAAGCATGTCGCCCCTGACCTCCTCGGCCATTGGCTGATATACAGGGCTCTTCACGTTGCTGAGAGTCTTTTCGGCATCATCGTATTTCTTCTGCTGGATCTGGACTCTCGCAAGACGGATTTTCGCAGTATTGCTCAGGGCCGGGTCGCTGAAGTCTGCGGCGATCCTGAGCATGGTCTCAGCCTTGTCGTACTTGCTGTCGAGCACATAGTTCGATGCAAGGGAAAGAGCGCCGAGCGCGCCGTATACATTTCCCTTGTTTTCCGAGATATATTTCTCTGCATCAGCGTATGCGCTGTCGTGCTTCGCGACTATTTCCTCTGAAATGCCGGCATAAAGAGCGGCGTTGTTTTCAGACTGGCTTTTGGACCAGCTCTTGTAGCCGCTCCAGGCAATCATAAGAACAATTCCGATCACAAGTCCGGCAATGACGGGCACGCGGTTGTTTACCCACCAGTCCTTGACGGCCTCCGCCTGCTGTTCTTCTGTACCGAATTCCACTTTGATAAAGCTCCTGAATTATCTGCAACTGCTTGCTGCAGGGAAAAAATATACGGGCGCAATTTTCGCAGAAAACCACGCCGCCTGCAAGAAAATGCCGTCAGTCCTGATCAAGGGAAAGGGCTGACGAGAGGAAGCCGGGGAGATCGCCGATGGCAACCTCCTGCTGGCTGCCGTCATTTCTCAGATCCTTGACTGCAATCATCCCTTTCTCCAGCTCGTCATCGCCGAGTACCAGCGCATATCTTGCCCCGGATTTGTCAGCCTTCTTGAACTGCTTCTTGAATGCTCCGTCCCCGCAGTTCATCATGAGCCTCAGTCCCTTTATGCCGGTTCTGAGCTGCTCGGCGATCTGGAAGGATCTGCTGCGCGCATTCTCGCCCATGGAGCAGAAATAGACGTCCACCGGGCCGCGGGACTCTTTCTGTCCTACCGCCTCGGCGACAAGCATGAAGCGCTCCAGGCCTATGGCGCAGCCGACCGCAGGCGAAGGCTGGCCGCCGAGCTGCTCGACGAGCCCGTCATACCTACCGCCTCCGCAGATGGTGCTCTGCGCTCCGAGAAGATCGGTAACCCACTCGAATACGGTGTAGTTGTAGTAGTCAAGTCCCCTTACGAGCCTGTCATTTATCTCGTAATGAATGCCGGCCTCATCAAGGAGCTTTCTGAGCCCGTTGAAATGGGCAAGGGTCTCCTCGCCGAAGAAATCGGAGAGCTTCGGTGCATCCTTGAGGAGCTCCTGCACTGCCTCGTTCTTTGAGTCCAGGACGCGGAGGGGGTTGGTGTACATCCTCCTCTTCGAATCCTCATCGAGGACGTCCTTGTGCTCCTCAAGGAAGGAGACGAGTTTGCTCCTGTACTGCTTCCTCTCCTCGGAGGAGCCGAGAGAGTTGAGCTCCAGCTTGACATGATCGGAAATTCCGAATTTCTGCCAGATCCTGTTGGTCAGCATGAGGATCTCGGCATCGATATCCGGTCCCTTAAGGCCGAATACCTCGATGCCGAACTGGTGGAACTCTCTGTAGCGGCCTTTCTGGGGCTTCTCGTGGCGGAACATGGGGCCCATGTACCAGAGCCTTCTTTCCTGGTTATGAATTATTCCGTGCTCGTTGCATGCCCTCACGCAGCCGGCAGTTCCCTCCGGACGGAGCGACAGCTTGTCGCCGCCGACATCCTCGAAGGAATACATCTCCTTCTCGACAACATCGGTAACCTCGCCGATGGAGCGCACAAAGAGGTCGGTCTTCTCGAGTATGGGCATCCTTATTTCAGAATATCCGTAAGACTCGACGGTTTCCCTGAGGACTCCCTCAACCTTTTCCCATAAGGGAGTCTCTTCCGGCAAAAGGTCCTTCATGCCGGTAATAGCCTGGATTTTCACTGTTCCCCCGAAGCTTTTATTCTTAAAAATTCCTTACAGCGGCCGCTTAGGCATTCTCTGCCGCAAGCCTTCTCGCCTTGTTCCCGGCGTAGGCCCTGATCCTCTGCTCAAGCTCATCCACGAGACAGCTGTTGTCTATGCGGTCAATCCGCTGTCCGTTCTCATAATACCCGCTCTTCCCCCTGGCGCCGGCAAGGCCGATTTCGGCGGTCTCGCACTCGCCCGGGCCGTTGACCACGCAGCCGATGATGGCGACGTCAACCGGCACGCTGATGTCAGAGAGGCGCTTCTCGAGCTCGCTCACCACTCCGATGACGTCGTACTCCCGGCGGCTGCAGGTCGGGCAGGAGATGAAGTTGATGCCGCGCGATCTTATGCCGAGCGACTTCAGGATCTCGAAGCCGACCTTGACTTCCTCAACGGGATCAGCGGAGAGGGAGACCCTGATGGTATCTCCGATCCCCTCATAGAGCAGCATGCCGAGCCCGACTGAGGACTTCACGGTTCCGGTGAGGAGTCCTCCTGCCTCGGTGATGCCGAGGTGGAGCGGCTGCTCGATTTTCTTCGACAGAAGGCGGTAGGCATCCACTGCCGTGAAGACATTCGATGCCTTGACGCTTACCTTGAAATCAGGAAAATCATACTTCTCGAGATAGGCGACATGGCGCATCGCTGACTCGACAAGCGCCTCTGGAGTCGGCTCTCCGTACTTCTCCAGCAGATCCTTCTCGAGCGATCCTCCGTTGACGCCGATCCTGATGGGAATGCCGTGTTCCCTGGCTGCGTCAATAACCGCCTTGATCCTGTCCTCGCGCCCTATGTTGCCCGGGTTGATCCTGAGACAGTCAGCGCCGTACTCGGCGACCCTGAGGGCGATCCGGTAGTCGAAATGGATGTCTGTGACCAGCGGCACGGGGGATCTCTTCCTGATTTCCCTGAAAGCCTCAGCGGCCTCCATGGTCGGGATCGAGACCCTTACTATGTCTGCTCCGGCCTTGGCGGCGGCGAGAATCTGGGCGGATGTGGACTCAATGTCCTCCGTCCGGGTGTTGGTCATCGTCTGTACGCTAACCGGTGCATCGCCGCCGACTGCGACTTTTCCTACATGGATCTGCCTGGTCGGACGGCGCTTTATCGGAGAATTGACCCTGTTCAATTATTTTTCCACCGTGAATTTGGATGAGACGCCGATCGCCTTGCCGTTTACCGTAAACTCGGATATGTTGGCCTTCATTCCGATCCTGACTGAAAGCGGCAGCTTCTCTGACGAAACCTTGATGCTGCTGCCCTTTCCGTAGGTGTTGGAAATCAGGCGCTTCCCTGCCGCATCCTGAATCTCAATCCAGCAGGGGCCGCTGAAGGATACTGCTATCTCGGCCTTGCCGGAGGAGACATCTGCGGAAGCATCTGCTGAAGTTTCCTTTTTTGCTGCTCCGGAATCCTTTGCCGCGCTCTCTGCGGATGCTTTCTCTGCTGCGGGAGCAGCCTTCCCGGCAGTGTCCTTTACTGAACCGGCATTATTCTTCTCCGCATCAGCGGCAGGAGCTGCGGCCTCAGGAGCAGGCTGAGCCTTGGGAGCCGGCTTCCCGGCGGCTGCCTCATTTGCAGGCGCTGCATTTTCCCCAGAATCCGGATTGCCGGCCGCGGGTACCTGGCTGTTTTCAGAGCCTGATTCCGCAGCGCTGCTTCGTGCACCGGGGGCAGAGGGCTTTTCTTCAGAGGTAAGCTCCGTAACCCTGGTCTCGACTGCGCTCTTAAGATTCGCCTGCTGCCTGCCCTGATTCTGCACCTTTAGGATAAGTGTCACGCAGATGCAGACAATGAGTATAAGGAGGAACATCATTATGTTCTTGAGAGTCCTTCCCTTGGCATCGCCGTTCTCACCCGGCTCATCAGGTGCAGCAGCGTCCCCGGCGTCCTCAGTGTCCTTTTTCTTCTCAGGAGCTTTTCTGGCAGGCCTTTCGAGCTCTACGGTCTTCCACTTCTTCTCCTTCGGAGTCTCCCTGACCGCTGGCGCCTCTTCCTTCCTGCCGCCGTCCTTCTGGCCGTCATGATACTTCTCGAAGGCGTCAAGAATCATTACGCGGTCAATTCCGAGGAACTTTGCATAGGCAATGAGCCAGCTCCTGACGAGCTGGGTGCTGGCGGTCCTCGAGTCGAAGCAGTTGTTCTCGAGGTTGCTGATGAACTCAGGGCGGAATTTCAGGCGGTCGGTTACATCCTGAATCGTAAGGCCCATGAACTCCCTGGTCTCGCGGAGCATGCCGCCTGGGGTGGTATCCCGTTTTCCTGAGGGGGCTGCCTTGCTTTCGTTCTCCGCTGCCGGAGCTGCATTGCCTTTTTCAGCGCTCACCGCTCCGGGTGCCATGCCTGCCTCTGCTGCCGCGCCGCTTTCCGCCGCACTCTCAGCCTGACTGCCGGCTTTTACGCTGTCTTTGTTGCTTTCTGTCATTTCGTTCCCCATCAGGCACCTTTGCTTGAATGCCCGTCATTAAAAACAGATACAGCCGCTGTCTGAGAGCGGCCATTGCAAATTCCGGGGCGCCGCCGTACAGACGTGCGGCGCCTTAAATAAAACCAGCGCTCAGTACTGGTTGTTCATGTAATCCGACGCCTCCTGGCTCTTCGGATACTTCTCGACGAGCTCCCTGCCGAGGCGCATTGACTCGTTTATGTTGCGCTCTGATTCTGCAATCTTAATCTTGTCGAGATAGCTTCGAGGGCTGTCGCTGCCTTTTGACATGCGGTCATAAACGGCGATTGCAGTCTTTGCCTGGGCAATATCGCCTGCGTCAAGAGCGAGCTTCGCCTTGATCGCAAAGAGCTCCGGGGACGCGCCGTCGTAGTCGATTGCCTTGTCAATGTAGGCGAGCGCAAGCGTATAGTTCTTCTTGTGCATCGCGCATGCGCTGGCGTTTACATAGACACCGGAGATGTTGGCATATGACGGCACCTTGACCGCCTCGCCGAAATTGGCGAAAGCCTCCTCAAACCTGTCCTTCGAGCAGAGGAAATTTCCGTAGCTGTTGTAAATGTCGCCCATGTTCTCGGGATGCCTTGAGACCAGATCCCGGTAAATCTCCTCAGCGTTCTGGTCCTCGCCGACCCTCTGGTAATAGTCAGCGTAGGAGAGCTTTACATAAGGGCTGTCCGGATCGTATTTCTTGGCAATCTCGAGGTTCTGCTTCGCCTCGGTCATCTGACCCTTGTTCATGTGCCCGATGGCAATGTTGACCCGGCGCTTCGCGGCGGTCTGGGGATCCATGACATCAGACACCTCATGAAGCTGGTGGTCCTGACCGTATTCATACGTGGCGGTCACACAGCCGGAAAGACACAGCACCGCTGAAGCGGCAAGACATACAGCAATATTTCTTAGCATCATAACCACGGCCACCAAAAGGGGATAACCGTCCTCCGTGAAAGGCCACTTGACTGTGGCCTGCCTTAAATCCTGTAACAGCCCGCAGACTGAACAGACGTTAATCCTCGACTTTAACCCTCAGCCTGTTCTTCACCTCTCCGACCAGCTGCCCGCAGGCCGCATCGATGTCATCGCCCCTGGTCTTCCTGACAACGGCCGTATATCCCTTGTCCATGAGAACCTTGAGAAAAGCGGCGACGCTTCTCTCGGAAGGCTTCCTGAACTCGCTGTCCGGGTGAGGGTTGAACGGGATGAGATTAATCTTGCAGGGAAGGTGCGAGAGGAGCCTTGCGAGCTCCCTTGCATTGTCCTCGGAGTCATTTATGCCGTCAAGGAGAACGTACTCAATGGTCACCCTTCCCTGGTTCGCCTTGCTCTTGCTGATAAAGCGCCTTGCGGCGTCAATAATCTCCGCAACAGGATATCTGTCGTTGACCGGCATTATCTCCGAGCGGATCCGGTCATTGGGCGCATGGAGGGACACTGCGAGCGCCACGTCAATCATGTCTCCGAGCCTGTCCATCGCGGGGACTATGCCGCAGGTTGAAACGGTCACGCGCCTTTTCGAGAGGCCGAATCCGAAATCATCAAGCAGGATCTCCGCGGCGGTGACGGTGTTCTGCAGGTTGAGGAGGGGCTCTCCCATCCCCATCATCACAACGTTCGATATTGCCCTCTCGTCCGTTCTTCTCGAGAAGCCGAGAACGCTGACTGCGCGCCACACCTGGCCGACAATCTCGGCTGCCGAGAGGTTCCTGTTGAATCCCTGGAGGCCGGTCGAGCAGAACCTGCAGCCCATGGGGCATCCGACCTGGGTCGAGATGCAGAGCGTTGCCCTGTCATCCTCGGGAATATAGACAGTCTCGACAGCCTGACCGTCGCCCACGTCAAGAGCCCACTTTATGGTGCCGTCCTTTGACCTCTGCTCCCTGATGACTTCGGGAGCCCTGATCTCTGCTATTTCAGTAAGGCGCTCGCGGAGAGCCTTGCTGACGTCAGTCATCTCCGAGAAATCAGACGCACCGGCATGATAGATCCATTTCATGATCTGATCGCCGCGGAACGGCTTCTCGCCTATCGAAAGCAGATAGTCCCGGAGCATCTTGCGGCTGAGACCAAGCAGATTGACCTTACTGTTCGTCATAGAATCCCCCTGAGAGAGAAATTATATCAGAGAGATGAGCCTTTGACGAAACAACCGGCTCCTGAGGGGCGAGGAACGAAAGACAGAGCGGAGCGCGTGCCTGAAGGCGCTCTGCTCCGCCGCGGAGATGAGTTTTTAGAATCTTGTCCTCGGGCAGATCTCGCTCTCGGAGAAGAAGAAGGAGATCTCGCGCTGCGCGCTCTCGATCGAGTCCGAGCCGTGGACGGCGTTCTCCTCAACTGATGCGGCATAGTCCGACCTGATGGTCCCGGCCCTTGCCTTCTTCGGATCCGTGTCGCCGATAAGCTCGCGGTGGCGAATGACTGCGTTGTCGCCCTCGAGGACCATGAGCATTATGGGCCCCGAGACCATGTAGTCGACCAGTTCCATGAAAAACGGCTTCTTGCGGTGCTCCTGATAGAAGCGCATTGCCTGCTCCGGGCGCAGGTGGACCATCTTGGCGCCGACAACCGTGAGCCCGGCGTTCTCAAAGCGGTGGATGACATCGCCGATGAGGTTTCTGCCGACCACATCGGGCTTAATAATGGAAAGTGTTCTCTCTATTGTCATTTTCATTTCTCCATGAAACGCAGGTAGTTTCAGTTAAGGAGGATGAAAATGCAATGCAGAAGATCACGGAATGAAACAGAGCTCAAAAAGTATGTCGCAAAAACGCCGCGCGGCTCTCAGTTTGCGCGCGGCGCAGCGTCAGGAGGACGGATCAGAGCGACATGAGCCAGTGTGCTATGCTCCTTACTCCGTGGACCTTCGCTCCTGTGGCCCACAGGTCATTCGCGGACTTGGTGTAGGAGGCCGAGAGATCAAGATGGATCCAGCGCATGCCCACGGGGACGAACTCGGAGAGGAATGCAGCGGCAGTCGAGGCGCCGGGGATGTCGCTGCCGTGCGATGAGTTTGCGATGTCAGCAACGTCTGACTTGATCATCCCTGAGTGGAACGGCGCGAGGGGGAGCGGCCAGGCGTACTCGTTTTCCGCTGCTGCCATCGTGCAGAAGGACAGCGAGTCAAGCGGATCCCTTGAAAGCACCGCATTGTAGTCGCGACCGAGGGCGGCCTTTGCGGATCCGGTAAGGGTGGCGCAGTCAAGGATGCTCCGAGGATTGCATGAGGCTGCAGAGATGAGACCGTCGGCAAGGACAAGCCTGCCCTCTGCGTCTGTATTGACTATCTCGACTGTCTTCCCGTTCCTGTAGGAGATGACGTCGCCGGGCCTTGAGGCGCTGCCGCTAACCATGTTCTCGGCGAGGCATCCGAATATCCGCACTCTCTTCCGGAGGCCGCGTGACGCGGCAAGAACGAGAGCCGCCGCGCAGTATGCGGCTCCGGTCATGTCTGACTTCATGGAATACATGTAGTCAGAGGGCTTGAGGCTGTAGCCGCCCGTGTCAAAGGTAATGCCCTTCCCCACAAGGCATGCGGCAACCGGCTCGTCAGGATCCCCCGATGGATTGAAGTCAGCCGAGAAAAGCACCGGTCCCCTTGAGGAGCCAGCTCCGGCCGCGAGCAGTCCCGCAAAGCCTTCACTCTCAAGCTCATCCTTCCTCTTTATGGAGACGGCGACATCTGATCCGAGATGTTTCCTGACGAAATCTGCTGACATTTCGGCAAGGGACTCGGGATAGATTTCAGACGGAGAGGTGTTTACGGCCTTTCTCACGAAATCCGCCGCCGAGAGCTCATTGTCGAGCTCATCATTCGTGAAGGCGTAGGTGATTTTCTCAGAGCTTCTCTCATTCATGAATCCCTGCGTGAACGCGAGCTCGGCCTCGGTGCTCCAGGCATCCCCTGTGAGCTCTGCCGAGTCAGCGCCGAATACCGCAAGTTTCCTTGCCCCGCGCTGTATGTCCCTGAGATAGGTGAAGGGGGACGCGTGGATTACCGCTCCCTCGCCTGAAAACGTAAGAACGCTGCCCTTCCGGTAGAAGCCGCCTGCCTCATCTGATGTAAGAAAGACCTTCATTTTTCCTCCGCACTTATGCTGCCGCATTATATCCCGACGGGGCACCTTCTGACTCAGGGCACCGGATTCTCAAATGTAAGGAAAATCATCCGAGGCAATGGTAGAATCTCGGAGTATAATTAAGATTATTTGCTTGTTTGATAGGCTGGTAGTTCAAGTGTATATAGATAAGTCTCACAAGCTCGACAATGTCTGCTATGACATTCGCGGCAAGGTTCATGAAGAGGCCCGCCGTCTTGAAGATGAAGGGCACCGTATCCTCAAGCTGAACATCGGCAACCTGGCGCCGTTCGGCTTTGAGGCCCCGGAGGAAGTTATCCGCGATGTTATCGCCAACCTTCCCCAGAATACAGGCTACTGCGACTCGAAGGGACTTTTCGTCGCGAGGAAGGCGATTGCCCAGTACTACCAGCAGAAGGGACTGCGCTCCGCAGATGTGAATGATATCTTCATCGGAAACGGCTGCTCAGAGCTTATAACCCAGTCAATGCAGGCCCTTCTAAACAACGGCGACGAGATCCTGGTGCCCGCACCTGACTATCCTCTCTGGACCGCAGCCGTAAACCTTGCAGGCGGCAGGGCTGTCCACTACATGTGCGATGAGTCTGCGGACTGGTACCCTGATCTTGAGGACATCAAGAAGAAGATTACCCCGAGGACCAAGGGAATCGTGATCATCAACCCCAATAACCCCACGGGAGCGGTCTACAGCACCGATCTTCTCCTTGATCTGATTGAAATCGCCCGCCAGCACGGACTCATCATCTTTGCCGACGAGATCTACGACAAGATCCTCTACGATGACACCGCTCACCGCAGCGCCTGCACGCTCTGCGATGACGTGCTCTTCCTGACCTTCAACGGCCTCTCCAAGGCGTACCGCGCCTGCGGCTTCAGGCAGGGCTGGATGATGGTGAGCGGCCCGAAGCAGATGGCAAAGGGCTATATCGAGGGCCTCAACCTCATATCGACCATGAGGCTCTGCGCCAATGTCCCGATGCAGATGGCCATCCCCACCGCCCTCGGCGGCTACCAGAGCATCAACGAGCTGATCGTCCCGGGCGGGAGGCTCTGCAGGCAGCGCGACGTCTGCTATGATCTCTTCACCTCGATTCCGGGAATCAGCTGCGTCAAGCCGAAGGGCGCGCTCTACATGTTCCCGAGAATTGATCCGAAGGTCTACCCGATCAAGGATGACAGCAAGATGGTTCTTGATCTCCTCCGCCAGGAGCATATGCTGCTTGTCCAGGGGACCGGCTTCAACTGGCCTGCCCCGGATCACTTCAGGGTCGTCTTCCTGCCTACCGAGGATGTCCTGAAGGATGCCTCCACTAGGCTGGCGAGGTTCCTGAAGCATTACCGGCAGTAGTCCGGGAAAGCTCGGAAGGCTCAATTGCGGCCGGTCCTCTGGATCGGCCTTTTCGTATCAGGAGGACAGATGGCAGAAAGCCCTTTCATAGCCTATACCGACAGGATGAAGCTCATCGAGCGCTGGTCGCTAATGCGCAACACCAGGCATGAGAATGTTGCCGAGCATTCCCTGGAGACGGCGATAATCGCGCACATGCTTGCCGTGATTGAAAAAGTGAAGTTCGGCGCGGACGTGGATCCGGAGAAGGCTGCGGCAGCGGCGCTCTATCATGATGCATCAGAGGTGTTCACCGGCGATCTCCCCACACCGATCAAGTACAAGAACAGGATCCTCACTGCCGAGTACAAGAAAATCGAGGCCAATGCCGAGGAGCTTCTGCTCGAGACGCTCCCTGAGGAGCTCCGGCCGTACTGCCGGGAATTTCTCCTCTCGGAGAGCCTGGATCCTGAAATCCGCCGCATAGTGAAGGACGCTGATACAATATCGGCATATATCAAATGCATAGTGGAGACAGCTTCGGGAAACAGGGACTTTCTGTCAGCCGAGCGGAAAATAAGGGAGACTCTGACGAAGCGGTCCCGGCCGGCGCTCGATTATTTCCTGGAGACCTTCATCGGAAGCTTCGAGAGGGATCTCGACAACCTGATGTCAGACGACGGGCGGAAAGACTGATCCGGACTCGGACAGCTATAATATTGCAGAATTCCTGCGTTAATCCTAACAGCACGGTGAAAAACATGAAACCGACGACACTTACTGCCTTCCAGTTCCGGCTAGCGGGTACGATAATCCACGCAGCGACAGCCGAGAAGCTTCCTCTGGACAGGGCGTACCAGAAGTATTTCAACAAGCTGCATATCCGGAACGCGGAGCGCGGACTCATAATAGGAGTTATCGGCGACATATTCAGGAGGCTCAACTATTACTGCTTCCTCGGCAGCTTCAGCATGAAGCAGATCCCAGAAAACATCACGAAGATGCTCGAAATCTGGCATCTCGTCAACCGTCTCCCGCAGTGCGCCGAGAAGCCCGCTGTCCCGCTTGACGGCGATGAGCTCCGGAAGTTCGAGGAAAAGCTCAGCCGCGCAAAGAAAATGCCGGCGCTCAGGGACGGCTGCCCAGACTGGCTCGACGCGCTCGGCGATCTCGAACTCGGGCGCAAGTGGCCCGCGGAGAGGAAGGCTCTCGCCGAAGCCCCGAGGCGCTTCATCAGACTAAATACACTGAAGGCTGACATGCATGAGCTCAAGCGCTCGCTCAGCATCTCGCAGGTCGGCTTCAGAGATGTGCCAGGCGTCGAGAACGCGCTCGAAATAACGACAGACGCTTCTCTCTTCAATCTTTTCGCCTTCAAGCAGGGCATGTTCGAGCAGCAGGACGCCGGCTCTCAGCTCATCGCTCCGTTCCTTGAGGCGGAGCCAGGGATGCGCGTCATAGACGCCTGCTCCGGCTCCGGCGGCAAGACCATGCACCTCGCCGCCCTGATGAATGGGAAAGGCACAATCATCGCCATGGACGTCGAGGAGTGGAAGCTTAAGGATCTCAAGCTCAGGGCCAGGAGATGCGGCGCGTTCAACATCGAGACAAGGCTCATCGAGTCCGGAAAGACCATAAAGCATCTTGACAGATCTGCAGACCGCGTTCTCCTTGATGTTCCCTGCTCAGGACTCGGAGTCCTGAAGCGCAATCCCGAGACCAAGTGGCGCAGCGGCATGGAGAACATGAAGGAGCTATACGATACCCAGGAGAAAATCCTTGCCGAGTACAGCAGGATGGTAAAGCCCGGCGGGAAGCTCGTATATTCGACCTGCTCGATTATGCCTGAGGAGAATGAGCTTCAGATTAAGGCCTTCCTTGATGATCATCCGGGAGAATGGGAGCTCGAGGAAAAGAAGAACGTCTATCCGTCGAAGACCGGCTTTGACGGGTTCTTCATGGCAAGGCTCCGGAGGCTTGAAAAGCCGGCAGTCAAGGAAGAGAATCAGCAGGACGCCTGAGAGGCACTTCCAAGCGAAAGAAAAAGCGGGCCGGCAATATGCCGGCCCGTCTGCTTCAAACCCCGGAATTCAGCGCTATCTGCTGCCTGATCTGTTGAAGGGCCTCGATCCCCTGCGGCCGCCGAAGTCACGGGATTTCGGGAAGCGGTCCTTCCTGTCGCCTCTGAAGCCAGAGCGCTCCCTCCGGTCATCGCCCCTGAAGTCAGGCTTTCCGCCCCTTCGGCTGCCCTTGTCGGAATAATCTCCCCGGCCGTGCCTTTCGGAAAAGAAGCGCGGGCGCGACCTCCCGCCTCTCGGGAAGTCGCCGCGGCCCGGCTCGCCGCTGTCCTCCTCAACCTGATCATAGCCCCTGATGTCGAGGGGCTTGCCGCAGACCATCGCCCTTGCGAGTATGTCATGCACCTCATCCGGCATCTCGGGGAGATCAACCGTCGAGAAGCTGCCGAAGATATCTATGTGTCCGATATACTTGCTCTCGATGTCACCCTCGTTCGCGATGGCGCCTACGATCTGCCCGGGCTTCACTCCGTCCCTGCGGCCTACCGCGACGCGGTACTTGACCATCTTTATGTCAGGGAAATCCCTGAGCGGCATAGCCTCGGTTGACAGCCTGCGCCCGTCGCGCTCGATCTTCTCCTGCTCGATTTTCTCCATCCGGCCGGCCCTTGCCGAGTCAATCTCGTCAAAGTCAGTCTGCTCCGGCTCCTCGGCCGGCTTTTCGATAGTAAGAGGCTCGTTGCCGTTCGCCATCTTGGCAAGAACTGCGCAGAGATCGGTCGGATCTATCGAGTCGTCCTCAAGGATCTCCGCGATAATCTCTGCGTACGGCTCGAGATCGTCAGCTCCCAGTCCGTCAAGGATCTTCTGCTTGAATGCCTCGACGCGGTGCTTGTTGATGTCATCGGTCGTCGGCATCTTCATGGGCTCGATTTTCTGATGCGTGCTCTGCTCGATTGTCCTGAGCGCCCTTCTCTCGCGGGGCGAGATAAAGAGGATCGCGTCGCCTTCCCTGCCTGCCCTTCCGGTCCTGCCGATGCGGTGGACGTAGGTCTCGGAGTCATAGGGGATATCATAGTTGATTACATGGGTGATGCGGTCAACGTCAAGGCCTCTTGCTGCAACGTCAGTTGCAACGAGGATGTCGAGCTGTCCGTTCCTCAGCTTGTCAACGATCTTCTCGCGCATCTTCTGCGGAATGTCGCCGTGCAGCGCGTCGCAGGCAAAGCCTCTTGCCGCGAGCTTCTGGGAAACCTCCTCTGCGTCATTCTTGGTGCGCACGAAGATGAGCACTGCGTCATAGGGCTCTACCTCGAGCAGCCTTGCCATGGCGTCAATCTTGTGCATTCCGGAGACCAGCCAGTAGCGCTGGCGCACCGTCGAGGCGGTCTGGGTCTTCGACTCAATCCTGATTTCGACAGGACTGTGCAGGTACCTCTCGGCAACCTTGCGGATCGGCTTCGGCATGGTTGCGGAGAACAGCATCATCTGCCTCTCTTCAGGGATCTGGCTCAGGATCCACTCGATGTCATCGATGAAGCCCATGCGAAGCATCTCGTCGCCCTCATCAAGGACAATTGCGGAAAGATGGCTGGTGTCGAGTTTCTCGCGCTTCATCAGGTCAATGACGCGGCCGGGCGTGCCGACAACCACCTGCACGCCTCTTTTGAGAGCTCGGATCTGGGTCTCGTATGAGGCGCCGCCGTAAATCGGCAGGACATGGAAGTCCTCGAGGTACTTCGAGAACTGCTGGAAGGCTTCGGCCACCTGAATGGCGAGCTCCCTTGTGGGAAGGATTACCAGGATCCGGACGTCCTTTCCTGTGAAATCCGTCTTTGAAAGAAGAGGAAGGGCAAACGCAGCGGTCTTTCCCGTACCGGTCTGGGCCTGTCCGATTAGATCATGTCCCCCGAGGATGACGGGAATGGCCCGTTCCTGAATTTTTGAGGGTAGCTCGAAGCCGAGATCAGTAACCGCGTGGAGGACTTTATCCGAAAGCCCGAGGTCATTGAAGGATACCTGGTTCTCCTTCGGGGCGGCTGTGCCGGCTGAAGCCTCTGCCGCGGCGTTCTCCCCGGCGCTGTTAGTCTGTTCTGTCATTTTTTAACCCCTGTCTCAAGAAAATGGTGCCAGCCCTGCACTATTTCCCTCACAGGGATCACGCACCGATGGAATGACTGATTATACTTGAATTTTTGTGACAAATCTCAAATTTTTTAAATTTCCTGATTACAGCGGCAGGAACCGCACAGGAAAAGTCATGCCCAGAGGCACAGGGACATTTTCTGAAAAGAATGCCCCGGCTTCTGAATCCCAGAAGCCGGGGCCGTGAATAAGCCCTGTTGCCGGAGCGGCATCTGACGCGGCTGATATTACCCTGCCGCTTCCTGCTTCTCAATTGCCTTCAGGGCAAGTTCGAGGGGATGCAGCATGACGGCCCTGTCCTCCATACGGTAAACCTGGGATCTGCAGGAGTAGCCGGTGGCGACGCAGTGATCAACACCGTATTTGCTGATAACAGGCCCCCAGCTCATGGAGTAGAGCTTCTTTGACTGCTCGAGGTGCGATGAGTCATGGCCGTAGATGCCAGCCATGCCGCAGCATCCGACAGGAACAGCCTTGAGCCTTACCCCGAAGCGGGAGAGGATCTTCTCCCAGTCAGCGTGGGTCGAGGGAATAAGCGTGCGCTCTTGGCAGTGTGCAAGAAGGTAATATGTCTCGGCATTTTCAGGGACTGGCTTTGCCGGGATCTGATCGAGCACCGACAGCAGCCACTCCTGCGGGAGCATGACATTGAAGTCTCCTCGGAGGTCCTTCAGGACTCTCGTATACTCATCGCGGTAGCATATGACCATTGCCGGATCGAGACCCACGAGCGGAATGCCGTAGGCAGACACACTGTTAAGGAATCCGGCGGCGCGGAGGGCCGTGCCGTAGAACTCGTGAAGGAAGCCCTTTACGTGCTGGGTCTTGCCGTTCGGCAGGTAGCGGAGGACATACGGCCTGAAGCCGAGGAGCTTCACGAGCTTCAGGAAATGCGCCACAACCGGAGCGTCATAGACGCGGGTGAAGGCGTCCTCGACGAAGAGTATGCTCTTTTTGCGCTCCTCCTCAGGGAGCTGCCCGAGCCTCTCGGGCTCCCTGATGGTCTCAATGCCGAGCTCAGCGAGGAGTGCCGGGAGAGCCGGATAGCTCATTGCAGGAGCATCCGCGAAGCCTACGATTTTCCTTGTGAGGAAATCCGAGACGGGGTTGAGCGTGAGCGCGTTCATCAGCCTCGGGAACGAGGCGGCGAGGGGCACTGTCTTCTCGATATTGCGCACTATCATGTCCTTGAGAGGCCTTGAGTAGCGCTGGTAGTAGATATTGAGGAACCTTGCCCTGAAGTTAGAGACATCGACCTTCACCGGGCACTGGCTTGCGCAGGCCTTGCAGGCGAGGCACTCCTGCATGGCATCCCATACTTCCCTGGAGAAATCCTTTGTCCCGCTTTTAAGGGCGAGCGTGTTGATGAACCTTCTGAAAACCCCGGCGACCGAACGGCCGTCCTTTATATGCTCCTCGTCCCTCGGATCAATTCCCCTGGTCTGAAGCTCCCTGAGCCATTCGCGGATAAGGGAGGATCTTCCCTTCGGGGAGAAGCGGCGGTCCCTTGTCAGCTTGTAGGACGGGCACATCGGGGAGTTGAGATCATAAGTGAAGCACTGGCCGTTGCCGTTGCAGCCCATCGCGTCGCTGAAATCATGCCTCACATCAAGGCTTATCTGGCGGTCAAAGGAGCCGCGCTTCTGGAAGTCAACGGACACGAGCTTCTCGTCATTCCCTTCGGGAACCGCAATCTTCCCGGGATTCAGCCTGTTGTCCGGGTCAAAGGCCTTCTTTATTTTACGGAGCTCCGGATAGAGATCCCCGAAATACTTCGGACCGTACTCGCTCCTGAATCCCCTGCCGTGCTCGCCCCACATCAGACCGCCGTACTTCTTGGTGAGCTCGACCATGCGGTCCGAGATTCTCCGGAGAGTCTTCTCCTGTTCTGGATCAGTCATGTCAAGCGCCGGCCTTACGTGCAGAACGCCGCAGTCAATGTGGCCGAACATGCCGTACTTGAGGTGATATGAGTCAAGCAGCGCGCGAAACTCCAGGATGTAGTCGGCGAGGTGCTCGGGGGGAACCGCAGTATCCTCGGTGAACGGGATAGGCTTCGCGTCTCCAGGAGCCTTGCCGAGGAGCCCGACGGACTTCTTCCTCATCGCGTATACCGAGAGGATGCTCGGAAGATCCTTGCAGGTCTGGTAGCCGATGACTCCGGCCTCTCCTCGCTCCATCTGCTGGTCAAGCCTGCGGCAGAGGCTCTCCACGAGCTCGTTCTGGTGCTCCTCGTCATCCCCGGAGAACTCGACGATGTTGATGCCCTGGAGATCCTTGCCAGGCACCTCTTTTATAAGGTCCTTGACCTGGTACCAGACAATGTCGCTCTTCGCGAGGTTAAGGACCTTGGAGTCAACGGTCTCGACCGAGAGTGCGTCAGCCTTCATCATGAGCGGCGCGTTCCTCAGGGCCGAGTCAAAACTGTCATACTTGACATTGACCAGAGCGCGGAATGCGGGGATTTTGGTCAGATCGAGCTTTGCCTCGACAATGAAGGCAAGGGTGCCCTCGCTTCCGCAGATGATCCTCGAGAGATCAAGCGTGTCGGTCTCGGGATCATAGACGTGCTTCAGATCATATCCGGTGAGGAAACGGTTGAGATCCGGGAAGGTTTTCTCTATCTCCGCCCTTCTGCCCTTGGCTATGCCGTAGACAATACGGTAGAGATCCCCCTCGAAGGTCTTGAGCCCGAGCTTTTCCCTGAGCGCGCTTCCGGACTTCGGCGAGAATTCGGCGAGAGTCCCGTCCATCAGCACGACCGATACGGAGAGCACATGCCTTGAGGTGCGGCCGTAGCGCCTTGCTCCCTGTCCTGATGCGTCGGTGCTGATCATGCCGCCTATAGTCGCCCTGTTGCTCGTGGAGAGATCGGGCGAGAAGAAATAGCCGGTCGATTTTATCCTGGAGTTGAGATCATCCTTGATTACGCCCGGCTGCACCCTAACCCAGTGCTCCTCGGCGTTGTGCTCGAGAATGGCAGTCATATGGCGGGACAGATCAACGACGATTCCGCTGTTGAGCGACTGACCGTTCGTGCCGGTGCCGCCGCCGCGCGGGGTGAACCTCACTTTGCGGAACTTGGGATCTGAAACCAGCTTCACAAGGCAGACCACATCATCGCTGCTTTTCGGGAATACTGCTCCCTGTGGCAGCCACTGGTAGACGCTGTTGTCGGTGGCCACTGCAAGCCTTGAGGAGAAAGATGTCTCGATATCGCCGGTGAAACCGGCTTCTTTCAGTGCTGAAAAGAATGCCTGGTATTCCGGATCAATCCCAGGTACGTTTGTAAGTGCAGGAATCATGTGATTGCCAAACCCTTTGTATATTTCCGATCCCGTGCTGGTGCCGGGACCGGCTGGACTGAAAAAAACGGAGCCTAGCGCCCGATCGAATCAAGCTCGTCGGCCAGATCATCAAGCCTTTCCCTGAAATGCTCTCGCTGCTCCGGCGTGAGACGCGCGGAAAAATCCGAGATCCATCTCACAAGCTTGTCATTATACATCCGGATGAACCCGGAGTACTTTCCGCCGCCGAGTTCCGGAGCGTTCAGGAAAAGGAGGATGATATCCTTCTCGAAAGCCGGAGTGCCGCGCTCCCTGAAGGTCCTCGCCAGCTCGTTCACCCAGAGCTCCTCATACTCGAGCCATTTCGGATAGATAATCACGTACCAGCCGGCCAGCGTGTCTACATAGTACTGCTGCGACGGCTCGATGCCGCCGAGCGTATACTCCAGCGAGGAGACAAGCTGCTTCTTGAATTTCCTGTGGGCCTTGACCCCGCTGTCCTGCATGAAGTCCTTGCGGTCGTTCTGCTGGTGCCTGGTCCGGTCGAGCACATAGGATGCGATCTGATCATCGGTAAGCTCGGCCGCGAGACGGTTCATCGACGGGGCCGAATGCTGCAGGAGAACCCTTGACATCCCGTACGCCCGATCCAGGAAATCCCCCACCTGCGCCTCGGAGAGAGGCTTCTCTGCCGCGGCTGAGATTTCCCTGAGAAATGCCGAGTACTTCGACAGCTCGCTTTTCCTGTGCCAGGCAATTATGGTGTCGAGCTCCGAGTACAGGGAGCTCTTCTGGCTCCTTGTTATGTCGAAGTAGTCGTCAATCTTCCATGCAGCATAGACGTCGAGCCAGTCGTACATGAACCTGACCAGGCAGCCCGAGAGAAGGGACGAGGAGAGCAGGACAGCGAGAAAAACGGCGGGCATGCGCCCGCCGGAACGAAATATGCCTAACTTCAAATCAGCGCGCGGCTCCGTCCACGTGAACGGTGTCCTCCCAGAGGATGGCGCCGGACTTCACGTCTATTATTGAATAGTCAAGATAAAGGGAGTCTCCAGTGGAGCCCATGGCCCCGTAGAAGGCCTTGTCGATATTCTGGGACTTCGCTAGCTTTATGAGGCTCGCCCAGTTGCCGCCCGATACGTTCTGATACTCAAGCGAGCCCCTGATATTGGAGACTGCCCTGCTGTCAGCCAGCGTGAACTTCCCGGAGTCACGGATCTGCTTCTCGACGGCAGCAGTAAGGGCCCTGGTATCATGCTTGTAAGGAGGGTCGACCGCTATCCTCTCGATATAGATCGAGCCTGATCCGGCGGTGCTGATTCCCTTTTTGACCAGGATTGACGATGCCCGGAGAAGCTTTGAATCCTCCCCGTAATTTTCAGCTGCCGGTGCGGGAGACTGAGTCTTTCCGGCAGGAGCAGCGGCTGCCGGCTTCTGCTCCGTTTTCACTGTTTCAGCCGGCAGGGGGGCTGCCGAAGAAACCTGGCTCTCATGCGAGTCTATGATCTCGATGCCGCCTGATGATTCAGCCGCCGGTTCCGGACCTGCCGCAGGCAGAGTGCCGCTGCTTCCGTAAAGAGGAATGTCATCAGCAGCCGAGGCCTTCCCCGAGGAGGCCTGTGTCTTTCCGGACGTATTTCCGGCGGAAGCCGCACCTGACCCTGCTGACTGCCTGTCAACGGTGTTCTTTGCCGCTGGCTCGCTGAGGCTTACGATCTCCAGGGCCCCCGGATCGCGCCTCCTGGGGAAAATGGCTGAAAGCGTGGAGCATCCGTCCAGAAACAGCACTGCCGCAGAGGCTGCTGCTATAAGCCCGCAATGAATCTTATTCACCATTCCCCCTGAAACCGAGTGCTCCCATGACCTGCCCGCCGAGAAGGTGCATATGGAGGTGAGGAACCTCCTGCCCGCCGTTTTTGCCGACGTTGACGATGAGCCTGTAGCCGTCTGCGGCAATGCCCTCATCTGCGGCAAGCTTCCTTGCGACGGAAAACATCCTGCCGATGGCAGGCTCGTCCTCGGGAGCCACATCGTTGACCGAGGGGATAGGCTTGTTCGGGACAATCAGGATATGCACCGGCGCCTTTGGGCTGATGTCCCTGAAGGCGGAAACGAGATCGTCATGATAAAGAAGCTTCGAGGGAATCTTTCCGGTGATAATCTTCGTGAATACTGTCTCTTCGGCCATTTGAAATTCTCCTGTCACTTAGAGCAATAAAGCGGGATACGGAGCGCTTTGCGGATACTGCCGGACAAATTAGCCGCATTCCGCCGCGGAACCGTATGATCCGTGATCCGCATTCAGGATTATAAACGTATTTCCGGACAAAAAACATGCAGGGCGAAAATATTGCACTCAGTGGAGTGCTGCCGGTTGATGCATTAAACTTTATTCCTGCAGTAAAATTTAAGAAAAATTGCCGCCCGCGGCACATTAATTTATTTTCGCATAACCGATAATAACAGACGGTTCTATATTTCTGTTTCTGTCAGATCATCAGGCGGAATCACGCAGGAGTCCTACCTGCGGCCCGCGCCGCTTATTGACAGGCTGCAGGCAGGGATATGCGATCCGGCCGCAGTGGCAGAATTAAGGAAATCATAAGGGGAAGAGCAAGATGTCTGATGCCGCAAAGAACGGGGGAAACCAGGAAAGGCAGTTTTTCCTGATTAGGCTCTTTAACGGAATTTCAATAATAAAAATAGTAAATATCGGATACGCGCTTATCCTCGCAGTACTCCTCTGCATAAGCATAGTAACCTACTTCAGCCTTGCCAATTTCCAGAACTCCTTCACGGAGATAACGGAGGAGGCCGAGCCGCTTGTGAAGCAGGCTGATGAGATGGAAAAGACCATTCTCTCCGCCCACAATGCCCTGGAGCTTGTCCTTAACGAGCATGATCTCTCAAAAATGCCACAGAGGCTTGCGGAGCTCAGGACCGCCCAGAACCTTTACAAGAATGCGCTTAACAGGCTGACCAGCATGAGCAGCGGTAAGAATACCGAGTTCGTGGACGACGTTGATCAGGTAGTAAAGCTCACAAAGGAGTACCAGTCTAAGACCGAGGGAGCCTCGGGAAGCGAGATGGGCGATGTTGCGCTCCGCCTCATGAACGAGAAGAAGTCACTCGGCAAGTGGACCAGCTCCTTCGAGAGCCTCCTCCGGCTGTTCGGCGGCGAGCTCGCAAAGCTTGAAGTAACCACCGAGGATGATTTCGTCAAGATTATGTCGCGCTCCCTGGTCGCGGCTGAGGGCCCGATTGAGATAAACACCGGCAACGCACTCAAGGCCGAGAATTCCGCAGAGATCAAAAAGCTTCTCGAGAGCAACAAAAAGCTGCTTCCTGTCTTCCAGAAGGCATTCAAGGATGTCACAAACGCGCAGCCCGGCCTCAAGGAGACCATCGGCTACTATATCGAGGATTTCGAGATCAATACCGCAAGCGACAAGGGAATACTCGCCAAGAGAATGAGGATTTTCCAGGATCAGGAGCACCTCTTTGACATTGCCGGCCAGGCCAACAAGATTATCTCCCAGATCCGCGAAAAGCTGACGGTAATCCAGAGTGCTGCCGACACCAGGATGAAGAACTCGGTTGCAAGCAGCAATGTGACAATGATGCACCTGGTGCTCACCCTTGTGGTGGGAACCACAATCGGTATTCTCATCGGCGTGCTGATTGCAGCTGCCATCGGCAGGATTATAAGGGTGCCGCTTGATGTGATAACCCGCGGCATGGGCAGGATGTCAAAGGGAGATCTCTCGAAGCCCATACCCTATACTGCCAAGAACGAGTTCGGCGTTATAGCAAAGCAGCTCAACTCACTGAGAGACACGCTGGTTTCCGCACTCAAGGAGATGAACGCCGCTTCAGACTCCCTGAGGGACACCGCCCACCAGAACAGGGACTCCGTCGAGGCAGCGTCCGCATCCATTCAGGAGCAGCAGAACGAGACAAACTCGGTTGCCTCCGCGATGACCGAAATGGACAGCTCCGTCGTAGCTGTCTCCGAGTCCGCAAACGGCGCCCTTCAGGAAGTAATCGGCATCGAAAAGGCTGCCGAGGACAGCCGCGTGGAGATGTCCAAGAATATCTCCACCATACATGACCTCTCGAACAAGCTCACCAAGACATCCGAGGCAATCAAGCACCTCTCCGACATGGGCGAGAACATCGACCACATAATCGGCGTCATCAAGGGGGTTGCTGACCAGACCAGCCTGCTTGCGCTCAATGCGGCTATCGAGGCGGCGCGCGCAGGCGAGCACGGCAGGGGCTTCGCAGTTGTCGCCGATGAGGTGAGGACGCTTGCGGACCAGACCGCGAAGTCAACGAAGGATGTAAGCGCCATCATCAGCGAGCTGATGGTGTTCATCAACCAGACGGTCGATACGGTCAAGGAATGCAGCGCGGCGATGGAGGCATCTGTACAGCAGAGCTCTGACGCCAACGGCGCGATTGAGGAGATGCAGGCTGTCCTCATCCGCATCAGCAACATGTCAAGCCAGGTTGCCCATGCCGCTGACGAGCAGAAGAAGACCTCAGAGAACATTGTCGGCAATATCAACAGGATCTCCTCGCTTTCGAACGAGAACAACTCGGAGATAAGCAAGATCTCGGATACCTGCGGCAAGCTCGAGCAGATGGCCGTACGGCAGGATGAGCTCCTCAAGGGCTTCAAGTTCTAACCATGGTCCCGGCCTCAGGCCGGGATTTTTTCGGATCCCATATGTCCAGAACAGTCATTAAAAATGCCACAATAGTCAATGAGGGTCGGATATTCATTTCGGATCTGCTGATTGAGAACGGCAGGATCAGCAGGATTTCCGGCAGCATATCCGCCGGATCGGGAGACATTATCATTGACCTTGCAGGGAATTTCCTGATGCCGGGGATTATCGATGATCAGGTTCATTTCCGTGATCCGGGATTTCCGGAGAAGGCCACGATAGAAAGCGAGTCACGCGCGGCGGCAGCAGGCGGTACAACATCATTTATGGACATGCCCAACACCAGACCGCAGACCGTGACCTCGGAGCTCCTTGACGAGAAGCTTCGCAAGGCAGCGAGGGACTCGCTCGTCAATTACGGATTTTTCCTCGGTGCCACCAATACCAACATAGAGGAAATCAAGAGGCTCGATCCGAGGAAAACAGCCGGTGTCAAGGTGTTCATGGGTTCCTCCACCGGCAACATGCTGGTAGACTCCCCCGAGACCCTCGAGCAGATTTTCAGATACTCACCGGTGATTATCGCGACGCACTGCGAGGATATGGGCGTAATCGACCGGAATACTGCAGAAATAAAGGATAAGTACGGCGATAACCCTCCGTTTTCAGTCCATCCTGAAATCAGATCTGCCGAGGCCTGCCTCAAGTCATCCTCACTCGCGATTGAGCTTGCGCAGAAGACCGGAGCGAATCTCCATATATTCCACCTCTCGACCAGGGAGGAGACGGAGCTTCTCAGGAAAGTGAGCAGAGGTCCCCTTGAGGAGAGAAGGATAACCGCGGAGGTCTGCATGCCTCACCTTACCTTCACCTCCGACGATTATGAGAAGCTCGGCCGCTACATCAAGTGCAACCCGGCAGTCAAGGGAAGAGAGGATCGAGACGCGCTCTTCAGAGGCCTCGCCGACGGGACAATCAGTCTCATAGCGACTGATCACGCACCCCATGCGGCCGCTGAGAAGGAAAAGCCCTATTTCTCCTGCCCTTCCGGGATTCCGATGATTCAGTTTACCCTGCCCCTCCTCCTTGAGTTTTACAATGAGGGGAGGATTTCGCTTGAGACAATTGCAATGGCTGCCGCGCATAATCCGGCAGTGCGCTACCAGATCCGGGACAGAGGGTTCATCAGGGAGGGCTATTTTGCCGATCTCACCGCCTTCTCTGCAGATGAGCTCACGGTGCCTTCAGAAAGCAGCATACTGAGCCTGTGCGGCTGGTCACCTCTTGCCGGAAGAAGCATAAGGGGCAGAGTGCTGATGACAATGGTCAACGGAAACGTTGTCTATGAGAACGGGAAGATTAATGACTGCTCAAGGGGGCAGCAGCTCGCCTTTGACCGCTGATCAGACGCGGCCCCTGAAGTCCTGCTGCGCAGGCAGCAGGGGATGTTTTTTCCTGCCGCATCATGGCCTGAGCCCCGCGTTTCCGCCAAACCGCACTCCAGGAAGTCTTCCGGGCACCGGCCCATATCCGGCATTGCCGTACTGCTTCCGCCGGCGTCTTGCTTGAATCATCGGTCACAGAACCTTTCATCCTTACCTGCATGCATTCCGGCTATTTATTCGCGAGATCACAAAATCGGGTACAAAACCCCACCCCAAAGGGTGATTTTAGGGCCGGATATCAATATAATCATGCGATAAGTCCATGGCATGACCTGTGCTTCCGGCATGCTGCCCTGTCTCGTTCAGCCCGTGCAGCCCCGGGACAGGTCATGAGGCCTCACACGGACTCAGCAGCTTGCCTTGTTAAGGCATGACAGGAAGAGAGAGAGCTTCAGGGTTTATGATAAGAATTTTCAAGAAAGTATTGAAAGCTATAAGCGACGTGTCGGTAATTCGGATTATCGTCAGCGGCTTTTTGTTTCTTATTGTAATCCAGCTCGCCGTTGCCGTTCAGTCCTATCTCAATATCGGGCGTTTCTCTGACTCCGTGTCCATGGTTACGACCAATGCCGATCCGATCCTGATGTCCGCCAAGTCGCTCGAGGCGAGAATCCATGCCGCGCACAGCACGCTCAACGAGGAGCTTCTGAGCCAGTCGGAATCGAATGCCCTGGAAGTCAAAATCGTCCTTGACGAGCGAAGGAAAGCATTCAGGCAGACCATGGAGGAGCTTGAGAACCAGGTCAAGAGCTTTGAGCTTGGGGACAGCGGCATGTCCAAGAGCGAGAAGAACGAGCTTAACAGCACTTTCTCCAGCATCAAGCTTGCCGTTTCCGGCATAAGGAAGTCTGCTGACAGATACCTTTCCAATACCGACGGCATTGCCCAGGGACATATAGATCTTTTAAAGAAGACCCAGAAGGCCAACAAGCTCAAGGCATCATACGCAGGACTCGTTAAGGTCTTCGGCGATGCCATAATTGAGCTCAGGCAGAAGATTTCCTATGATGACTATATTCTCAGCGTCATGGGCCGCCTTACCGCTGCGGAGAACAAGCTCGAGACCAGGACCGCCTCCGCACTCGAGGAGACCAGCCCTGAGAAAATAACGGAGGCTTTCGAGGCCAATAAGAAGGATTTGAAGCTTTTCCGCGAGGCTCAGGAGGAGATGCACAAGGAATACCCTGACATGGACAATGTCATCGGTCCGTACATCGAGCCCTTCCTCAAGGACACCACTATGGACGGCGGCGTCATCTCCATTCATCTAGATCTCATGAAGGAGCAGGTCAAGGCGCAGAACCAGGCTCGCGTCAGCAAGGACGCAATCGCCCAGATCGAGAGGGATATCAAGACTGTCGCGAAGCTTGCCGAGAACCTCCGCACTGACTGCATCAACGTTGCCCATTCATCAATGAAGAGCACTGTTGTCCAGATGATTGTAGCTGCCGTGTTCGCGATGATCTTTGTTATTGTAGTCGCCACCACGGTATCGACCCTGGTAAAGGTTCCGCTTCATCATGTCGTGAAGTCCATAACCAGCATGACCAAGGGCGATATGACCTCGAAGCTCAACTACGCGTCAAAGAGCGAGTTCGGAAAGCTCTGCACTGACCTCAACAAGCTGAGGCTCAAGTTCTCCGAAGTGCTCTCGCAGATGGCCCAGACCTCGCAGAGGCTCAAGGGAGCGACCGATGCCAACGAGGCGATTACCAAGGAGACCACCTCGGCCATCGAGACCCAGAACGAGAAGACCGCCAGCATCGCCCAGGCCATGGAGGAGATGACCAGCACTGTGGAGCAGATTGCCCAGTACGCCAATCTTACCCTTGATGCGGTCAACAAGGTCAATGATCTGACCGATACAGGTTCCGAGATAATCGACGACAACATCGATGCGACCAACTCGCTCTCCGAGCGCCTTACTGATGCTAGCGAGGCGGTGCATTCCGTAAGCCTGATGGGAAATGACATCAGGAATATCGTCAATGTGATAAGCGAGGTTGCGGATCAGACCAACCTCCTTGCGCTCAACGCTGCCATCGAGGCCGCGAGAGCCGGTCAGTACGGAAGGGGATTTGCGGTCGTTGCCGATGAGGTAAGGAATCTTGCGGAGAAAACCTCCTCAGCCACGACTGAGGTTGCCAATGTGGTCGAGAAGCTTCAGTTCAAGATGAACAATACGGTGAAGACCGTAAAGGTGTGCCTCGATGAGATCGTGAATACCCGCGAGAAGAGCAGAAAGGCGAAGGATTCCATCAGCGAGATCAGCATTGCGGTTGATGACATAACCGAGCGCACCCACAAGATTGTGGATTCAACCTCACAGCAGAAGAAGGCCACTGACATGATGGCCCAGGACATTCAGAAGGTCTCGCTTATTTCTGACTCGAATGTAAAGGCGATCAAGAAGATTGAAAAGAGCGGAAAGGAGCTCAATATCCTTACCGAGCAGATCGACCAGCAGGTAAGACAGTTCAAGTTCTAGTCACGCCGGGGCTTGCCTTCGTGTAGGCCCCTTTTCCCAGCATCTCCCTATCTTTCTCTGCGACAGGCGACGGCCGGTCCGTTTCTCGTCAGGACATGCCGGCACATCGTCCTTCGGCAGCTGTCCCTGATAATGAAATGAAAGGACAAAAAAATGAACCGGTCCGTAAAGCGGATCGGTTCGGGATAACTCCGGAGCAGTCAGTTCCTTACCGCTGCCCCGCAGGCGTGCGGATTATTCCTCGGAGGCCTCGATCTGGGCAGCCACCTCATCGGAGATGCTGCCGTTGTGGTAGACCTGCTGCACGTCATCAAGGTCATCAAGGGCATCAACGATATGCATCAGCTTTGCGCCGTTCTCGGCGTCAAGCTCGGTCTCCGTGGTCGGAACCATGGTGATGCGGGATGAATCAGGCTTCAGCGATGCTGCCTCAAGGGCATCAAGAACTGCGCCGAATGCCTCAGGAGTGCTGTAGACATCAACTGAGCCGTCGTCATTGGCGACAACGTCATCGGCGCCTGCATCAAGGGCAACTTCCATGAGCTTGTCCTCATCGCCCTGATCAAAGGAGAAAACGCCCCTTTTGTTGAAGAGATAGCTTACCGAGCCGCTGTTGCCCAGGTTTCCGCCGTAGCGGGTGAATACATGGCGGACGTCCGCAACAGTGCGGTTCTTGTTGTCAGTCATGCACTCTACCATAATGGCGATTCCTGCCGGGCCGTATCCCTCATAGGTAAGGGTCTCGAGCTGGGCTCCGTCGCCCTCGCCGCCCGCACCGCGCTTTACGGCACGCTCGACGGTGTCTCTTGTCATGTTGTTGGAAAGGGCTTCTGCAATGGCAGCACGGAGACGCGGGTTGCCGGCAGGATCGCCGCCGCCGACTCTGGCAGCGGAGGTAATCTCACGAATGAGCTTGGTAAAAATCTTGCCGCGCTTGGCATCCTGCAGTCCCTTGCGGTGCTGAATATTATGCCACTTACTATGACCTGACATAGGTATAACTCCATAAAAAGGCAGCCTCAGCGAGGCTGCTTAAACTTAAATCAATCAGTAGTTTCCTTTACAGCTATTCCCAAATCATTTAAAGCACTGCTGTCAGGAAGGCTGGGAGCTCCGGTCATCAGACATGCTGCCGCTGTTGTCTTGGGGAATGCTATTACATCTCTTATGTTATCGGTTCCGGTGAGAAGCATCGTCACGCGATCAAGTCCGAAGGCCAGTCCTGCATGAGGAGGAGCACCGAACTTGAGCGCATCGAGGAGGAAGCCGAACTTGACGCGCTGCTGTTCCTCGGTGATGCCGAGGACCTTGAATACTGCCTGCTGGATTTCCTCACGGTGAATTCGCACCGAGCCGCCGCCGACCTCATAGCCGTTGATTACCATGTCGTATGCGTCCGCATAGATGGAATAAGGATCATTGAGGAGATCCTCCGGCTTCGAAATCTTGGGCATGGTGAACGGATGGTGCATCGCGGTGATGCTGCCGTCATCGGCCTCCTCGAACATCGGGAAGTCGACGACCCAGAGCGCCTTCCAGGACTTCTCAACGAGTCCGCGATCCCTTGCGGTCTTGAGCCTCAGTGCTCCGAGGGCCTCGGATACGGTCTTCCACTTCTCGCCTGAGGCGATGAAGATGATGTCGCCGCTCTTCGCGCCGGCATTGCTGATGATGGCCTTGACCTGATCCTCAGTGAGGAACTTGAGGATTGAGGACTTGACGCCCTCTATGCCCTTCGAGGCATCATTGACCTTGATGAAGGCCAGCCCCTTCATGCCGAATACCTTGATGTACTCGGTGTAGCCGTCAGTAATCTTGCGGGACATGTCGGCGCCGCCCGGAACGCAGATTGCCGCAATCCTGCCCTTGCCCGAGGCAAGCGCGGACTTGAATACCTCGAAATCAGAGTCCTTCACGATATCGGCAATATCGAAAATCTCGAAAGGAATTCTGAGATCGGGCTTGTCAGAACCGAATCTTGTCATGGCCTCATCCCAGGTCATGCGCGGAAGCACTCCGAGATCCACTCCGGCAACGTCCTGCCAGAGCTTCCTCATCATGGTCTCGACGATCTCCTGGAGCTCAGCGGCCGTAAGGAACGAGGTCTCGATATCGATCTGGGTGAACTCAGGCTGGCGGTCGGCCCGCAGATCCTCATCACGGAAGCACTTTACAATCTGATAGTAGCGCTCAAAGCCGCTGATCATCAGAAGCTGCTTGAAAAGCTGCGGCGACTGGGGAAGAGCATAGAAATGCCCTTTGTGGATTCTGCTCGGAACGAGATAGTCCCTCGCGCCCTCAGGGGTTGCCTTGGTGAGC
Source organism: Gammaproteobacteria bacterium UBA2810 (assembly GCA_002351705.1). Lineage (GTDB taxonomy): Bacteria > Pseudomonadota > Gammaproteobacteria > Enterobacterales > Succinivibrionaceae > UBA2810. The sequence goes on along the minus strand of DEHC01000006.1, from coordinate 16,016 downwards.
ATCGGGGTCTCGATGTCAAGGAATCCCTTGGAGTCAAGGTAGCCGCGGACCAGGTGGGTGATTCTGGATCTTACCTTGAGCCTCTCTGCCATCTCCGGACGGCGGAGGTCAAGATAGCGGTACTTGAGGCGCTGATCCTCGGAGTTGTCCGGATTGCCGAGATCGATGGGAAGGGGAGCTGACTTGTTGATGATGTTAAGCTGCTCAGCCTCAACCTCGACCTCGCCGGTCGGCATCTTCTCGTTGGTCTGGTTTTCCGGGCGGCTTCTTACCGTTCCATGGACCTCGATGCAGTATTCGTTGCGGAGCTCCTGTGCCCTGGCAATAAGCTCCGGGTTCTTCGGGTCGAAGCAGACCTGGACGATTCCACCACGGTCGCGCATGTCAATGAAAACAAGTCCGCCGAGATCGCGGCGCTTCTGTACCCAGCCGAACAGATGGACTGCAGATCCGACGTCGGACTTCCTGAGATCTCCACAGTAGTTAGTACGCATAACAGTTCCTGATTAGTTTTTAGAATTGGCGCTGCATGCCTTGCAGCTGCATCCGGCCGCATGGCTGCCTGAAGAGGAAGGCCTGGAGCCCTCATTCTTGAAATCGGTCTGATACCACCCGGTACCCTTCAGGACAAACCCTGCCTCGGTAATCTGTTTCTTGAGAGCAGGCTTATGGCAGACCGGACACTCGACCAGAGGAGCATCCGAAAACTTCTGCAGCTCCTCGAACTGGTGGCCGCAGGCTGAACACTTATACTCATAAATCGGCATTTTTCACCTCGACAGGCTTACTGTCTCTTTGACGAGGCAACAGGCACTATCCATAAGAATAACGGCGCTTATTATACAGTAAAGCAGGCCGTTATATAAACGGGAGGGGCTTGCCTCCCTAAAGCATGCCCGGCAGCTCAGGAGGCAAGCGAGCGGAGCAGTAATATTTCCTTTGCGTAGCCGCTGATGTCGTTCGGCGTCTCGAGATAGAACGGCAGGTTCCGTAGCAACGGATGATTGATGATCCTTGAAATGGCCTCGGTGCCGAGGCCTCCCTCCCCGATTTTGGCATGGCGGTCCTTGTGTGAGGCATAGCCGAATACGCTGTCGTTGAGGTGGATGGCCCTGAGCCTCTCAAGGCCTATGGTCCGGTCAAACTCGGCAAGCACGCCGTCCAGATCATTCCTGATGTCGTAGCCGCCGTCGTAAATGTGGCAGGTGTCGAGGCAGACCCCGAGCCTGTCCCGGAGCTCCGTGCGGTCAATTATTGCCCGCAGCTCCTCAAAACGGCTTCCGACCTCCGAGCCTTTCCCGGCCATGGTCTCGAGCAGGACAGGGATGGCGGTATCCTCTGTAAGTAGCCTGTTCAGGAGATCCGAGATGAGGTCTATTCCCTTCTCGGCGCCCTGACCGACATGGGAGCCCGGATGGAAGTTGTACATGGCGTTTCCGAAAGCCGAGGCTCTCTTTATGTCGTCAGCCATCGTCTCAAGGGCATATTCCCTGAGCTCCGGCTTTTTGGCAGCGGGATTCATGGTGTAGGGCGCATGGACGAGAAGAGGTCCAAGGCCTCTTTCTGATGAAGTTTTCCTGAAAAGCTCAATTTCGCTCTCTGGATAATCCTTTGCCTTTCCTCCGCGGGGATTCCTCATGAAGAACTGGAAACAGGACGAGCCGGTCTCCTCCGCCTCCTTGAGGAGCCCTTTCAGGCCTCCGGAAATAGATAGATGCGCGCCGATGTTGAGCCTGCTCATGCTGCCTCCGTTCAGGGCCTGACGTACAGGCCGTCCATCCTTTTCTCGTAATTCTGCACAATCCAGTCAAGAAGCGCCTTCTCGCCGGCAGGAAGAGTGCCTTCCTCAAGCCTTTTCTCGAAGCTCCTCTTCACCGTTATGAATTTTGGAGGATTTTTCCTCAGTTCGTCAAGGACAGCGAGCTTCACGTCATACCCGGGGCTTACGTTGTCGAAAAACAGGTATTTAGATGCCGGCAGGAGCCCTGTCCAGACGTAGTACTGCGGCATGACGCTCTCTGCCCAGAGCCGGTCGCCGGGAGCAGCCTCCCTTTCGATAGCCGAGATATGCTCACGTGCCCTTGACGAGAAGACTTCCGGCATATACTGGAAGCGCCCCTGCCACTCAAAATAGCCCAGAAGGAAGATAAAAGAGAGCACGGAGACCGCGGTGAAAGGCAGGGCTGCCGCCCTGCCGCCCTGCTCTGCCGCTGAGCTGCCTCTGTGCAGGAGGAATGCTCCGGCTCCGGCCCCGGCGAACGCCGCGCCTGCTGTCAGCAGGACCTTCTGAAGGGCGGTCTCCAGATCCGGTATGACAAGGGCAGCGATATAAAGAGCTGCTCCTCCTGCGGCTGAGAGTGCCGGAAGATGCATCCCCGGCTTCCCTGAACAGAGAGCTCTGCAGATCCTGAATGCTGCGGCTGCGGATACGGCAGGCAGTGCCCACCAGGCGAATACCTGCGCCAGAGTCCACTCGTGGTGGTTCCAGGGGAGAGCTAGAGCCATAAGGACGTATGCCAGGAACGAGGCGAGCGCTCCTGCAGGCACGGAGCCGGACGGACTGCCGTCCGTCAGCGGTCTGAATGAAAGAAGGTAGGCCAGGGCAAATACCGTACCAGGGAAATACAGCTCGTCATAGTGATCATAGATGTGTCCTGATACGGAATTTGCCGCAAAAGGAAGAAGCGAGAAGAGCACGAGAAGCAGGCAGAACCTTCCTTCCGTGTCCTCCTCTCTCCACTTACCGATCTTTGCGGGAACCAGGCAGAGAGTCAGAAGAAAAGGTATCCAGAATCCAGTGCGGAAGAAGCCCACTATGCCGACCGAGGGGCTGAGGCCCGAGCCGCCGCTACCGTAGCCGCCGCCGAAAAATATCCCGAATGAGTAATAGACGAGCTCATCGAGGACGCCCTCAGAGTGGAAATAAAGGGCGCAGCAGCCTGAGAGCGCCAGGAACGTGAGTGCGGATACTGCCGCAATGGAGGCGGCCCTCATGAACCTCCCTGATGATACCAGGGAGAGCATGACTGCGAGGAACTCTGCCCCGAAGAATGCCCCGTTGTTAAGCCGCATAGAGGCGGCCGTGAACATCAGAGCTGAAAAGAGAGCCGCAAAGGCAAACGGCGTAAACTCCCCAGAAAGACCGTGCTCAGATGCAGCCTTTACGGCAGCCCGGGGAAGGGACGCATCCTGCGCCGGATCGAGCATCCTCACGGCGGGATAAAGCGAGCAGAGCGCGAGGGAGAAGGCCCAGTCCTCGGTCATATTCCCGTAGAAATACCTTGTAAGATAGAACGGGAGCAGGAGGAAGAGCGCGCATACCACAGCGGCTCCGGACATGGAGAGCCTTCTCGCGGCATAGACAAGGGAGAGTGTGCCGGCGAAAAACAAGGCAGCCTCCGCTGCCGCAATGCCAGCAAATCCGCCGAGCGTGATGCAGGCCGCGTCCGCAAGGAATATCCCGGGCCCCTTGATGTCGATCATGTCGCGGTAAAGGACAAATCCTTCCGAAATCATGTGGCCTATTGCCGCAAAAACCGAGGCGTCGAACCCCGGGGCGCCGCCGCGCGAAAGAGGCTCGAAGATGAAGATTATGAAGGCCGCTGATGCGGCGGCAAGCAGCGGGCCGTATTTCACGGCAGCTGTCCTCTCTCTTGTGTCCATGCGAATTATGCCCCGCGCCGAAACGCCTTCCGAATAAAGCAGAAAGATTATCTCACACTGCACTACGGGCTGCTGCCGCTGCCTGATGGAAGGGAGTGCGTATCTTTAATTTCTGCTGCTGACATTGAGCCAGCATCAAAAAATGAAAAAAGCGTTTGCACATTTAACGGAATCGATAATATAATCAGGTCAGATTTTGGAGATTTCAAAAATGGCATCTGGATTTGTTATCAGCTGGTGGTGGCGTACTCTGTTTTGATTGCGGGTAGCTGCGATTCGCTGTGTCCATGTGTCATGCAACATTAAACAATCGAAGGGAGCCCGCGAAAGCGGGCTTCCTTTTTTTTGCTCAGGCCGCGGAAGCTCTGCAGGGGTACCAGGCGGCCGGCAGAAAAGAGGAAACGGAAATGACAGACAGGAAAAGCGAAGAGCTCAGGAAGGATACGGTATACAGGGCCGATCCACTCACCCTGTTTCACAGTCTGACCAAAGCTCACGACAATACCATGCTTCTTGAGTCGGCGGAGATAAACAGCAAGGCCGGAACAAAGAGCGAGCTTCTGGTCAGCACGGCAGTCAGGTTCACCTGCAGCGGCAGAACGGTCACGGCTGAGGCCCTCACCGGCAACGGCCTCAACGCCATAAAGGCAATTGCCGCAAACTCACCCGAAGAGGCGTCCTGCTCAATCACGGGAAATGTCCTCACCGTCAGCTACCCTGCCCTCCCCGCAGGACTAGACGAGGACTCGAGGCTCAAGGCCGTATCGGTATTCGACTGCCTCAGGACCGCCATCAATAAGATTGAATGCAATGATCATGATGACCTCATTCTGGGCGGATGCTTCAGCTACGATCTCATCGCATCTTTCGAAAAGCTTCCGGAAATCAGGGACAGCAGCAACACCTGCCCCGACTACTGCTTTTACCTGCCCGAGACCACGGTTCATGTTGATCACCTGAAGAAAACAGCTGAAATCAGGGGCTTCCTCTTCAGCGGCGATGACACCGCCGGGGAACAGGCAAGGATAGAAAAGAGGATTGAGGAAATTGACTCGGTCTGCAGGAGCGGCGAGGACCGCGAGTCTGATCCGGATGACGGCAGTTTTGTCCCGGAGCTCCGGGTCAACCTCCAGGACGGCGAGTTCTGCCGCATCGTCGAGAAGCTCAAGGGAAACATCAGAAGGGGCGACATTTTCCAGGTGGTCCCCTCAAGGATTTTCAGCCTTACCTGCCCTGACTGCTACAAGGCCTACAGGACCCTCAAGGAAACCAACCCCAGCCCCTACATGTTCTTCCAGAACGACCGCGACTTCACTATCTTCGGCGCATCGCCGGAGAGCTCGGTGAAGTATACGTCCGCAACCCGCCAGGTCGAGATGTACCCGATTGCCGGAACCAAGAGAAGAGGATTAGCTCCCGACGGGAAGATCGATCTTGATCTTGACGGCAAGATTGAGCTTGACATGCGCATGGACCTCAAGGAGACAACCGAGCACCTGATGCTCGTTGATCTGGCAAGAAACGACATCGCGAGAATATCGAGGCCCGGCACCAGGCACCTCACGGATCTTCTTAAGGTTGACCGCTACAGCCAGGTAATGCACCTTGTCTCGCACGTGGTAGGTGAGCTCAGGGAGGATCTTGACGCCCTCAACGCCTATCAGGCCTGCATGAACATGGGCACGCTTACCGGATCCCCGAAGATCAGGGCCACCGAGCTCATCAGGGAGGCCGAGGGCGAGAGGCGCGGAAGCTATGGCGGGGCCATCGGCTACATCACCGGGGAAGGCGACATGGACACCTGCATAGTCATCCGCTCGGCATTCGTGAAGAACGGAATGGCCTACATCCAGGCCGGCGCCGGAATTGTCTTCGACTCCGTCCCGCAGAATGAGGCGAACGAGACCAGAAACAAGGCGGCCGCGGTAATTAAGGCAATAGCAGAGGCAAACGGCTTTGAACCGGGGGAGATTAAGCATGTCTGACAAGGTATTTCTGCTCGACAATTTCGACTCGTTCACCTACAACCTGGTGGACCTGCTCCGATCACTTGGGCATGAGGTCGAGATTTACCGCAACGACATCCCGGCAGAGGACATCATTACCAGGATGGAAAAGGACGGAGGGCATCCGCTTCTGGTCCTCTCACCGGGGCCCGGCCTTCCCTCAGAGGCCGGCTGCATGCCGAGGCTCATTGATCTTGCGCACGGAAAATTCCCGATCATCGGCGTCTGCCTGGGCCATCAGGCAATCTGCGAGTACTACGGCGGAACCGTAGGTCCCGCAGGCGAGATAGTCCACGGCAAGGTCTCGAGAATCACCCACTGCGGTAAGGACATGTTCAGCGGGCTGCAGAACCCCATGCCCGTTGCCAGGTACCACTCGCTCGTTGCCACCTATGTGCCGCCCAGCCTCGAGGTCATGGCTGACTTCCAGGGCATGGTCATGTCCGTCCTCAACAGGAAGGACCGCGTAGTCGGGTTCCAGTTCCATCCCGAGTCAATAATGACAAAGGACGGCGCTCAGCTTCTGACACAGACAATTGAATTTTTAACGGGGAACAAGTGATTATGCATCAGCTAGCAGAAAAACTGTACAGGGGTGAGAATCTTTCATTTGACGAGAGCCGCACCCTGTTCAACGAAATACTCTCAGGCTCGCTCGATCCGTGCCTTATCGCCTCGGTCCTGACCGCAATGAAAATGAACGGCGAGACTCCTGACGAGATTTCAGGCGCAGCGCTTACCCTTCTCGACAAGGCTCTTGCGTTCCCGAGACCTGACTACAGCTTCGGAGAGATCGTCGGAACCGGCGGTGACGGCGCGCACTCCATCAATATCTCCACCACCTCGGCATTTGTCGCAGCCGAGCTCGGCGTTTCCGTCGCGAAGCATGGCAACAGATCGGTATCATCGAAGACCGGCGCCGCTGACCTTCTGGAGTCCTGCGGCGTCAACCTCAGGATGTCGCCGGAAACAGCAAGGAAGTGCCTGGACGAGCTCCACGTCACTTTCTTCTTCGCCCAGCTCTACCACAGCGCGATGAAGTACGTAGGGCCGGTCAGAAAGGCCCTCGGCACCAGGACCATTTTCAATATCCTCGGACCGCTGATCAATCCTGCCCATGAGGACTTCATTCTCCTGGGCGTCTACGACCCGAAGCTCTGCGCTGTCCTTGCGAGGACTCTCATGAAGATCGGCATCAGGAAGGCTCTCGTAATCAACGGTTCCGGGCTTGATGAGGTTTCAATCTCCGACACCACCTACGTCGCGGAGCTGCATGAGGATCACTCAATTACCGAGTACCGCATCACGCCGGAGGATTTCGGCCTGAAGCGCTATGACCAGAAGGAGATTGAAGGCGGCGAACCTGAGGAGAACCGCGCTATTACCGAGCGGATCCTTTCAGGAAAGGGAACTGACGGACAGAACGCCGCAATCGCGGCCAACACCGCGGCACTGCTCCTCCTTTCCGGAAAGGCAGGCTCGCTGAAGGAAGGCGCCTCGATGGCCATGGATACCCTTAAGTGCGGTAAGGCTATTGACCGCCTGCACCGCTTTGCTGAGATGAGCAACGGCAGGTAAGATGCAGATAATCAATGTCCCGTCCATCAAGGATACCGTTCTCGACAAGATTGTGAACGAGCGTCTTGACTGGGTGGAAAAGCGCAAGGGCACCGAGCCTCTTGGCACATTCGAGGGAAGCCTCAGGCGCAACAGCCGCAATTTCCGCGAGGCGCTGCGTTCTGAAGGCCGCGGCATGCGCTTCATCATGGAGTGCAAGAAGGCGTCGCCCTCCAAGGGCATGATCAGATCGTGCTTTGATCCTGCGGGGATTGCACGGACCTACACCAGGTTCGCCTCCGCCATATCGGTGCTTGCCAACGAGGCCTTTTTCCAGGGAAAGCCTGAGTATGTCCGTGAGGTGTCGGATGCGGTGAGCCTCCCGATCCTCTATAAGGACTTTGTGGTTGACGAGTACCAGATTTTCCTTGCGAGGAAATACGGGGCGTCAGCCGTACTCCTGATGCTCTCGATACTGACGCCCGATGCGTACCTCGCCTTCAGGAAGATCGCGGAGTCCCTGGGGCTCGATGTCCTTACGGAGGCGAGCACAGAGGACGAGACCAGGCTTGCGGTGGAGCTCGGCGCTGACATCATCGGCATCAACAACCGCAACCTCAGGACCCTCAAGGTCAGCCTTGACAACACCAGAAACTGGGGATCGCTGATCCCTGCGGACCGCGTCGCAGTAGCCGAGTCGGGGCTCACCGAGAACTCGCAGGCAAGGGAAATGTCGGTATACGCTGACGCGTTCCTTGTCGGCTCAAGTCTTACCGCGTCAGGCGATATCGATCTTGAGGAGAGGAGGCTCGTTTTCGGCAACAACAAGGTCTGCGGCCTCACGAGGGCCTCAGACGCAGCGCTCGCCGCTGAGTGCGGTGCCGTCTACGGAGGAATCATCCTCGCGGAGAAGTCACCGAGGTTCGTGAGGGATGAGAACATAGATGCTGTCATGGCGGGCACCAGGGAAAGCGGGCAGAACCTCAGGTACTGCGCCGTAACGGTGAATGCCCCGCTGGAGGCAGTTGCCGGTACAGTCAGGAAGCACGGCTTCTCCGCTGTGCAGCTCCACGGGAGCGAGACTCCTGACTATATTGCGGAGCTCCGGAAGGCGGTTCCTGAGGGGACAGAGATCTGGAAGGCTGTCCCTGTTGCCGGATCGTTCCCTGAGGAACAGGTGAGAGCATACGCCTGTGCGGACAGGATAGTGCTGGATACCAAAAACGGCAGCGGCTTCGGCGGCACCGGCGAGTCGTTCGGCACTGACATACTGAAGGGGCATGATCTCTCTAAGTGCCTCATCGCCGGCGGCCTGGGAGCAGAGAACTGCGCGGAGGCGGCAAAGGCCGGCGCGTACGGGCTTGATTTCAACTCAAGGGTTGAGGAGAGACCCGGCATCAAGTCAGAGGACGCGCTCAGGGCTGTTTTCGCGAGGCTCAGAGTTTATTAGGATTTGCAAATATAATATCAGCCAGACTGATAAGACAAGGAAGTATAGTTAAGTATGAAAACACTGTTGAATCCGTTCTTCGGGCAGTACGGCGGAATGTACGTGGGAGAAATCCTCATTCCTGCCCTGCTCCAGCTTGAGAAGGCCTTCGTCGAGGCAAAGGATGACCCCGCATTCAGGGCCGAGCTCAATGACCTGATGCACAATTACGCAGGCCGTCCCACTCCGATTACCCTCTGCAGGAATATCACCAAGGGCACCAACACCAGGATCTACCTCAAGAGAGAGGATCTTCTCCACGGCGGCGCCCACAAGACCAACCAGGTACTCGGTCAGGCCCTCCTTGCAAGGAGAATGGGCAAGACCAGAATCATCGCCGAGACCGGCGCCGGACAGCACGGCGTTGCAACAGCAATTGTCTGCGCGCTTTTCGGATTCAAGTGCAGGATCTACATGGGCATCACCGACGTCAAGCGTCAGGAGCCCAATGTCTTCAGAATGAGGCTCATGGGGGCTGAGGTCGTTCCTGTAACCACCGGAGTCGGCACACTGAAGGAGGCCTGCAACGAGGCGCTCCGCGACTGGGCAGGCAGCTTCGAGAACACCCATTACATGCTCGGCACCGCGGCAGGTCCGCATCCTTTCCCGACCATAGTGAAGGAGTTCCAGAAGATTATCGGCGAGGAGGCCAAGAGGCAGTTCATGGAGAAGGAGGACGGACGTCTTCCTGACGCGGTTTTCGCATGCGTCGGCGGCGGCTCCAACTCCATCGGCATCTTCACTGACTTCCTCAAGGAGAAGGACGTCAAGCTCTATGGCGTTGAGCCTGCCGGATACGGCCTTGACACCAAGTTCCACGGTGCAACCCTCGAGAAGGGCAAGGAAGGAATATTCTTCGGAGCCAAGTCCCTCAATCTTCAGGATGAGTACGGCCAGATCCAGGAGTCACACTCCGTATCCGCAGGGCTTGATTTCCCTTCCGTCGGACCCGAGCATGCATATCTGCAGAGCATCGGCAGGGTCAAGTACGACAGTGTCACTGATGACGAGGCGCTCAACGCCTTCATGGAGCTCTCAAGAAAGGAAGGAATAGTTCCGGCCCTTGAGTCATCCCACGCCCTTGCCTATGCGCTGAAGCTCGCAAGGCAGGATCCTGAGAAGAAGCAGACCTTCCTGGTCAATCTCTCCGGACGCGGAGACAAGGACATTTTCACCGTCGGTAAAATACTCAAAGACAGAGGGCAGTTCTGATGACAGCACGCTATGAGAATCTCTTCAGAAAGCTGAAGGAAAAGAATGAAGGGGCTTTTGTTCCGTTTGTCGTTGTAGGCGATCCGGATATCGAGACATCTGTAGAGATTATGAGCACCCTGATTGAGAACGGAGCAGATGCGCTTGAGCTCGGGATCCCGTTCTCCGATCCGGGCTCTGACGGCCCGGTAATCCAGGTTTCTGACCACAGGGCCATCACCGCAGGAGTCACTCCCCCGATGTGCTTCGAGGCCATAAAGAGGATCCGCGACAAATATCCCGAGACCCCGATAGGGCTCCTGATGTACGTCAACCTTGTCTATGCGCCTGGCATCGACAAGTTCTACAGGACCGCGGCCGAGTCCGGAGTCGACTCAATCCTGGTTGCCGATGTTCCGGTCGTCATGTACGAGTTCGGCAATGATCCCTGGAAGGAGTGCGCCGAGAAGTACGGCATCGATCAGATCTTCATTGCCCCGCCCAACGCCTCCGACTACGTGCTTGAGGCAGTCGCGAAGTACAGCCGCGGCTATACCTACCTTCTCTCGAGGGCCGGTGTTACCGGCACCGGCATGGCAGCGCACCGCCCGGTAGCCCATGTCATGGATATCCTGAGGAAGAACAACTCCGCCCCCTGCCTGCTCGGATTCGGCATCAGCGAGCCGGAGCAGGTCAGGGCCGCCATTAAGGACGGCGCTGACGGTGCAATCAGCGGCTCCGCGGTAGTCAAGATCATCGAGGAGAATCTCGGCGATCACAAGAAGCTCATGAGTGAGCTTGCCTCCTTCACCAGGGCGATGAAGGATGCAACCAGGGCCTGATGCCCGGAATTGAGTAAAACAGTACTGAAGGGAGGCCTCAGGGCTTCCCTTTTTTTGTACTGAAGTTTCGTGATCAGGCTGGCTGTAAAACATGCTACAATTAGGCAATCTATCTTGAGAATATTTGCTGATCCGGTAACCCAGAATGCTGAAAAAAATAAGTTCAGGAACAGCTGCCGCCATGATTGCCGCGGCATGTGCGTGCTTCCTTACAGTCGGATGCTCCTCATCACAGCAGATCAAGGAAGAGGTTCCTGACAGGCCCCCGATGGTTCTCTATCAGGAGACCCAGGCAATCATCGACACCGGCGATTTTACCGAGGCCATCAAGTATCTCGAGACCATGGATGCGCGTTACCCTTACGGCCCGCTCTCGGAGCAGATCCAGCTCGATCTGATCTACGCCTATTACAAGAACGGCGACAACGAGAAGGCAATAGCGGCATGCGATGACTTCATCAGGACTCATCCTACCCACCAGAACCTTGATTATGTCTACTACATGCGAGGCCTCACCAACATGCAGCAGGACTCGGATCTGCTGCAGACCATTTTTCATATTGACCGCTATGACCGTGACCCCGCGTTTTCCCAGACTGCATTCTCGGATTTTAATACCCTGGTCAGCGCCTACCCTGACAGCGTCTATGCGGCAGACGCTCAGGCCCGCATGATTTACCTCCGTGACAAGCTTGCAAGGCATTTTGTTGATGTGGCTGACTACTACTACAGGAGACAGGCCTATATCGGCGCGGCAAACCGCTGCAAGGAAATCCTTGAGAACTTTTACGAGACGAAATATACCGAGGATGCCCTGGAAATCATGATCAAGAGCTACCACAAGCTCGGCCTCTCCGAACTCGAGGAGCGCTCCAGGGAGATAATGGCCGACAATTTCCCGAACAACAGCTATGCAAGCAAGTCAGCATTCAGGTAAGGGACTTACCTTCGTTTACGATCCGCCGAAGGATCCGTATCTTAAGGTTCTGTACCAGGATGATGACATTGTTGTGGTAGACAAGCCATCGGGGATTCTCAGCGTCCCAGGGCGCTATCCGGAGACCAATGACAGCATCCTTACCCGCATCAGGGAAACATCCCCCGGGAGCGCGGCGGTCCACCGTCTTGACATGAGCACCTCGGGGATCCTGGTCGTAGCAAGGAACAGCAGGGCCGCGTCTTTCCTCGGGAAGGAATTTATCGGAAGGACGGTCACCAAGCGCTATGTGGCATGGGTTTACGGAAAGATGGAAAAGACCGACGGTGAGATCGATCTCCCGATCGGGACATGCCGCGAGATGTCCCCGCTCCATTTCGTTGATATGGAACACGGCAAGGAAGCGAAAACCATATATCATACCGCCGCAGTGCTGGAGGACCGGAGCCTCGTCATCCTGAAGCCCCTGACCGGACGATCTCACCAGCTCAGGCTTCACCTCTTTTCAATATTCCACCCGATCCTCGGTGACGCTTGGTATGAGAACGGTAAGAACACCGGGATGGCACCGCATCTGCAGCTGCATGCGTTCTATCTCAGGTTCCGCCATCCGTCAGGAAAGACTATGGAATTCCTGACCTATCCTCCTTTTGACTGCCCCTGCCGTCTCGATGATTACAGGGCCTGAGTATGGGAAGAAGCCTGGTTTTCCGGATAACTGCAATTGCCCTTCTGGTGTCTTTTGCTGCCTCGGCCGTCGCCGCTGAAGATGCAAATAATGCCAAAACCGGAACTGGTTCTGCAGAAGAGGCGGAAGAGGAGAAACAGACTGGCGGCAATGATGTTCCGGAAGCAAACGCTGATGCGGAGCAGACCGGGGAGGCAGATTCCGCTGAAAAGGATGAAGAAAAGGCTGATTCAGCAAAGAAGGAGCAGAGCAGACCATTCAACCTCGATGCCTCAGAGTACATTATGTCCCTTTCAGCATCAGACCGCGAGCATCTCATCAGGGACTGGAGCAGATACAGATATACTGAAACGAAGGACGAGATGTCCTTCATCCATTTTGAGCCTTCTGTACCCGAGCCTCTCGGGACATTTCTTATTTTTCCTGAATGGGGTGGAACTGATAAGGTCACTGGCTTTGCAAGGATGGCAGCGGATGAAAAATGGGACAGCTACATATTCCTCCCCACGCCTGATCTAAATTCCATGCGTCCTTCCGGAAACTACTCGGAGGAGTATCTCGGGAAATCAGCAAAAGCCTACACTGATTATGTAAGGGATGCCTGTGCCATAGCTGAGGTGAGCGGAGGGAAAGTAATTGTAGCCGTTTCCGGAAAATCCTCTCCCTGGCTGGTCTCTATGCTTAAGACCGGCCTTCTTGAGAGTCCCGCAGCCCTCGTCCTGATAAATGCCTGGTACCCCGAGGAAAACACCGCAAGGGAAATGGCCGCTACAGTCGCAGGCCTTGATTACCCCGTGCTTGATCTCCTAATCGAGCCTGATTCGGGCTGGCTCAAAGTATCAGCCGGAGCTAGAAGCCATGAGGCGGGAAAGAAAGGAAATCATTTATTCAGGCAGGCAAAAACCAGCACATCCGAGGAAGCTGAACGAAAGCTCAGAGGCTGGCTTAAGAAAATATCCAGGTGAGTCCGGGAAATCCCCAGAGGGGATCTCCCGGTTCTGCCTTAGTTGATGCGGTGTGCGTAGACCGTCAGCTCGGCATCATAGCCATCTTCAAGATCGCACCAGGAGTAGATATCAGCGCTCCACTCCCCACCTGAGGAAACGTGCTCGCCCATAGGCGCGTTGGTCAGAGCGTTGAGAGACGCCGCACCGATGTTCAGCGAGCCGGAGGAATTCTCGAAGAATCCCTTGAGCACGCTGTACGTTCCTGCCGGGGTAGTGACACTGAACCCGAGCTTCGAGCGCGCAACAGTGTTGACATAATCAGCAGTCTTCGTGCCTGCGAGAGGGGTCTGGTATTTAAGGGCTGACGCGCCGCATACCGATACGCCGCCGACGTCTCTCTCCTCGAAGCTGAGATCAACGTTAAGAAGGACGGAATCAACAGAGAATGTCCCTGAAACAGGCGTGCCCGAGGAGTCAGTCATCACGCTGCCCTTGCAGGTATAGTGCTGATCCGTGTCGCTCATGTAGGAGCTGATGTCATTTGCCTTATCGCTGTTAGAGCCTACGTACAGGTTGCCTGAGTCAGAGTCTATGGTGCCGGAATATACAACATCAGTTTCCGCTGCATCATTTACAGTTCCTTTCCTGCTGCATGAGAGCTGTACGGTATACTGCTCAGGCGATGATGCCCTTGCTGAGCACTCGGCATCATCTGAGCATCCTTCCGCTGCCGAAAGCGCGGCGGAGGCATCGATTACACCGAAGCCGTATCTTCTGCTGAAGCGGAGCCCTGCGCCATTCTCAACCCAGCCCTCGTCTACCGTGATGTCGCCGGAGGAGACCGGATCGTAGCTCATCTGCGGAAGGACATCGTCATTCCTTGCGGACTTTGCCAGGATCCAGCGGACCTGCGAGGCACTGAGGGCTGAGTACTTGCCTTTAAGAAGCGCAACGAGACCAGTGACGGTCGGAGCTGCAGCGGAGGTGCCGACGAAGGAAGGATAGTAGCGGCATTCCTTGTCCTCGGATGATGACTCCTGGTTATAGCCTTTGCTGCATCCCGAGAGGTCGGTGGAGTAGAGCAGCGGGCCGGTCACCTCGCCGCCGAAGCCTGCGACGAGGACATTCGAGCCGGCGGATGAGTATGAGGTGTGGACGCCGTCAGCCCCGACAGCTGCTGCCTTGACGACCCATGGCAGGTAGTCGCCCGGCCCGTTCTGCGTCCATACGCAGTTTGTGCCGAGCCTGTAGCACTCCTGGTACTCGATTGCCTCTGATGTCGCAATGGCATTAAGTTCCTCGTCAGGTGCGAAGTAATTGCCTGATGACGAGACCCTGACAGTGCCGGCATCATAAAGCGCCTTGTGGTACGAGCTCATTGTGTCATCGGCATAAAAGCCGCCGTCATAGGAGCCGAATGACTCATTTATGACATCGACGTCCCCGCGTTTGAGGATCTTGCGGTAGGCGTCATATCTCGATCCATTCTGCCAGACAGTCTGGAGGAGGGAGCTCATGACGTTGAAGCCGATAAGCTTTGCCTTCGGGGCTATGCCGCTGATGCCGGCATCATTTGCTGACGCGGCGGCGATGATGCCGGCGACATTGGTGCCGTGGGCATCACTGGATTTGAACGGGGTCGGATCGTCTTCGGCCATGCCCTCGGGAATCGTATTGCCTACGTCATTATACTCAGCGTAAACGTAATTGTATGATCCGGAGATTACATTGGCACTGAGATCCTGGTGCTTTATCTCAAGTCCGTCATCCAGAACTGCGACGATTGCCCCGTCACCGTTGACTGCTTTCCTCCAAGCCTCGAAGAAAAGGCCGTCAATCATGTCAGACTGCAGGGAATAGCCGGAAGATTCCGGATTGTTTGCCCTGATGTACCACTGATGGTTGATCAGCGGATCCTTCCCGTAGCTCACGGTCAGCACGCCGGAGACAGTTCCGGACGATGAGGTGGCTGTGTACGGAATTTCCTCCGTCGTGAGCACGAAATCCGGATCGGAGAGCCTCTCGGGATTGAACCTGAATACCGGATACCCGTCATCTCCGAGCTCAAGTGTGCCGTTTTCCGTGCTGGCGCTGAGTGATGTATAGGAGCTTCCGAGCTGGTAGAGAACAGCTGAGTCTGTCCCGTTCAGCACATCAAGGCTGACGCTGATGTTGCCGGATCCGGACTCAGATCCTCCCTGGGTTAATGAGCCACCGTCGCTGCCACCGCAGGAGGCAAGTGAAAACGCTGAAACTATTGCAAGAACTAATTCTGATTTTCTGAATTCCATTTCTGAATATCCTGAATGAATCCTTAAACTGATCCGGAGGTTCCTTAAGCTACATCTTCATGAGCTGGATGCCGGCATCTGTCTGCGGTATAACCTGCTTGATGTCAGGGCTTGCCTTCAGGATGTTGAAAATGCGCTGGAAATCGCTGAAATCAGCAGCCTCGGCGGTGAACTTGCGTCCGTCCCTGGTGGCCGTGATCCCCTCAGGCAGGCAGTCAGCCCCTGCTGTCCTGCATTTGAAGGTTATTGTCTTTTTAAGCAGTATTCCTCTTGTCTGTCCATCTCTTACGATGAAGGCAAGATAGTCAGGATGGTCGGATTTCTCCTCATAGACCGGACTGTTGCCGAACATGCCTACAGCACCTTCGGGCAGCGCTCCGGATTTGGAGACAGTGCTGGAAATTC
>DEHC01000044.1:19457-22099 GCA_002351705.1 Gammaproteobacteria bacterium UBA2810 | reverse complement strand
GCCGGCCGCCTCCTCAAGGCAGGAGCCGTGATGCCGCAGCTTTTCGACTCCGGTGACGGCTACCTCGTCTGCCAGTGGCTTCCGGCCGTAGTCTCGAAGGAAGTGCGCGACCTCACCATTGAGGCCGGCTCCGCCCTGCTCTCGCTCCCCGCAGGCTCAATCACTGTATACGGCAGGGTGCAGAAAAACCCGCTCTTCCTCGGAGAGATGGTGCTCGCGGCCTTCATCGAGGACGCGATTGTCGATGCGTACTATGCCATCAACACCTCTGAGGAGGAGCTTGAGAAGGAGCTGCTCTTCTCCGGCACTCCGGTAAGGTCACAGGACAACCGCCACCGTCTCATGAGGCAGTCCCTCGCCGGCTGGCTTGCCCCTCTCACCATGACCTCGATGAAGGAGCAGCCGGTCCTCAGGATAACCGACCTCCGTACAAAGGAGGAGAAGTCGGCCGCCGAGAAGGGCAGATCCATCAGCCCCGACACCGAATCCTCAACCGGGCTGGAGCTCGGCTTTGACGTCGCCAACAAGACCGGGAGCAAGAAGACTGCAGTATCACTGCACGAGATATTCACGGAGCCGCGCTACACCTCAATGCGCTTCGAGTGCCTGCAGATTTCGGCAAGGCTCGCCGCGATCTGCCCGGATCTCGAGAAGCTCCTGGACACCGCCTCCGAGACAGCTGATCCAATCCCTGTCGCGAACATCACCTCGCTCGTCCTCCGCTCGGTTCCCGCACTCGAGTTCCTCGGCGTGAGGATCGTCATGCCCAAGGGCCTTTCAAAGCTCCTGAGCCCGCACTCCTCCGTAAGCATGGGACTTTCCTCGCCGTGGAAGGAGTCAGGCGGGATCCTTGCCCTCGGCAACCTGCTCACCTCCAGCTGGGAGATTGCGGTCGGCGAGAAAAAGATCACCCGCGAGGACTTCGACCGGCTCCGCGGATACACAGGTCAGATCATCCGCTTCGGCGACACCTTCATCTATGTCGATCCGGCCGAGATAGAGCAGATCGAGAAGCGCCTGAAGCAGCAGAAGTCAGGCGACGCCCAGCCCCGCGGCCTCATCGCCGCCGCGTTCTCAGGCGAGTACGACGGCTCCTCCGTATCGCTCAGCCCGTCACTTAAAAAGGCCCTCGCGAGGCTCACCGGCGAGCAGGAGCTCGAGCTCCCGAAGATGCTCACGGCGGATCTCAGGCCTTACCAGGTCAGGGGCTACAGCTGGCTCGCGAAGAACATCGATTTCGGGATGGGCTCAATCATCGCTGATGACATGGGGCTCGGCAAGACCGTGCAGGTCATTGCCGCGATCGAGCGCCTCCGCGAGAGAGGCGACTTCGCGAACAAATTCGCCCTCATAGCGGTCCCCGCGACGCTCATCACCAACTGGACCAGGGAGCTGCGCCGCTTCGCCCCCGAAATCCGCTTCTTTGTCTATTACGGGACCAAGAAGACTCTGCCCTCCGCCGAGAACGGCGCCGAGAAGCCTGACGTGATCATCACAAGCTACGGCGTCGCGAGGACTGCCTGCCGCGAGCTCGGGAAGCTCCCGCTCCGCCTCCTCATCATCGACGAGGCGCAGGCCATCAGCAACCCCCAGTCGCAGCTCTTCAAGGCCGTATCGCGCCTTCAGTCCGACGCCAGGATCGCGATGTCCGGCACCCCCATTGAGAACAGGCTCATGGAGTACTGGTCGATCATGCAGTTTGCGAACCCGGGGCTCCTCGGTCCTGCCTCGCGCTTCGCGAAGGACTTCGAGCGGCCCATAGAGGAGCGGCATGATCCGGACGCGCTCGCAAGGTTCAGCCTGATCACCGCGCCGTTCATCATGAGGCACCGCAAGACCGACACCTCGATAATCACCGAGCTCCCCGAGAAGCTGGTGTTCAACCGCTACTGCACGCTGACAGGCGAGCAGGCAGCCCTCTATCAGGGAACGGTTGACGACGCCCTCAGCCAGATTGCGGCAGAGGCGGAGAACAGCGAGGACGGACGCAATGCCGAGGAGATCACCGCGGAGCGCGGCCTCTCCGTGCAGAAGCTCATCATCAGGCTCAAGCAGATCTGCGACGCCCCGGAGCTCCTCCCGGCAACCGACCGATTCCAGGGACCTGAGTACTCCGGAAAGGGCGAGGCCATGCTTGACCTCGTCTCCAATGTCATCGACACGGCCGGGAAGGTGCTCATCTTCACCCAGTTCCCCCAGATGGGCCCTGTCCTGCAGAACTGGATCTCGGCAAGGACCGGCAGGATCCCGGACTTCATCTCGGACGAGACGCCCGACAGCCAGAGGCAGGCCATGATCGACCGCTTCCAGAACGACCGCTCGGTCAACATCATGATCCTCTCCATCAGGACCCCGGGCAAGGGAATCAGCCTCACTGCCGCCAATACCGTGATCCACTATGATCTGTGGTGGAACCCGTCCGTGGAGAACCCGGGCGGCGCCGACCGCACGTTCAGGATCGGGCAGAACAGGGACGTCAGCGTGTTCAGGTTCATAACTGCCGACTCCTTCGAGGAGAATTTCGATGAGATTGTGAAGAGAAAGCCGGAGCTCTCGGTTCTCAGCGCCGATGAGTGCCGGAAGTACCTGGGCGCAATCTCGGATGACGAGCTGCACAATATCTTCGACTACTCGAAGAGCTC
>DEHC01000044.1:0-19379 GCA_002351705.1 Gammaproteobacteria bacterium UBA2810 | reverse complement strand
GGGCGCCAGATATTTTCTGAGCCGGCTGAAGGCTTTGCCCATCAGCCAGATTTTCCGGGAATCCGCGATGGCACTCAAGGTAGTAATCGGCATGTCAGGAGGAGTTGACTCCTCAGTATCGGCCTATCTTCTGAAGAAGGCCGGATTTGACGTAACCGGCCTCTTCATGAAGAACTGGGAGGAGGATGACACCGACACCTACTGCTCGGCCGCGAAGGACCGCGCCGACGCCGAGTCAGTCTGCCGGAGCCTTGACATCCCGCTTAAGACCATCAACTTCTCCGCGGAGTACTGGGACGACGTCTTCGAGAACTTCCTCTCGGAGTACAAGGCCGGCCGCACCCCGAACCCCGACGTGCTCTGCAACCGCGAGATCAAGTTCAAGGCCTTCATGGAGCACGCCCTCGAGGATCTCGGGGGCGACTACATCGCGACCGGGCACTACGTGCGCCGCTCCGATGTCACAGAGCTCTCCGAGGATTATGTCCGCTCGCTCGACACCTCCATTGACGCGATGCGGACCCGCGTCAGGATGCTCCGCGCCTCGGATCTCTCGAAGGACCAGACCTATTTCCTCAATGAGGTGAGCTTCAGGAACATCGGCCGCACGCTCTTCCCCGTAGGCGCTCTCATGAAGAGGACCGAGGTGAGGAAAATTGCTGAGGAGCTCGGGCTTGCCACGGCGAAGAAGAAGGACAGCACCGGCATCTGCTTCATCGGGGAGAAGAGGTTCAAGGAGTTCCTCTCCCAGTACCTCCCGGCGAAGCCAGGTAAAATCGTGACCGACGACGGTAAGGTCCTCGGTCAGCATGACGGGCTCATGTACTATACTCTCGGGCAGAGGAAGGGCATCGAGCTCGGCGGGATAAAAGGGTATCCCGAAAAGCCCTGGTTCGTCCTCGACAAGGATCTGGAGAACAACCTCCTTGTCGTCGGGCAGGACGCGGAGCACCCCCTGCTCATGAACAGGGGCTTCATCACCGAGAGGCCCTTCTTCGTTGACGAGACGCCGAGACACAGGATGTTCCGCTGCGGCGTCAAGATCCGCTACCGCCATCCGGACGATCCCTGCCGGGTATTCCCCCGCCCTGACGGGACTCTTGCCGTGCTCTTTGACTCGCCGGTATCCGCGGTGACCCCGGGACAGTCCGCGGTGTTCTACGACGGCGAGGTGTGCCTCGGCGGAGCGGTGATAAACAAGAGAATAAGGCTTGACGACACAGATACGGCCGCGGATATTGAGAAGCAGGCGGCACAGCAGACGGAGAACGGCTTGAATGGCTGATTTTGAGAAAAGGACCTACGCGCTCGCAGCGCTCTTCACCGCCTCGGCGATAATCCAGGATCTCGCGGAGCGCGACGAGATGGAGGGTGAGCACGACACCCCGTACAGCACCGTCATCAACGCGGTGTTCAACCGCTTCCCGGAAAAGACTTTCGAGATCTACGACCGCGAGGGGCTCAGGACCGGCTACCAGATCCTGGCAAACCCCGCGTCAGTCGCGCAGACCCGCGGCGCGAGGTTCCTGAAGTACGCCGAGAACATCAACGAGCAGACCGAGTCATGCATGAGCCGCTCGAGGAAGAAGTTCATGGACGCCCTGGGGGATGACATTGACTCCCTTAAGGCCGACATGGACGCGAACGGCTGGGACGCGCTCGACGAGCACGTGACGGAGCGCCTCGCCGGCATGTACGTCAGCAGGATAAGCGATCACAACACCAAGATCATGATTTACGGCAGGCATGATCTCACACCGGTAATGGGGAAGCTCAGGGCCGCGCTGCTCGCCGGGATCAGGGCATCGGTCCTCTGGCACCAGCTGGGAGGCGGATCATTCTTCCAGCTGCTCATGAACCGGAGAAAATATACGGAAGAGGCCGCCAGGAACATCTGACGGCCCCTGGACAGGCAACAAGGAACAATCAGGAGAAACAGCATGGAACTCAGCCCGCTTACCGCGGTGTCGCCCATTGACGGACGCTATGGCTCAAAAACAGCGGATCTCAGGGAATACTTTTCTGAATTCGGTCTCATCAAAAAGCGCGTTACCGTCGAGGTGACCTGGCTCAAGAAGCTCTCGGCAACCCCGGAAATCGCAGAGGTTCCCGCTTTTTCAGAGGAGACCGTAAAGTACCTTGACGGGATCGTAGAGAACTTCTCCCTCGCCGACGCCGAGAGGATCAAGGAGATCGAGAAGACCACCAACCATGACGTCAAGTCAGTTGAGTACTTCCTCAAGGAGAAGGCTGCGGCTGTTCCCGAGCTCGCGAAGGTCAGCGAGTTCATCCACTTTGCCTGCACCAGCGAGGACATCAACAACAACTCCCACGCCCTGATGCTGAAGGACGGCCGCGACAAGGTGCTCGTTCCCAAGATCTCCGAAATCATTGAGAAGGTGCGCGAGCTTGCCCACCGCTACGCACGCGTCCCGATGCTCGCGAGGACCCACGGCCAGCCTGCCACCCCGACCACCGTCGGCAAGGAGATGGCCAACGTCTGCTACCGCATGGAAAGGCAGCTCAAAGAGATAAAGGAGACCCCGATCCTTGCCAAGATCAACGGCGCGACCGGCAGCTTCAACGCCCATATGGTCGCCTACCCCAACGTTGACTGGAAGAAGTTCAGCGAGGAGTTCGTAGAGAGCCTCGGACTCACCTGGAACCCGTACACCACCCAGATCGAGCCGCATGACTACATTGCCGAGCTCTTCAACGCAATCACCAGGTTCAACACCATCCTCATCGACTTCGACCGCGACGTCTGGGGATACATCTCCATCGGCCACTTCAAGCAGAAGACCATCGCCGGCGAGGTAGGCTCCTCCACTATGCCGCACAAGGTCAACCCGATTGACTTCGAGAACTCCGAAGGCAACCTCGGCCTTGCGGACGCCGTCATGACCCATATGGCGCAGAAGCTCCCGATCTCCCGCTGGCAGCGCGACCTCACCGACAGCACGGTCCTCCGCAACCTCGGAGTCGCCTTCGGCTACTCCATGATCGCCTATGCATCAACCCTCAAGGGACTCTCGAAGCTCGAGATCAACGAGGAGGAGATTGCCCGCGACCTCGACAACAACTGGGAGGTTCTCGCCGAGCCGTTCCAGACCGTAATGCGCCGCTACGGCATCCCCAAGCCCTATGAGAAGCTCAAGGCGCTTACCCGCGGACAGAAGGTCAACGCCAAGGTCATGGAGGACTTCATCGAGACACTCGACCTCCCCGAGGAGGTAAAGGCATCGCTCAGGAAGCTCACCCCGGCCACCTACATCGGCCTTGCCGCAGAGTTTGCCGAGAACGTCTGAGAAGCACTGAGAATTTAAGCAGAGCCCCGGCTATGACCGGGGCTTTTTGTCAGTGTCTGAGGCGACGCGGCTGAAGGCTGTCTGCACACGAGGCATCCAACAGCGCCCCGCTTCAGAAATGAAAAAACCACCCCGGCACAGAAACGCCGGAACGGCCTGATACTGTTTGGAATTGCTCCGCCCTTACCCCTCAGCGTCTCACGCGGTGAACTCCTCAAGCGAACTGGTCTTCACCTGGATGCAGACAAGAGAGATGGAGCTCTCCGCCGACGCGAAGATACGGCGCTTTACGGCAGGTGCGCTCCTGATCCAGTCGCCCTGCTTCAGGATGACATCTTTTTGCAGCGGTGATGCAACCGTTTTTGTTCAAATTGTCCAATCTTCGACCGCAAGTCTGGCGATCCTGGAAAATTCTCGCGTGTTATGCGTCACAAGCGTGCCGTTTTCCGCCATCGCGGTCGCGGAGATCAGAAGGTCGTTTGCCCCAATGACCTGCCCCTTCGCTTCGAGCTCCGCGCGGATGAGCCCGTAGCATTCCGCTGCGCGCCGAGTGAACGGCGCTACATCAAATGGATGCATGAACTCCCGATACAATTGGATCGTCTTCGCATAATCGAAGCTCTTCCGCGCACCGTATTCGATTTCGGCCAGGACCACTGTGGGGATGACGATCGCCATCGAGGGGACCTGCTCAAAATGTGGAATGATTGCAGGATATTTCCCGTTCAGCGCGTAAATGATGATGTTCGTATCGAGGAAATACTTCATAGCGACACATCCTCAGGTGGGACATCTTCAGGTTCTTCATCAAAGCCTAGATCCGCTCCCTGACCGAACAGCGCAAAAAATCCCGGTTCGTATGTGCTTTTTGCATCCAGTGCGACATCGAGTTCGAGGCTGCACGGATATTTATGCTGGATGACGGTCTGGCGCAAAAACATATTCAACGCGGTCGTCAGGTTCAGGCCGAGCGATTCATATATTTTTGAAGCCTGTTCTTTGAGCGCTTCATCCGTCCGAAATGATACCATCGTCATGTGGCCACCTCCATATATACATTATAAATCTTGTATATACATTGTCAATATTATTTCTCTTCCGTGCGTCTGCAAAAAGCTGCTGCATCATTCGATGCTTGCCCTGCTTCATCTGACTTGCCAAGGAGTTCGCCGAGAGCATCTGCTGAGCCTGAGGTAGGCGCTTACCGGAGCCCCGGCAGAGACTGGGGCTTTTTGATCCGGCGCGGCCGGAGAGAGAATGGAGTGAACCGGACCGCCAGTACTATGGAAAGCCATCCATGAAATGAAAAAAGCCGCCCCGGCACTCTGAAATGCCGGAACGGCCGCTTCCCGAAAAAAATCTTCCAGAACTTACGCCTCTGCGTCTCCGGCGGTGAACTCCTCAAGGGAACCGGCCTTTACCTGGATGCAGACAAAGGAGATGGCACTCTCTTCAGATGCGAACATGCGGCGCTTTCCCTGAGGCGCGATCCTGATCCAGTCGCCCGCTTTCAGGGGAACGCTCTCACCGTCAACCTCAAACCTGCCGCTTCCGGAGATAATGCCGTAGATCTCCTCGTTCTTCTTATGCCAGTGGACGAACGGAACGCTGCCGCCTGCCGGGATGGTGTTGATGCTCACCTCGGCGCCCGTAAGCCCGAGCTTATCGTGAAGCTCGGTCCTTGCTGCGTTCTGATCCGTGCTGACAATGCTGTAATTTTTCATTATGCGCTCCTTTTTCCATGCCAGGTCAGATGTTCCTGACCAGACAGAACAATTAAGATGGCTCCGTCTTTGTTGTAATCATTGTTATTACAACTGTATTTTATCCCCGCCTGATCAGGAATGCAACATCTTTCACAGAAATAACCGGGAAATGCCGGAACAGGGTTTGTATAATCCGGATATGCCACCATATAGATAGCATATGACAGCAACCGTCAGGCAATCCCGCCTGCTCCGGGAACGGAGGGCCAGAGCGTGAAATTTCCAGATGAAGAACAGTTCGGAAAGGCCGCCGACGCGGCAGTGAGGACGTTTTCGCTTAAGAACAACGGCTGGAACGCCGTCCTAGCCTCGATCCTCAGGATAAAAGGCGCGAGGGTAAACAGGACTGAATTCCTCAGGCAGGTGTTCGAGCAGCTCCCCGCGGGCAGGACGTGGATGAGCGCTGAGACAATGCAGGAGCTTGCTGCAAAGCGGATCCGCCGCCACACCATCGAAACCTCAGCAGCCTCTGCCGCCGCAGGCCTTCCGGGAGGCTTCGCCCTCCTCGCCACGGTTCCTGCTGACGTGATGCAGTACCTCTGGCATACAGTAGTACTCGCGCAGGAGCTCTGCTACCTCTACGGCACCGCGGATCTTTTTTCCGAAGACGGCCGGCTCTCAGACCAGGGAAACGGCATACTGACCCTGGCCGTCTGCCTGATGCTCGGCTCAAGGGACACCGAGACGGAAAACGCCTTCAGCGCGCTCTACCGTGCGCTCAAGGAAAGGGCACTCAAAAACCCGAGCTTCCTCGCCGTCACGGCGAGGTTCTGGTACCCCGCGGCTGAAAAGGCCGCGGAATGGCTCGGGGCCAAACTTGCAGGAACTGCCGCAAGGGGAGGGCTCAGCAAGTTCCTTCCTCTCATCGGCGCCGCCGTGAACGGAATAGCCTCCTACGCGACATTCTCCTCTGCTGCCGTGTTCCTTGAAAGCTCTCTCAGGAACGCCGCGAAGGCCGCGGCAGAAGAGCAGGCTCATGGCGGGTTCAGCGCGTAACGGAAAGCCCCTTTACCAGCCTGAGACCTCCGCATTGTCATGCTGCCGGCTTCTGCCTTTAAGAGGCTGAAGGCCGGTTTTTCTTACTGCCACACTCCGGTGTAGTTTACCCTTCTCACAGCCGTTTCATAAAATAAGTCAAACTGATCAAAACACAGCCAGCAGGCGCGTTCACGACAGAGTCCCTGAGCACTGCATGCCCTACAGCCAGCAGAGACACCGCCAGCGGCTTCACAGGAATCAGCCATTCACATAAAAGAGGCTAAGGATGAAGAGAATTGCAGCAATATTCGCTGCGGCGGCCATGCTTTATTTCACTCAGGCAGCCGGAGCTGACGATCAGGGAATTGATATCGCGCAGATAAAGTGCGCCCAGCTTCTCCAGAGCGATGATAAGGCAAAGTCATTCATGATGAGCTGGATTGTCGGCTACCTTTCCGCAAAGAACAACAATACGGTAATGAGCAGCGACTACATGGCAAAGCTCAGGACATATCTCGAAACCTATTGCGGCGAGAATCCGGACACGCCTGTTCTCGACGCCGCCGAGCAGATGAAATAGCCCTGCTCAAAACTCAGTTCCGTGCATCCTCCACCGGACATGACGGGCGGATGCACTCTGCAGTTCATATATATTTCAACAGAGAAAGCCGGCATCCGCTCCCGCCTGGAGGGGCCGGCACGGCACATACAAGGCACGGGGGCATAATGCATGAGTAAACCGAAACACTTTCATCTCGGCGCGCTGCTGGCTGCGGCACTGTCGTTTTTCCTTGCCATGCCGGCAAGCGCCGACTCATGGCTTTTCTACGTATGGCTCGTAGGCAGCGATCTCGAATCCGACGGCGGCGCTGCCACGATGGATATTCAGGAGATGATGCAGGCGCAGGAAAACCTGCCCAAGGACGACATCAAGGTACTGATCCAGACCGGCGGCTCTAAGAAATGGCATGCCGGGGACATCATATCGGCATCAAAGTCACAGAGGTGGCTGATAGACAGCGAGGACTTGCACCCGCTCGAAAGCTTAAGTCTGGTTAATATGGGAACACCGGAGGCCCTGGCTGACTTTCTGGAGTACGGCAAAAAGAACTACAAGGCCGATCACCGCGTGCTGATTTTCTGGGATCACGGAGGCGGCCCTGTCGCTGGTGTAGGATTCGATGAGCTGCATCCTGCTAATAACGAATTCGGCATCGATTTCCTCTCACTTTCCGAGATAAGCCAGGCGATTGAACAGGTTTACGGCGAAGAAGAAAAGCGTCCGTTCGACATTATCGGATTCGACGCCTGCCTGCAGTCATCCATCGAGTCATTGCAGTATGTCGGCCTGTTTGCTGATTACATGGTTGCCTCTGAAGAGACGGAGCCTGGCAACGGCTGGTATTACACAGGCATTCTGAACGGGCTATCGAAGAACACTTCCATGTCAGCTGAGGAATTGGGCAGGCTGATAGTGGACAGCTATCACCAGGGCTGCAAGGAAGTTGGAACCGATGCCCAAACGACCCTTTCTCTCACTCATGCAGGCAACTCTGCCCCGTTTATTCTCGCCATGCAGGACTTTTCTGATGGCTTAGCGACAAAAGTGCTGGAAGCCAAGGGCTCGGGACGCAAGGGACTTATCTCAAAAATTGACAGAGTAGCCAGGAATGTCACGAAATACGGCAGCGACGGGACAGATTCAATCGATGTCGGAGAGTTCCTTGAAGGTGTGTGCTCTGACAGCAGTTTTCAGGATGTATGCGGAAATGTCCAGCAGGCCTACAATGATGTCGTTCTCTACAGCACGACAGGTGACAGCATGTCAGGCACCGGGCTTTCCATGTACTACCCTCTCACGAACCAGCTAAAAGCGAAACATTTCAATGCTGTCCTGCAAAACGGATATTTTCCGTCTTACTTGCTCTTTGTACAAGGCATGATGGCAGGAACTCTGAACGAGCAGCTAATAAACAGCCTCTATGAAGACATTGATTCGTGGCGCAACTACTACCAGCAGCTTCTAACAGCAACAGGAAGCGGAGCCGGACAGGCTGGTGCATCTGGCGGGAGCGAGTCCCAGGAAGGAGGTGCTGAATCCTCAGGGGAGACCGCGTCTGCAGAAACCGGGAGCGGTGGTGAGTCAGGCCAGGAGACTGATGAAACCAAGCCCAGCGCAGCTCCTTCAGAAGGCGGCTCAGGAACAGGCTTAGCAGGGCTATCACAGTCGCTTGTGGCTCAGGCTGCATCAATGCAGAGCCTGAACTCGGAGATCCAGAAGGATGACGGAATCTCAAAGCTTGGTGAAATTGCCGTAAAGCTTAAGGATGACGGAACATCCTACATAGAGATCCCGAAGGAATACCTCAGCAGCGTGAGCAGGGTCACCTACGTCATGGGCGCATATGTCGAGGAGGACAAAAAGGCGGAAACTCCGGCGTTCATCATGGTAATCGGAGAGGGCGGGCAGCTCACGGCAGACTGGGACAAGGGTGTGTTCAGCGACCAGTTCGGCGGTGCATGGCCGATGATAAACGGCAGTATGCTCATGCTTGAGGTAACAAACATCACGGATCGCTTCATTACCTACGACAGCCAGGTCAAAGTCAACAAAAAAGACGCCAGCATGAATATCGTCTACGATAAAAAGTCAAAGACCTATAAGATTATCGGCTATACACCGATAGATGAGAGCGGCATTCAACAGAGAAGCGCGAAGTTCAAGAAAGGCGATGAAATCACAACGGTACTCCATGCTGTCTCGCTCGAAGATGAAAGCAGGGAATGGGATACTGAGATGGACACCTTCAAGTACAGCGACGACCTCAAGATCGAGGAAGAGGACATGGGTGCGGACGCCAGGTTGCTCATGTACTACCAGGTATCCGACTTCAAGGGCGACGAGGCCACTTCCAGCATGGTTACATACGCTTTGAAGGATGAGAGCATGGATGTACAGCTTTTCGACGACTGGCTTGCTGAAAAGTACGGTGCGTCAGGAGCAGACGGTGAGTCAGGAAACTCTGCTGAATCCGGAGAAGGAGCCAGCGAGGGCGAAGCCACGGAAGGAGCAAAGAGCTGATTAATCATCCGGTTCTGAGCATGCCTTCATCAGGCTGACGCTCACAGTACTTCAATCAAAGCGCTGCATCATGCAGCGCTTTTTTCATTTCGGCAAAAGGCTAAAAATGGCGGGTTACGGTAAAGCGCTGCAGGCTGACCTTCTCGCCGTCACCGATGCCGGCCTTGCGCTTTGAGATCGCAATCTGCTCCTCCGGCGTGTCAACGCCGTCAAGATCCGGAAGCAACAGCCCCCGCCTTCCGCGGCTTTCAACAATCACGCCGTACTTCTTCGGATCAAGCTCCGACTCAGACCCGATGCTCTCCGGCTCACTCAGCACATCTACGCTGTACTCAAGCAAAGCCAGCTCGTCAGGCTCAACAGGAGGGAACCTCGGATCCTCAGTCGCGGCGCAGACGGCGTTTCTCATAATCTCCTCGGCGATGGAGCCTGTGACAGGAAGTATTGTTCCGATGCAGCCGCGGAGCTTTCCGAGGCGGTGCAGCGACACGAACACCCCGGCCCTGCGTGAGTGCATCTCAGACGGAAGATTATCCGGCATAACAGGAGTCTCTCCTGAAATATGCTTCTCGATGGTCATGCGCGCAAGGCTTACATAGGGATCCTCTGACCTCCTCTGCTCCGCGATCTTCTCCTTTAAGATCCGGTCAAACTCATCGAGGAAGCAGCGAGCCTTGTCAGGAGCCCCGGGAGTGAAGGTCACGACGCCGTAGCCGACACCAGTCACATCTTCATGAGAGATGGGATCTGCCTTCACCGACACTCCGTCAAAGGCGCCGGCCATGATGACAAAGCTCCGGTGGCCGCACTCCGCTGCCTTTCCGCAGAAGTTCTCGTCAAAATCCAGGAGCTCCCCAAACGAGGCTGAGCCCATGACGCGCATGATCCGCTCGTCATAGACGGGGCCTTCCTCCGCGAAGCCGTACGGGCCGTAGTCCTTAAGCTTATGGGAGAGGTCGCCGCTCGCGACGAACACTGCCCTGCGCCCGAGCTTCTCCACGGCGTCCCTTATCGCCATGCCCAGGCGGTAGTGATCAGAGAGGGAAAAGCCAGAGAGCCCGATCCGCACAATGCGAAGGCGCGGCTTCGCGTCATTTATGAGCCCGGCGTCCTCAAAAGCCTTCCGGAGGAAATACAGGGGCACCAGCGTGCCGTGATCAAGGCTGCTGTCGCGCTCCCCCAATGTTCCCGCGTGGATGCCCCGCTCACGCGCAATCGAGCAGATCTCAGACACAAGCTCCTCGTCATAGTCAGTCTCAATCGAGACCTCCGGCGCGCCGAATCGCGAGAGGTCGCCTGAGGCGGATGCCCCAGGCGAGATATGGAAATAGTCGCTGTACATTACCGTGTGGGGGCTCGTGATGATGAGCGTGTCCGGCCGCAGAGCTGCCGCGAACGCCGCGGCCTTCCGGTACGCGTCCGAGGTTTTCACAATCTCTGACTCACGTCCTCCTCCGACCTCAGGAACGATGAGGGGCGGATGCGGAACCATGATGCCGCCTGCTATTGACATATTTGCCTCCTAACAGTTGCCTGTATAAACATGCCTTAAGTATCCCGCCGCCACGCCGGCAAGCGAGTGAACGATGTCAGGATCGGTCGCATCCCGGTCAGTCATCCTCCAGCGCGGGAAGAAGCGCGTCACGTGGAGGGGGATTTCAGGATCGACTGATGATACCCATTCCGCGAGTTTCCTAATCTCATCAGAGGAGTCATTCTCCCCCGGGATAATGAGCGTCGTGAGCTCGACATGGCAGAAACGGGAGGCGGTCTCTATGTTGCGCTTCACGGTCTCGAGATCGCCGCCTACCCTCAGGTAGAATCCCTCTGTGAATGCCTTCAGGTCGATATTGGCCGCATCCGTCACAGCCATCAGGCGGTCCCAGATCTGAGGCGCCGCTCCGCCGTTGGTGACGAGCGCGAGCTTAAGATCAGTCCCCTTCATGGCCTCAGCCGTATCGATGATATACTCCCATGAGACCGTCGGCTCATTGTAGGTGAAGGCGATACCGATGTTTCCCCTGGACATGAGATTGAGTGCGGCCGAGACGAGGCTCTCCGGCGATACATACCGGTACTCCGCCTCCTGCTCTGATATCTGGGAGATTGAGTGGTTCTGGCAGAACGGACAGTGGTAATTGCAGCCGAAGCTCCCGGCTGAGAGGATGAGCGAGCCCGGATAAAAATGCCTGAAGGGCTTCTTCTCCACGGGATCGAGCGCCATGGAAGTGATTTTCCCGTAGTTTGCCGGGATTACCCTGCCGCCCTCCGCCTTCCTTGCCCGGCAGATGCCGTACTCCCCTTCATTAAGGCTGCAGCGGTGAGAGCATCCCGGGCAGACTGCCTTTTCTCCCATTAAAGCCTCCATTAAGCGGATAGCCTGAGTTTCGCCTGAGAATTTATTGCCGGTCAGGCTTACGTAGTCCGGCAAGCCGGCTGACGTGCCTAGCTCATTATGTTCCGGCTGGTTCCGTCAGCATCTTTGACTTGCAGAAGGAGCCAGGCTTCCTTAAGCTTTTTAATATACCGCTGAACTGTCCTCAAAGTTACGCCGCACTTCTCAGAGATCTCCTTCTCTGTCATGAAGGGATCCTCTTTCAGCAGCTGAGCGATCTTTTTCTCTGTAGACGGAGTTTTGTTCCGGGCGGCCCTTTTGCGGAAAAAGTCAAAGCGGAACCCTGTCGTGGTCTCGGCGTACTCATACCGTACATTCTTTTCCCTGCAGGCCCTGAAAGCCCGTTCAAATCCGGCTGAGGCCTGCTCTGCCGTGCCGTTCCGGAAAAGGATGTCCGAAATGGCAGGATTGAGCGGGAGCGGCTCAGACTCCCTGTCTGCAAAATCCTGAGGAGTGAAAGGCCTGGGAAATATGCCAGGTGAATAAACTGAGACCCGGTCGCTGTATATACCGAGCTCAAAGTCCGTCCCGGCACTGTAGTCCCCATGGCTGAACGCGTTCACAATTATCTCGCGGTACGCCTCCCGGGGTATCTCCGGCTCCTCCTTCCGTCTGACACTGCCGTCCAGAATGAATTTCAGGTCTATGTTGGATGACAGGAAATTCATGGAGGCATCTATGCACTCGAAGACATTTCCCTCGAATACATGCAGGCTGATAACCGTCAGCCTGGCAGCACCTGCAAATCTCACCAGCCTGACCCGCACCGGGCCGTTCCGGGAAAACAGGACATTCCCGGCATTATTTAGATTAACCTCGTTAAACATGAGACCCAGCCGGCTGAGCACCTGAGCTGCTGCCGTGTACTTCAGCGCCAGCCTTCCTTTTTCCCTGGCATTAGCCACATAGGCTTTCAGCTGCTCCTCGTTGATGTTCTTGAAGCTGCAGCCCGAATCGGCTTTCTCCCATCCGGAATAACCAGCAATGTTCTTGTAATACTGCCGGATGGTCTCATTGTCCATCAGGCGGTCTTCACCATGGCATCTGATGAAATATCTGCCTCCCGCTGAATACGGGGCCCGGCTGCCGCTGAACTCAACCTCGATGAAGCGCTTTCCGTCAGGAGAGGCATGCTCTGACACGCTGTAACGGCACTGCGGCTTCAGATCCCGCGCAATATCCCGGGAAAGCCTGCTCAGTGTAGAATCGTCTACGGTCTGCCCACTTACATCCCCGTTGTCCCTTACGCCGAAATAAAGGGTTCCCTTTCCGTGCTTATTGAGTATAGAGGACATGGACTCAATTCCCCTGTCCCTGTCTTCTGTGGATTCACAGAACTCGATGAACTCAGTCTCTTTCCCGATATTCATGACAGTCTCCCTGTGAGACAGTACTGCGACATCAGCGACATGACTCAGTGTCGCTTTGCGACATTTGCCTTGTCGCCACGGCGACAGCCCAGAAAGCCTACCGCAAGCATGGACTGCATGATTTTGTCCATGAAAACAAAGCTATGCCGATGAATGACATTCACCTGTGAGATCTCACGAGACCCACCCATGCGGCATAGGCGGCACTCTCAGTGTCGCTTTGCGACATTTGCCTGTCATCACAGCGACAGCAGAAAAAGCATACCGCAAACACGGACTGCATGGGCTTGTCCATGAAAGCAAGGCTATGCCAGGGGCCGACACCCACCTGTGAGATCTCATGATACCCAGCCATATGCTCAGCAGCCTGCCATGAACAAGCAGCCTGTGATTATGAAACGCGCGGCCTCTGCGTTTTTCCGCGCCTGCAGGAATATCACCCCGAGGCCCTCTGGGGTCATGCCCCGCCGGCACTGCCCTGCCCGGCAGCAGTCTTTTCCAGCTCGGAAAGGAACAGATCCGCCGCCCGTGAGCGGCTCTGGAACTTCTTCCAGACAGCGGTGAGGCTCACGGAAAGCTCCGGCACAACAGGTATGAACCTGAGATGCGTGCCAGCAAGATTGAAAATGTGCCCGAGGGACAGCGCATAGCCCATTCCCTCCTCAACCATCATCTTTCCGGTATAGACGAGGCTGTAGGTGTCCCTGATGTCAAGCTCCCCGGGATCCTTACCGAGCCATTTCCTGAACTTGCCGGACGCTAAAGGCTGCCTCGCGGCGATGAGCGGCAGGTCCCAGAGCTCCCTTATCTCAAGCGAGTCACGCACTGCGAGTGGATCGTCATCCGGCACCAGGAGCCCCCAGCTGTCGGTGTACGGAAGAGACAGATAGTCGTACTTCGACTGATCCACATCGCCGAAGAGGATGCAGAAGTCAAAGAAGCCGCTGTCGAGGCGGTCGGTGAGATCCTCGGTCGTGCCGCTCGTGAAGTGGAAGCGGATGCCCGGGTGCTCATCATGAACCCTCCTCGCAGCCTGTATGATGCTCCTTATCGCCTCTGACTCTCCTGTCCCGATGCAGATGTCGCCGGAGACCTCCTCCTCCGAGGACTTCATCTCGCTCACCGTCCTCCGCGCGAGGCTCAGGATTTCCTCGGCGCGCCTCCGGAGGAACACGCCGTCGTTGGTCAGCGTGACCTTCCTCTTGCCGCGGACCAGAAGCACCTTGCCAAGCTCAGACTCGAGATCCGCAAGCTGCCTTGAGAGAGTCGGCTGCGTGAGGTGCAGGAACTCTGCGGCCCTGGTGAAGTTCTGCTCCCTCGCCACGGCCAGGAAATACTCAAGCACGCGAAGCTCCATTTATCCCTCCTTCAGACTGACTGCCGCCATCACCTGAGATGCGGCGTGGTTAACCATTATTATGCTTAAAAAGCATCATACACTATTTTTCATGAGTATTTGATATTGTAAAAATTACAGTTACAATATTCTTCACCGTAAAGAACGGCCAGCAAACAGGAGCCCTCAAATGGAAGAGAAAATCTGCGGCATGACAAAGGAGAGCCTAAAGCAGTGCCTAAGCGAATGCGGCTGCTGCTGCAAAACCGCCGACTCGGTAATCGAGAAGATTGAGAGCAGCGACCGTAAGGGCGCCAGGAAGATCCTCGAGCAGAAGAGGAAAGAGGCGCTTGAGAGCCTCCATCAGGAGCAGCAGAAAATCGACCAGATCGATTTCCTCTCCTGGCAGATGGACAAGGAAGAGAAGTCCGGCGGGAAAAAGGAATAGCGCTGCGTCACGGTTTCATAAGTAAGTAAGCAAGCAATCAAATAAAGCAAGGAAATGGAGACAGCAATGGCAGAAATGGAAAGGTTCAACCCCAAGTCAAGAAAGAACGAGGAGATTCACCAGGAGAGCCTCAGCGGCGAGCGCGCCCTCTACCGCGGAGCGAACCTCAAGATCTACGACACCGTTTTCCACGACGGCGAGTCGCCACTCAAGGAAAGCCGCGACATCGAGCTCTACGGGACGGAGTTCCAGTGGAAGTATCCGCTCTGGTACTCGAAGAATATCTATGTTAAGGACTGCGTATGGCAGCCCATGGCAAGATCCGGCGTCTGGTATACCGAGCACATGACCGTCGACGACTCGATGATCTGGGGCCCCAAGAACTTCCGCAGATGCAGTGACATCACGATAAGTAACACCTCGCTCCCTGACGCCGCGGAGACGCTCTGGTCATGCAGCAATATAAGGCTCGAGCACGTCACCGCGAAGGGGGACTATTTCGGGATGAACTCCTCTGACATCTATATCGACGGGCTCGATCTCTACGGCAACTACGCCTTCGACGGCGGCCGCAACATCGAGATCCACAACTCGAAGCTCCTCACCAAGGACTGCTTCTGGAACTGCGAGAACGTTACCGTCTACGACTCGTATATCTCCGGTGAGTACCTTGCCTGGAACACGAGGAACCTCACGCTCATCAACTGCACCATTGAGTCTGACCAGGGACTCTGCTACATTGATCACCTGAAGATGGTGAACTGCAGGCTCGTCAACACCAGGCTCGCCTTCGAGTACTCGACCGACATCGACGCCGACATCAGGAACAGGATTGACTCCGTCCTGAACCCGGGCTCCGGGAAGATCACGGCAAGGACCATCGCGAACCTCATCATCGAGAGCGACAACTGCGACGCTTCGAAGACCTGCATCACCATAAAAAATGACAAGGACAAGCCGGCCTGCTGCATAACGGCCGCAGTATAACCCACAGGGAGGCACAGATGCCGAAGTACAATTTCGATGAGATCCTGAACCGCCGCGGCACCAATTCGCTCAAATGGAACGTCGGGGAGAACGAGCTCCCGATGTGGGTTGCCGACATGGACTTCAGGACCGCCCCGGTAATCACCGAGGCGCTGCAGAAGAGGCTCGCGCTCGGAGCCTACGGCTACTCGGTAATTCCTGACGAGTGGAGCGATGCCTACATTCACTGGTGGAAGGAGCGGCATCACTTAGACATCAGGAAGGAAGAGCTGATTTTCTCCACAGGCGTCATACCGACTGTCTCGAGCACGGTTAGGAAGCTCACGACACCGAACGAGAATGTAGTAATACAGACTCCGGTGTACAACATCTTCTTCAACTGCATCGTGAACAACGGAGCACGTGTCCTTGAGAATCCTCTCATCCTTAAGGACGGCCGCTGGGAGATGGACTTCGAGGACCTCGAGAAAAAGCTCGCCGATCCCCAGACCTCGCTCATGATCCTCTGCAACCCGCACAACCCCGTAGGGCGCATCTGGACAAAGGAGGAGCTCTCAAGAGTCGGAGAGCTCTGCGCCAAGTACGGAGTCACGGTGATTTCAGACGAGATCCACTGTGACATAGCGGATCCCGGGAAGGAGTATGTGCCATTTGCCGGCGTCTCGGAGACCTGCCGCAGGATAAGCGTCACCGCGATAGCGCCCACCAAGTGCTTCAACATCGCCGGGCTCAATACGAGCGCCGCGTTTATCCCGGACAGGATCCTCCGCCATAAGGTCTGGCGGCAGCTGAACACCGACGAGTGCGGCGAGCCGAACTTCCTGGCCATAACAGCGGCGGTAACAGCGTTTGAGAAAGGCGGCGAGTGGCTTGATGAGATGAACGCCTATGTGAGGGCCAACAAGGACTATGCCATAGACTTCATCAGGAAGAACATGCCGGAAATCGATCCGCTCGACACCGAGGCAACCTACCTTCTCTGGGCCGACTGCCGGAAGGCAACTGGGCCTAGGACCGATCTGCAGAAGTTCATCAGAAAGGAGACCGGGCTCTACGTCTCCTGCGGCGAGCAGTACGGAGTCACGGCAGGACAGGGATTCCTCAGGATAAACCTCGCCTGCCCGAGGGCCCTTGTCGAGGACGGCATGAGGCGTCTTGCTGAGGGGATCAGAAAGTACGCCGCCGCGCGCTGACCTCCAGGCATAAGCGCTGCTCTGAAGAGCGAGCCCGCAGGCACAGAATCAGATACGGAAAAGCCGGTTCCCCCGCAAGGAGGAGCCGGCTTCATTAATTCCCTGAAAAGAGAAAGGCTACAGGCTCATCTTCAGGATCTCAATGACTCCATCGCGGTCAACCGGTCTCATGGCCTTGTCGAGCGGCCACCAGTGGGCAAGGACGTGATCGGCCATCTCGCCGAAATGCTCGTCGGTGATGCCGAGCTCGCTGAGGCGCGCAGGAAGGCCGATCGACTTGAAGAACTCCGCGGTGCGGTCAATAGCCTCGTTCGCGACCTTCATCTTATCGTCAGACGGAGCGATGCCCCAGACATTGGTGCCGTACTGGTAGAAGCGGTCAAGCGAGACAGGATCGCGGAGAGTCCAGCGCATCAGGGGAGGAGTAAGGATAGCAAGCCCGACGCCGTGGGTGATATCGTACCAGGCGGAGACCTCATGCTCGATGCCGTGGCAGACCCAGACCGAGGGAGTGCGGCCGATAGCCGGAACATCGTTGCAGCCGAAGGAGGCGACCTGCATCAGCGCAGCCCTTGCCTCGTAGTTCTGCGGATCCTTAATCGCAATGGGGGCGTACTTTATTACAGTCTTCAGCATGCCCTCGCAGATGCCGTCAGTGAGGATATTGCCCTCCTTCACCAGATAGCTCTCGAGCGTGTGGTTGAAGATGTCTGCGGAGCCCGCGGCGGTCTGCCTGGCGCTTACGGTATAGGTGTACTCCGGGTCGAGGATCGAAATCTTCGGGAAGAGGGACGGGCCGCCGAGGAGTGCAAGCTTCTCGTGGGTGTCAGGATTGGTGATTACCGCGCCGCCGTCGTACTCGGAGCCGGTTGCCGCAAGGGTGAGGATCGAGACGATGGGAAGGCTCTTTCCGATCTTGGTGCGGTCAAGAACCAGATCCCAGGGATCGCCCTCGTAGAAGACGCCGCAGGCGACGTTCTTCACGCAGTCGATTACGCTGCCGCCGCCGACTGCGAGGATGAAGTCCACCTTGTTCTCGCGGCAGAGCCTCACGCCCTCGCGGACAGAGCCGATCTTCGGGTTGGGCTCGATACCGGAAAGCTCCACGATATTGAAGCCGTTGAGCAGCGCCTTGACCCTGTCATAGAGGCCGATTTTTTTGATGCTGCCGCCGCCGTAGGCAAGCAGAACATTTTTCCCCATGCCGCTGACGAGATCAGGAAGCTCGCTCACGCGGCCCTTTCCGAATACCAGGTTGGTGGGAAGACAAAGATTATACGGGTACATTAAGCCTCCATATTGAGCTGAACGGAAGATCCGGAATGCCGGCAGCATCTGCCTGACAGTTCATTATATGCAGGGAAAACGGAACTAAGAATGACGTAAAACGCAAAAATCTGAAAACTTCCGGCAAGAAGGCTCCCTTACCGGAGCTCCTCGCTCAGCGTACATGCCCCGGACGGATGACTATTCAGGGAAAGATTTCAGTGTGTCAGCGGCGTGTCAGGCTCCCTGACGCGCAGCGGTTCAAGCGCCCTCTGCGACCTGCTCCAGCCGCCGCCATGCTCCGGGATGATCTCATGCGTGGCAAACCAGTTTCTCCGCGCGATGACGAGCGCGCGCATTCTGTGGCGCGCAAGGCGCTCCTTAATCTGAATGCCCTTCGCCCCGGCCTTTATGATGTCCGCGGGAGTGACCTTCCTAACCGCATCGAACATGTCAATCATGTACGTGGCAGGCTGATAGGGCAGCTTCTCGAAGCCGAGGCGCCCGTGGTAGTCGGTCGCCGCCGCCTTCGCGAGCATCGCGACGCGCTCGGGGTGCCTGAAGGCGTCAATGGCATAGAACACCTTAAGCGCAGAAGAAGTTCTTGAGCGCCTGATGAAGCGGTGCACCAGCGAGTGGTTCTCGCACACAATCCTCGCAAAATCGCGGTACTCGTTCGGTATTCTGAGCCTTTCGCACATTCTCTCGACAAGCGGCTTGCCCTTCGGCCCGTGCATCGGATGCCTCGGCAGCTGCTCCTTAGGGGTGAGCGCCTTTCCGAAATCGTGGCAGAACACGCCGAACTTCACCACCGGATCCGGATCATCGGAGATTATCCTGAGGCAGAGCTCCATGTGTATGCCGGTGTCAACCTCCGGATGCCAGTCCTTCCTTGCGGGGACGCCGTAGAGCGCGTCAAGCTCCGGAAAGACCGCCCTGAGCGCGCCGCACTCATGTAGGGTCCTCACGAACACATCGAGCATGCCGTGCTGCAGGGTTTTGTAGAACTCCTGCCACACCCGCTCCGGGACAAGATAGGTGAGCTCCCCGCTCCTTACGATTTTCTTCATGAGATCCATCGTCCCGGTGGCGATGGTGAAGCCGAGCGGCGCGAACCTCGCGGCAAAGCGCGCGACGCGCAGAACCCTCAGCGGATCCTCCTCGAAGGCAGGCGAGGTGTGGCGGATGATGTGCTTTTTGAGATCTGACATTCCGCCCCATGGATCAATGATGTTCCCGTCCTCATCCAT
>DEHC01000060.1 GCA_002351705.1 Gammaproteobacteria bacterium UBA2810 | reverse complement strand
ACATCCGCCTACTCGATTGTTTTTTTCTGTCTATTTATCATTCTGATAAGGCCGTTTTATTAATTGCCTTCTTACTGTGCTAGAATCTGCTCAAATTTATAGGTAAGAAAATGGCAACTTCAACTAAATCTTCTCTTAATCTTATATGTCCCTGCTGCGGTATGAAAATGAGACGCAGAAGATGGGATTACGTTTGTTCTGATGACAAGTGCGGGTTTGTGGTGAAGCGCACCTACCACGGTCATGACTTCTCGGATGATGAGCTTGAGAGCCTCGTCAACGACGGCATGCAGCTTGAGCTGACCGACTGCACTGACAAGAACGGGCTTGCCATGCCCGTCAAGGTGTCTGTCGATACCAGCCGCAAGTCCAAGGACGGCTGGGCGGCTGAGTTCTATCCTCATGTGCACGTCGAGTGCTGTCTGTGCGGCCAGGAGCAGTTCTACGAGTATCCTGACTATTTCCAGTGCCGCAGCTGCGGACTCAAGATCGTCAAGACCCTGATGAAGAAGAGCTTCTCCCCGGCAGAGCGCCTTCAGCTGATGGAGAAGGGCTATCTGCCGAAAGCCGGTGACTTCTACAGAAACGACGGCACTGAGCTTCAGACTGCGGTAAAGGTCGATCCGGTCAACAAGATCCTGATGCTTGATCCTGCTGAGACCGGTGCTGACGAGTGCCGGCGCAGGGAAGCGGCAAGGCTTGAGCAGCTTACGAGGCAGTCTGCCCCCGAGTCGCCTGCTGCAGTTGCAGAGGACAGGACTCATGAGCCTGAGGTTCAGAGCGCACCCGAAATCACGCCTGAGGCTCCGTCTGCCGCGCCGTCAGAGAGCGCTGCCGGCAGTACCAAGGGTGAGCCGTCAGAGAAGATCGTCGACCTTACTTCGGCAAATGACTCCGAGAACCGCAATTTCAGCTCCGGAGTAATTCATCACAAGGCTGAAGCAGAGCCTGAGAAGAAGGAGAAGACTGTAGATCTGACCTCATCAGGCGAGACAAGCCGCAACTTCACCTCGGGCGTAATCCATCACAAGGCTGAAGCAGAGCCTGAGAAGAAGGAGAAGACCGTAGATCTGACCTCCTCAAATGAGGGCGGCAGCCGCAACTTCAGCTCCGGCGTAATCCATCACAAGGCTGAGGCAGAACCCGAAAAGAAGGAGAAGACCGTAGATCTGACCTCCTCAAATGATGGCAGCCGCAGCTTCAGCTCTGGCGTCATCCACCACAAGGCAGAAGATGCGCCAGAGGCAAAGTCCGGAACAGCCGCCTCTTCCGCCTCACAGCCTGCTGCAGAGTCTTCTGACAGCGCAGGGCCTAAGGAAGTCCCGTTTGCTGCCTCATCATCAGGCAGCGGATCATTCCTTGCAGGCGTCAGCCGCAAGTCCCAGGATGACAGGCCGAAGGGCCGCGTTGTAACTCTGGGCTCGGCAGAGGGCGGCAGCGCAGTGTCCAAGGCCAGCTTCGCAAGCGGGATAAAGCGTCTCGACAGTGATTCCACCCTTTCCGCGAGGGATTCGTCAAAGGGTGATGAGGGAAGTGCTGCCGAAACCACTGTCAAGCCGGAGCTCGGTGCTGATCCGTCAGCGGAAAGCACTGAGCAGGCATCTGAACAGCCTGCCGCCTCTGTTGAGCAGAAGACCGAGACTGCATCATCAGAGCAGAGTGATTCCGGGACTGAGAGCAAGCGCGGAGGGCTCCTCAGGGGATTCTTCGGACGCTTTATCCATAAGGGCAAGCACAATGGCTGATGATCTCGACTGCGTTGAGAGCATCTTCAATGAGCTGGCCTCGGACAATCTGCCCGAGGCTGTCATGGCAGAATACCGCCGCGCTTTCGAGAATGGCTCTGTCACGATAGCCGAGGTCGATCCGGACTACGGCTCGTGGGAGGACAATTCTGATCTCGATGCGTCAGAGCTCGCGTCCAGAGGCTTCTCGGAGTATGCCGTGTTTGACGAGAGTGACAGCGAGGGCAGGATCTTCGCTAGGGTTCTCCTGGATTCGTCGTCCAATGAGGCGTATCTGCGCTGGAACACCGCCTATACGGCAGGTGACGGCTGGTAATGATGAGCTGAAGGACAGGCCCTCCGCAGCGCGGTTTTCGCTGCGGGGGGCTTTTTTGATCCTATTCCTCGATGTGCTCGAGGCCCTGGCTGATAATGGTCTTCACATGGTCATCCGCAAGGGCGTACTCTATGTTGCGTCCGGAGCGGCATCCTTTCACCAGCTTGCTCTGCCTTAGGATCCTGAGCTGGTGCGATACCGCGCTCTGGGTCATGGAAAGCTCCTCGGAGATTGCAGAAACGCATTTCTGTCCCTTTGCGAGGAGTGTCAGTATTCTGAGCCTTGTCGAGTCGCCGAAGATCTTGAAGAGATCCGCAAGCTCGTACATTTTCTCCTCATCTGACTCGTCTCCTGTTTCCTCATAGAGATCGTCAGGCTTCTCTTCCAGCATTAAGTCATCCCCTCTCTGTCTTTTATTAATGCTCAGGCCGCTGCGGACCTGCCTGCCAATTGTAAGCCGGTCTGAGCCTGCCTTGCATCATACGCCGGATTTTCATGCAGGCGTCAACCTAGGCGGCTGTTTTGCTAAAATAACTGAACCTGACGGCCTGACTGCAGGCCGTCAACATGAATTCACCCCAGATTATCGCGGAGCAGCTCTGATGGAGGATGAAACCCCGTCCGGCTTTTTCCCGGAGATTGTTAAATTTCTTGAGAACCTCCCAGACGGTGTCGGCAAGACCAGGCTGTGCTCTCTTCTCTCGAGAGGCGATGTTGCTGATCTTATAAATCTCAGGACGGCAGCCGGATCCGTTCAGGGCCGCGATATAAAGAGTTTTGTCAGGCTGGTCATCCAGAAGAGAACTGCCGGAAGGGGCGCCGGCGTGCTGCCTTTTCTACGCTTCGTCATACCGTTCCTGACGGAGGAGCGCTCGTGCCATTCACCGAGAAGCCAGAGGCTTTATGCTTTTTTCCTGGAGGCCTGGCGGAATCTCCCCGGGATCAGGACCTGGTTCAGACAGGGGCCTTCCGGCAGCCTGCTCGGCGATACCTCAGTCTCGGCTGATTTTTTCTCGGGCGCTGAACGATCAGGTGACCTCGCCGTCCCACAGGAGCAGGCCATTGCCGCAAAGGAGCTTCTTCCTCTCCTCCGTGCCTCTGTCCTGCCGTCCGGTGAGAGGATTGCCGTTGATGAGCCGGCAGAGCTCCATGCGGCCGCGCTCCCTGATGATCTAGACAGCGCTTTCCCCAAGCGTGAGGGCTCCGGAGTAAGGGAGGCATCGAAGCGCCTTGCCTTCTGGTACGGCTCATTTTCCGGCGGGAAGATCCTATCTTTCGGATCAATGCCGGTGAGGTTCTGCAGCTCAGAGTTCTCGCAGATGCAGTCATTTGTCAGGGCGGCAGGTGATCCGGCGGATCTCTTTATTGCCTCCGGAATCCTCTCGGAGATAGGCAGGAACGCAGGGGATGAGCCGGTCTATGTGACCGGGTACGGTCCGTACGGTGTGACAGCGGTGTTTGCGGCTTCAGCTGTTTCCGGGGAGTCTTTCAAAGGAGGCCTGAGGACCGCGGTGTTCAATTCCCCTGGTCTTCCCGGCTCGCTGGTTTCCCTTTTAAGCTGGAAGTCGCTGGGCGCAGCTGCGGCAGCTGCCGAGAATGTCCATTCGTCGCTTGACTGCTATCAGGATACGGGGCTTCAGATCGGGCACCGGCTTGTGCTCGGGCACTGCCTGGCCGGACAGCGCTCGCCCCATGAAATGTACACCGGGCTTCAGCGGCTGCTCTCCGGCGGTAGAAATGCCGGTGAGGCCCTGTCGGCAGCCGAGTCACTTCTGCGTGAATCGCTTGGCGGGAAAGCCGGTGAGATGGCCGGAGGGAGCCTCCCTGCTCAGAGGATCCCACGCGCGCCGTGACATCATCACGCGGCTAGCTGATGAACCCGTCCTTTCCGGCGGATTTCACATAGGCGTCAAGCTTTGTGAGCAAAGCGTCGTCAGCAGATGTTCCCATGGCCGATACCCTGAGGTATTTCCCCTCAAACGGGACAACCGTGACTCGGAAGGTGCTGCCGCCGACCCTGATTTCCGCTGAGGCTGCCTCGTGCCCGAGCAGGGATGAGCCTTCGCAGATCTTCCTGTCCTTGACCGAGAGATGCTGCAGCTCGGCCTCAAGGAGCTCATCAGCGGTCTCCGCCTCGCCCTGTATTTCCCGGAGGGCTGCGTTGATCCAGATGTAGTTCTTCTTCTTTACCAGGAAGTATTCCGTGATGGTGTGGGCTTCTGCAGGATTCGAGATCCGGTATACGGAAAAGCCCATGAAATTCCCCGGAAGGTGCTCGGTCTCCTTGTAGAGCTTCTGCCCATTGGCCTGAGCGCCTGCGGAGGCGCTGCCGGGCTTTCTGAGAGCCATGCGGATGACCGCTATGCAGCAGACGAGTACGGCTATTACGATAAGAAGGCTTACTGTTGCGCTCATATTGCTATTCCGCCGGCATTGTCTTCGCGAGCTCCTCGAATCCGCCGAGGTTCTCCACATTCCTGAAGCCCGCCTGCCTCAGTGTCTCGAGGGCAATGCCTGCACGGTGGCCTGATCTGCAGTAAACCCTTACCGTATCCTGCTCCTTGCTGATATTGAGCGCCTCTGCCCCGTTCAGGATGTTCTGGTATTCGATGTTTATGGCCCCCTTCAGGTGTCCCTCGCTGAACTCCTGAGGTGTCCTTACATCGATGAGGTAGTCAGCTGAAAACGCGCAGAATG
Organism: Gammaproteobacteria bacterium UBA2810; assembly: GCA_002351705.1. Lineage (GTDB taxonomy): Bacteria > Pseudomonadota > Gammaproteobacteria > Enterobacterales > Succinivibrionaceae > UBA2810. The sequence goes on along the minus strand of DEHC01000060.1, from coordinate 28,553 downwards.
ATACAAGCAGTGCCATTCCGCCTGCGGCCACAGATAACAATTTCCTCATTATGCTCTCCTCATATCAATATACCTTAACCAAATACTCTGCTGTCTCACTGCTCAGGACCGGTGCCTGCGCCTTCCTCACCGTCATCATCATCCTGAGCGGAGAAAACTGATTCTTTGTCTCCGGATCCTGACTCCCGGTAATTGTCGCGGATGTAGCGGAACAGCTCCCTTGACGCTGCGGGAGGCCTGCCCTGCTCTTCCTCGGAATGCGCCTTCTTGACTAGCGCCCTGATCTTGCTCCGGTCAAGGGCAGGGCATTTGCCCATGATTTCGTTGAGTGCGGCGCTCCCGTCAGGACCGATGAGATCCTCCCTGATTTTCTCGATTCTATGCAGCTCGGCAGAGCCCGAGGTGCGCCGTCCCTGGATGATCCTGAGCTCCTTCTCGAGCTCGCTGATGTCGCAGGTCATGAGGAGCCTGCCGACATGCATCATCTGCCTGCGGAAGGACTCGTACTGGCCTCTCAGCCTCCTTCCGGTCAGCATCTCGGAGCGGAGCTCGTCGTTGTCTCCGAAGTCAAGCTTCTCGAAGTCCTGGTCGCCGAGCATGACCAGATCGCGCCCGAGCTGCTCATAGCGCTTGGCCTCGCGCTTCCTGGCGCTCTTGCTTTCCCTGGAGTATTCGGTCTCGCTGTCACCGGAGCCGCGTTTTTTTATCGGTCGTACTGCTGTCATCTGTTTTTCCTTTTTCCCGGGGCTGACACCGGTTCCGCGGCCTCTCGCCGCTCAAGTTCACGGCTGATTTTAGCAGAACGCCGGTGAGTGTCATCGTGTCATGCTGATAAAATGAGTGATCACCTCCAGATCTGTTCTCATCTTCTTGAGAAATACACGGGATTTCTTTAGAGTAGACGCCGGAGGGAGCGTCATGGAAATCAGAGAACGTCTTAGGAACGAGCAGAAAAAGCTGGAGGAAATCGTCAGCCGCGGCCTCGACTACGCCAGGAAAAGCGGCGTGACCGAGGCTTACATGAACATCGGCCAGAGCACCGGACTCAGCGTCAGCACCCTGAACGGCGAGGTGGAGAACATTGAGTTCAACAAGTCCCGCGGTCTGTCAGTGACTGTCTACAGCGACGGCAGGCGCGGCCGCTCCTCAACCAGCGACCTGTCGAGGGAGGCAGTCGAGAGCGCGGTTGATGCTGCCTATTCAATAGCGAGGCATACCAGCCGCGATCCTGATGCGGTCCTTCCTGACGATGACATGCTGGTGCCTGCCTCGGAAATCAGGGATCTTGATCTCTGCCATCCGTCGGAGCCGGATTCCGAGTCGGCCATCGAGCTTCTTTCGAAAACCGAGAAGCTTGCGCTGTCCATGGATCCGAGGCTCAGGAGATCCCATGGCGCCGACTACGGCTACAGCTACGGTGTGGGGGTTATGGGCAATACCCATGGCTTCTGCAGCGGGTACCCCACATCCGCATATTCCCTCTCGCTCGGGCTCATCGGGGAGAAGGACGGCGCCGTGGAGACCGGCGGCTCCTATACCTGCTCGCGCTATCCTGACAGGCTGATGTCCGCAGAGGAGGTCGCCCGCGAGGCTGCGGACCGTACGCTGCGCAAGCTCGGCCCCAGAAAAGTGCAGACCATGAGGGTCCCTGTCATACTTGAGAACCACCTTGCCGCCGGGCTCTTCGAAGTGTTTGCCAGCGCAATTGGAGGCCGGCACCAGTACCAGCACATTTCTTTCCTTGACGGGAAGCTCGGGGAAAAGGTCCTGCCGGACTGGGTGACGATTCATGAGGATCCGTTCATCCGCGGCGCGTTCGGCAGCGCTCCCTTTGACGGTGAGGGCGTCAGGGTAAAAGTCTCTGACATCGTGAGCTGCGGTAAGCTCAATGAGTATCTCCTCTCGACCTATACCGCGAGGAAGCTCGGTATGAGGACCAACGGCCACAGCGGCGGGATTTACAACTGGTTCGTGACCAACAACACCATGGACGGCCTTGACTCCCTGCTGAAGACGATGGGGAAGGGAATCTTCGTCACAAAGCTCATGGGGCAGGGCGCAAGCGTCATTGACGGCAATTTCTCCCGAGGTGCGTTCGGCTTCTGGGTGGAGGACGGGGAAATAAAGTACCCCGTTCACGAGTTCACCATCGCGGGCAACATGAAGGATGTCTTCAAGAATATGATTGCGATGGCGGATGACTATGATCCGAGGCTTGACATCCAGTCCGGATCAGTCCTCATAGATGATATTGCCGTAGCGGGAAGCTAGAAGCCGGGGCTGCGGGCGCAAGCCGGCAGATGCGCTGGCCTGTCTGATGAAAGCTTCAGGCCGGCTCCCCGGTCAGAGCCTGAACTGCCTGGAGTATTTCTTGTCACCTTTCTTGAGGCTTTTCTGGCAGCGGAATACCGGCAGGAAGCCGAAGAGCAGCCCGACTGTCCTTGACACATACTGCCTGACCTTGAGTACAGGAATGCCGAATATTGTTATCTTCCACTGCTTCACGCCGAAGGCGTAGGCGTCTGCGGCAACATCCGGCCTCTTCTGTGCAAGGTATGCGCGCAGCCTGTCAGTCTCCAGATGCAGCTCCCGCATATGGGTGCTGCTGGTGTTGTCATCGTGATCCCTGTAGAGAACCAGCGTCTCCGGGATGTTGTGGACATTCTCGCAGAGCGCGATTTTTATGAAAAGCGCGAAATCCTCGCAGGGGAAAAACTCCTCCTCGTATCTGATGCCGTGCTTTTTCAGCATGCTCTTGCGGAGCATCGCTGTGGTGTGGCCGACAGGGCATCTGTAGAAGCACTCCCTCAGGATTGACGAGTCGTCATCGGGGAACTTCTCAAGCCTTGGGCATCCGCCGATGCTTTTCATCCAGGATCCGACCGCCGCGGTGTCAGGGTGCGCGTCGAGGTAGTCTGCCTCCTTCTCGAGCCTGTTAGGAAGCGAGATGTCATCGTGATCGTGCACTGCTATGTATTCCGCACGGCACATGTCGATGAGCCTGTTGCGGGTCTCCGAGATGCCGAGGTTGGAGCTGTTCCTCTGGTAGATTATCCTGGGATCCTTCTCCATATACTCGCGTATGACCTTCTCCGCGGACGTGTCCTCCGGGCAGTCATCAAGTATGACGATTTCGAAATTTGTCTCTGTCTGGGCAAGCAGGCCGTCAAGGCAGTCGCGAAGATACTTTTCTTTGGTCCGGTAGACAGGCAGTGCTACCGAGACTCTGGGGACGCTTGTATCCATTGGAACCTCTTGTGAACTGCAGCTATTTTGCTTGTTTTGGACATGTTTTGCAACAGGCTCGGGGAATTCCGCTCCCTCTTCCGGCAACGAAAAAGGGGCTCCCTTCCGGGAACCCCTCTGTTCTGCAGCTCCATGCCCGGCCTGAGCCGGACTGCAGCTTTTGTCTCTGATTAGTAGTTGTATCCGCGCTCGCCGTGGCTTGCGAGGTCCAGACCTTCTCTTTCCTCATCAGCGCTGACTCTGATGCCGACGAGCTTGTCTGCAACCCAGTAGCCGACGAGGGAGACAATTCCGGTCCAGCCGATGGTTACCACTACGGAAATCAGCTGAGCGGTGAACTGGGAGATGATGGAGTCATTTCCTTCCTTGAAGCCGGTGCCGCCGAGCTCAGGGGCGCAGAAGATACCGGTAAGGAGAGCACCGACGATACCGCCGACACCGTGAACTCCGAATACATCGAGTGAATCATCAACCTTGAGGAGCTTCTTGAGGCCGTGAACACCCCAGAGGCAGATGAAGCCTGCTGCAAGACCGATTACGATGGCACCGCCGAATCCTACGAAGCCGCAGGCAGGGGTGATGGCAACCAGGCCGGCAACCGCACCGGAGCATGCACCGAGGCAGGAAGGCTTGCCGTTCATAACCCACTCACCGGCACTCCATGCAATTACCGCGCAGGCAGGTGCAATGCAGGTGGTCATGAATGCAAGGGCAGCGGTTCCGTCAGGAGTAAGCTCGGAGCCGGCATTGAAGCCGAACCAGCCCACCCAGAGGAGAGCGGCGCCGATCATGCAGAGAGGAAGGCTGTGAGGAGCCATTCTTTCCTTGCCGTAGCCGATTCTGGCCTTGATGTAGTATGCACCTACGAGAGCGCACACAGCCGCATCAATATGAACGACGGTGCCGCCTGCGAAGTCCCATACATGGAACGCGTTGTCAAGCCAGCCGCCGCCCCAGACCATGTGCCATGAAGGCACATAGGCAAAGGTGAACCAGATGGTTACCATGATGAGGAAGCCGCTGAACTTGATTCTTCCGGCAAATGAGCCGAGGATCAGGCCTGCGGTGATGGCGGCGAAGGCGCCCTGGAAGCAGAAGTAGGTAAGCTCCGAGAGCCCGCTGTCGAGAACGGTGTCAGGCGTGATTCCAGAGAGGAAGAACTTGCTGAAGTCACCGAAGAAGAGGGTATGCCATGCGGAGCCGTCCTCAATCGGTCCGGTGAACGCGAGGGAGTAACCGTAGATTCCCCAGAGAACGTACATCAGGGAGAACACTGCGAGCGACTGCACCAGTATGGACAGCACGTTCTTGGTTCTGACGAGTCCGCCGTAGAAAAGCGCAATGCCCGGGAGGGTCATCAGTATTACCAGAACCGCGCAGATCATGGTAAAGCCGTTCGCAGTCGGGTCCAAATCAGCTGCGTGGGCGGGCAGCACGGCCAACAGGCCAGCCGCCGCAGCCGCACCCTTCGAAATAAGTTTCATGGTATAGCCTCCGTTTTCGGATATATGAATATGTCCGAGCATCTGCATGAAATTTGCCATGTGTTAAAAAATCGTTAAATCACTGTTTCAGGCTGGTTATTTCTGGGATTTGAAAATTATGAGATTTATCTCTCATTATTGGTAGGTGATCCCGCACGGGGCAAATGCACACATTCGGTGCATTCTCCTTTGCGGTGCATCACGTTTTTCCATCCCGCGATATTTCCCGGAGGTGCGGTTTTTTTAATGATATGACCGGCGACTATGATAAAATCCGCACGTCTACTATTGTTTGCTCCGGCCAGCTTGCCGGTTCTTCAGGGTATCCATCATGTTTAGTAAGTTCTTCGGCATGTTCTCAAACGATTTCTCCATAGATCTGGGAACAGCCAATACCATTATTTACGCGCGCGGCAGGGGCATAGTTCTGAACGAGCCGTCTGTGGTCGCAATCAGAACCGAGCCGAACAGTGCCCAGCGGACTGTGCAGGCAGTCGGGCTCGAGGCAAAGAGGATGCTCGGCAAGACCCCCGGCAACCTGCAGGCCATCCGCCCCATGAAGAACGGCGTCATCTCCGATTTTGACAATACCGGCCGCATGCTGCAGGAGTTCATTGCCAAGGTCAGGGTCAGCAGCTTCTTCAAGCCGAAGCCCAGGGTCCTTATCTGCGTTCCCTGCGGGTCCACCCAGGTTGAGAGGAAGTCAATCGTTGAGGTGGCCAAGGGTGCCGGCGCGTCCAAGGTTATCCTCCTTGAGGAGCCGATGGCTGCCGCAATCGGCGCCGGGCTTCCCGTAGCCGAGGCAACCGGAAGCATGATCATAGACATCGGCGGCGGCACCACCGAGGTCGCCATCATCTCCCTCAACGGCATAGTCGAGAGAAAGTCAATTGACGTCGGCGGAGACAAGTTCGACGAGGCGATCATCAACTACATCGGCCGCAAGGGCAAGGCCATCGGCGAGGCTACCGCAGAGAGGATCAAGATGGAGATCGGATCCGCAAGCCCGCTGGAGCAGGAGCTTGAGATGGAGGTCCGCGGACTCGACAAGATGGACGGCACGCCTTGCTCCTTCAAGGTCAACTCCACCGAGATCCTCGACGCGCTGCAGGAGCCGCTGAACAACATCGTCAACGCGGTAAAGGATGCGCTCGAGCACTGCAAGCCGGAGCTCAGCGCCGACATCGCCCAGTCGGGCATGTGCATTTCAGGAGGCGGTGCCCTTCTGCGCAACATCGATGCCCTTATAAGGGAGAGAACCTCCGTTCCGACCTTCATTGCCGAGGATCCTCTCACCTGCGTTGCGAGGGGCGGCGGCAAGGCTCTTGAGCTTCTCGACGAGCATCCCAACCAGTACGACATCTTCATTTACGATAAATAGCGCACGGGGCGGATCCGTCAGCCCTTTACTCCATGTACGGTTCATTCAGTCAGTTCGGCGGCCTTGCGTTATCCATGCGGCTTTTCCTTGCCGCAGTGGTGTCTGTGACTGTCATGGTGGCCGATGCCCGCTTTGACCTGTTCAAGGACTGGCGCAACTGGTTCATGGATGTGAGCACTCCCTTCATCTATTCCGCGGAGTCACCCTCTATTTTCCTGAGCTCCGCGGCCAACAGCTTCACCACAAAGGGCGCCTATGCGCGCGAGATCCGCTCCCTGAGGGACAACATCTCGGGCAGGGACAGCGGAGAGGAGGCCGGCTCCTTCGACGAGGAGCTGAGGGCCCTCAAGATAGACATCACGAGCCTGCGCTCCGATATCCTGCGCTACCAGGCGCTGAAGAGGGAGAACGAGCACCTCAGGGCGCTTCTTGAGTCCCCGGTCAGGTTTGACTCCAGGAAGAAGGTTGCCGAGATACTCGAGGTCGACACTGATCCGTCCGTGCGGCAGGTCATCATCAATGCCGGCACCAGGGATCACGTCTACGAGGGGCAGCCTGTGGTCAGCGATGAGGGAATCGTCGGTCAGGTGATCTCAGCGGGCTACACTATCTCGAGGGTGATCCTGATTACCGACTCGATGCACCAGATCCCGGTCACGATAGCAGGCAGGGATCTGCGCGCCATCGCGACCGGCACAGGAGGCTATGACGAGCTCTACCTTGACAATTTCTCGCAGCAGTCAGAGCTCAGTGACGGAGATCTTGTCCTTACCTCAGGCCTCGGCGGAAAGTTCCCCGAGGGCTATCCCGTCGGCAGGGTATACGTGAAGGGCGGCCAGGCGAGCGGCGCGCGTGACTACATGGTGAGGCCGATAGTTGATTTCTCATCACTGAGGTACGTGCTCCTGCTCTGGAACGGGGAGTCCGGGAAGAAGGCTGAGAAGCTCACTCCTGAGGATTACCGCATACTGGGGCTTGACGCGGAAGGACGGCCTCTTGAGGAGGAGGGCAGGAAAAAGTGAAGTGGCGCTGTTTTTTCCTGACCATGGTTACGGTGCTTGTCGGGATTATCCTGAACCTGTCGCCTGCCCCCGGTATCATCGGGCAGTTCAGGCCTGACGTCCTCGCGATGATGGTCATTTTCTGGTGCATGAAGACTCCGGGCTTCTTCAACGTCGGAACATCGTTCATTCTCGGGATATTCATGGACATCCTGCTCGGCTCGGTCCTCGGATGCCGCGCGCTCGGGTACTCCATAATGGCGTATGTCATGGTCAGGTACTCGAAAAGCCTCAATGACAGCTCGGTGTTCTTCCAGAGCCTCGCGGTCTTCTCCGTTGCCATCCTGTCACAGGCCGCGTCGCTCTGGTCGCTCCATATCTTCGGCGGCAGGGTCACCGACTACCATGTCCTGCTCTGCTCGCTCTCCGCCGCCGTGATCTGGCCGTTCTTCCACATGATCATGTCAGCGCTCATAAGGTATGCGGGACTCGGGAGAATTCTCCTGTGACAGCGCAGCTTGTCCTTGCCTCGTCATCTCCGAGAAGAAGGGAGCTCCTTCTCAGGATCGCCTCGTCGTTCACCGCGTTCGCTCCTGAGATTGACGAGACACCGCGCCCCTGGGAGAATCCGTTCAGGCTCTCCATGAGGCTTGCGCGGGAGAAGGCCCTTGCCGCCGCCGGGAGGTTCCCCGGAGCTTTCGTGATAGGCTCCGACACCTCAGCGGCGCTTGACGGGAAGACTCTCGGAAAGCCGCACGGGCTTGAGGATTTCATGGATTTTTTTCCGAAGCTCTCAGGCAGGGTGCATACGGTTGTCACGGCTGTCGCGCTCGTGAGCCCCGGCGGGGAGATCACGGAGAGGATCTGCTCCGTTGACGTCGAGATGGCCGCATTCACCGCCGATGACGCGCTCCGGTACTGGCGCACCGGAGAGCCTGCGGACAAGGCGGCGGGCTATGCGGTCCAGGGGATCGGCGCGAGGTTCATCCGAAAAATAGACGGGAGCCCCACCGCTCTTGTAGGCCTTCCGCTTCCCGAGACCGCGGAGCTTCTCGCCGGTGCCGGCTTCTTTGATGCGTGAAAGCCGCCGCCGTGTCTTCCTGATTATCAGAGGTTCAGAGCTATGTCAGCAGTCCTTCTTGTCAATGTGACCCAGTCGGAGACCAGAATCGCCCTGGTGGAGCACGGAATGCTCCAGGAAGTGCACATCGAGAGGCAGAACAAGCTCGGCATTGTCGGAAACATTTACAAGGGCAGAATAAGCCGGGTGCTCCCCGGCATGCAGGCGGCATTCGTCGACATCGGACTCGACAAGGCCGCGTTCCTGCACGCGTCAGACATAGTGCCTCACACCGAGTGCGTGACTCCCCAGGAAAAGCAGCATTTCCAGGCGGCGGACATCAGCTCGCTCGTCAGCCAGGGGCAGTACATCATGGTGCAGATCGTGAAGGACCCGATCGGGACCAAGGGCGCAAGGCTCACGACTGACATCACCCTCCCGTCAAGATACCTGGTCTTCATGCCGGGGAGCTCCCATGTCGGCGTGTCGCAGAGGATAGAAAGCCAGGAGGAGCGGGAGCGCCTCAAGGCCGTGGCCGAGAAGCACGTGGATGAGACCGGCGGCTTCATTGTCAGGACAGCGGCGGAGGGGGCCGGGGAGAGCGAGCTCGGTCAGGACGCGAGGTTCCTCAAGTACCTCTGGCAGAAGATCCAGAAAAAGCGCAGGGAGGCCAAGAAGTGCGTCTGCCTCTATGAGGATCTGCCGCTCGCCTTCCGTGTGCTCCGGGACTTTGTTGACGCGTCGCTCGACAGGATTATGGTGGATCAGAAATTCGCCTATGAGGAGATGAAGAGCTTCTGCCATGACTTCATTCCCTCGGTCGTGGACAAGATCGAGCTCTACGAGGGCGATGCCCCGCTCTTTGACATGTTCGATGTCGAGAACGAGATCCAGAAGGCGCTCGACCGCAAGGTGCAGCTCAAGTCAGGCGGCACGCTCGTAATCGATCAGACCGAGGCGATGACGACGATAGACGTCAACACCGGCGCGTTTGTAGGGCACCGGAGCCTTGAGGAGACGATCTTCAACACCAATATCGAGGCCACCTCGGCAATCGCGCGGCAGCTGCGCCTCCGGAACCTCGGCGGAATCATCATCATTGACTTCATCGACATGGCGAGCGAGGAGCACCGCAAGAGAGTGCTCAAGAGCCTGGAGCTCTCGCTCTCCAAGGACAGGGCCAAGACCTCGGTCAACCCGTTCTCGCACCTCGGGCTCGTCGAGATGACGAGGAAGAGAACAAGGGAAAGCCTGGAGCACCTCATCTGCAGCGAGTGCCCGACCTGCGGCGGCAGGGGCATGGTGAAGTCGGTGGAGTCCGTCTGCTGCGAGATCCTCAGGGAGATAATAAGGGTGAACAAGGCCTATCAGGCGGAGAAGTACATGGTGTACGCATCGATTCCTGTGGCCAACGTGCTGAAGGCCGACGAGTTCCACAATGTTGCGGAGCTCGAGCTCTCCCTCGGCAAGGCCGTGCAGATCCAGGCGGAGCCCCTCTACACGCAGGAGCAGTTTGACGTCGTGATGATTTAGCCTGCCGGCTTTCCCCATGCGATTCTGCTTGATAAAAGGCGCCCGTGTCTGTATAATCTGCGCACCCACTGAAATGCGCCGCCGTGTTAGAGGCGGTATGGCCTGCGAAGAAAGCTCGAAGGGGCTTCGGACCCGGCCGCAAGCGTGCTTTTTCGGCACAGAACAGTAACACCTTATTGGGTAAATAAATGAAATCTTACATCGCAAAACCGGCCGACATCAAGCGTGACTGGTACGTTGTAGACGTTGCCGGCAAGACCGTCGGCCGTGTTGCAACTGAGATTGCTTCCCGCCTCCGCGGCAAGAACAAGCCTGAGTTCACTCCGTTTGTAGACGTAGGTGACTACATCATCGTCATCAACGCCGCAAAGGTCACTCTGACCGGCAACAAGGCAGAGAAGAAGGTATATCACCATCATACCGGCTTCCCCGGCGGAATCGTTGACCAGACCTTCAATGAGCTCATCCAGAGACATCCTGAGATGGTCATCGAGTCTGCTGTAAAGGGCATGCTGCCGAAGGGACCTCTCGGACGCGCAATGTTCCGCAAGCTTAAGGTCTATGCCGGAGCTGAGCACAATCATGCTGCCCAGCAGCCCAAGGTACTTGATATTTAACGGAGACAATCATGGCTGACAATCAGTTTTATGGCACCGGCCGCCGCAAGAGCTCTTCCGCTCGTGTCTTCGCGACAGTAGGTACCGGCAAATTCGAAATCAACGGCAGGACTCTTGAGGAGTATTTCGGCCGCGAGACCTCCCGCATGGTAGTCAGGCAGCCTCTTGAGCTCCTTGCCATGACCGACAAGTTCGACTTCAAGGTCACCGTCAAGGGCGGCGGAATCACCGGCCAGGCCGGCGCAGTCCGTCTGGGCATCACCCGTGCTCTCATGCAGTACGACGAGACCCTCAAGGCACAGCTCCGCAAGGCAGGCTTCGTAACCCGCGATGCACGTGCTGTAGAGCGCAAGAAGGTCGGTCTCCACAAGGCCCGCAAGCGTCCTCAGTACTCCAAGCGTTAATCCGCAGCATCTGCAGGATTGCAAGAGAAACCCGGCTATGCCGGGTTTTTTCGTCTTAAGGATCATGATATGTCCTCCGTCTCCTCCTTATGCTGATAATTCCCTTCCTTTGGTTTAGAATCAGCCTGGATTGTCAGAGGAGAATGAAATGAAAGAGACGAAGATTTCAGTTCCCATCAGGCCCTATGTTTTCCGGGCCTACTATGACTGGCTGGTCGACAGCGGCTTTACTCCCTACCTGAGGGTTGACTCCTACGTGCCGAAGACCGAGGTCCCGGAGGAGTACGTTGACCAGGACGGCGGAATAGTACTCAATATCTCGGCTGCCGCCACCGGAAACTTCTCCGCAGACCGCAGTCATATCGAGTTCCTTGCCAGGTTCGGCGGAAAGGCCCGCCATATCGATATCCCGTTTGCCGCGGTACAGGCGCTATTTGCCAAGGAGAACCCGTCAATCGCGTTTATCTTCGCTGACGAGCAGTACTATCTCGACTGGATTATGGCCAATGCGGAGGACACAGGAGAGGATGGCACCGACGCGCCAGCGGCTATTTCGGTCGAGTCTGACGGCGGTGCGGCTGCGGGAGACAAAAGTGCAGCCGGGAGTGCGGAATCCGGAAAGACAGGGAGCGTCAATGAATCAGGGGAAAAGCCTGCTAGACCCTCGTTTACAGTCGTTGAATGACAGGGCACTCGATATCGTCGCGCAGCTCGCGGTAAAGGCTGATCTCTATTCCCGCTCGCAGAGCTCGCTGCCGAAGTACGATCGCGCCTCGTATATTCCGAACATCCGCTTCGATCTGAGGGGCAGGACAGGAGGTCAGTTCATCTGCCTCCCCGGAAGCACTGATCTTGTGATCAGGGTAAACGCCGAGCTGGCGGCGGCGCACGGTGAGGCATTCATTGACGAGATCGTCCCGCATGAGTTCGGCCACCTTGTCGTCCATCTCTTTTACGGAGATCAGATCCGGCCGCACGGGAAGGAATGGAAGTTTGTCATGTCCGAGGTTCTCGGCATCAGGAATTTCAGGACCGTCCACAGCTTCGCCGTTCCGGGAAACGGCAGGGCAGGAGCCAGGTTTGCCTGCGGCTGCCCAGGCAAGGTCCATGAGCTCTCGGCCGTAAGGCTCAGAAGGTACAAGGAGGGCACGAGGTATGTCTGCCGGGTCTGCGGCAGGGTGCTCCGCCCGCTTGACTGAAGTGATGCGCTCCCCTGCGCTAGGGCTTGATGACTATCGGTGTGCCGGGCTCCACCATGCTGTAGAACTCGTCCATGTCGCTGTTGAGCAGAGCTATGCAGCCGTTCGTCCAGTTCATCGGCTGCACGAACCTGTCGATGCTGTCGTCACCGGATGATCTGCTGATGCTGTTCGGCTGGCCGTGGATCATTATCATGCTCCCGGGATCAACCCCGGCCTCCCTGGCGCGCCTCAGATCATCCTGGTTGGGGTAGGAGATGTGCACGGACTTGTAGAAGTTCGAGTCGCTGTTCTTGAAGTCAAGGATATACCTGCCCTCGGGGGTCTTCTGGTCACCCCTCATGAGCTTCCTTCCCCGCGGGCTGTGGCCGAGGGCGATCCAGTATTTTTTGAAGACCCTGCCGTTCTTGATGAGCTCCATCTTGTGGCTGGACTTCTGCACGACAACGAGATCGATGGTCCTTCCCGATCTGATTGCAAGCCCCGTCTCATGATCCGCGGCATCCTTAACGTACTTTACGAGCGCAGAGCTCTCGAAGAGTGACTCCGCGGTGTTCTCGATAAGCCCGCTCTCGCTGATCCTGGTCGGAAGCTCCTCGTGGATAAGGGCTGCTCCTGACTGAAGCGGCAGAATGACGGCCGAGGCCGCAATGAGTATTCTTAAAGGAGTCATTTCCTTCCTGACTGTTTCTCCGTTGCCGGTGCACTTCAAGCCCGGGAGGCCCTGGAGCGCGTTTTTGCCGTGACGCGTGCAGCCCTCCCTGACGCTGCCGAATTTTAGCCGAATTCCGTGAGAATATCAGCAGCGCGCTCATTCCGGGAGGTTCGTCATGAGGCCGCATCCGGCGGCGCGGATCTTCCCTAAACAGGAAAAAGATCTCAGAAACCGCGGCATCTATGATTTAAAATCAGACTGCTTATACTTTGGGATGCGATCGCTATGAAACTTAATCTTCTCGCTGCTCTTACCGCGGCAGCAATATTCTCAGCAGGAGCCGCAGAGCTTCCTGCTGATTTCGGGATTGTTGTGGACGGCGCTGCCGTAGACGGGGCCTCATTCACGAGGACTGCTCCGGACAGCGACAAGTATACCGTGGACATCGAGCTGAAAAAGGGCAAGCATCAGGTTGTTTTCGGCTCCAAGTCCGGAAAGGTCGGCTCATCAGGCGCCGAGTTCTCGTTCGGCGAGCCTGTTGCGCTCAAGGCCGGCTCTGACGCACCTCTTGAGGTGAACATCTTCCTTGCAGGCACCTATACCTTCACCTTCAACAACAAGAACGCCGAGGCTCCCACGGTAAGCGTCCTCCGCGCGACCAAGAAGTCCGAGTTCAAGAGGCCGCTGCCGACTGTTGACTGCCAGTCCTGGGACGGCGGCCCGGTAGAGGTTGATGTCAGCTCCTCCTGGAAGGACGGCACCGTCGTCCGTGACGCCTACACCGGAGCAGAGGCAGAGGTGAAGGGCGGAAAGGTCACCATGCAGCCTGCTCCTGACTCCGAGGGCATCCTGATGCTCGAGGCAAAGGGAGACGAGAACAGGGTACGTCCCTTTGACTGGGACAATGCGATTGTCTACTTCATCATGACCGATCGCTTCTACAACGGCAATCCCTCGAACGACAACTCCTTCGGGCGCCACAAGGACGGCAAGGACGAGATCGGAACCTGGCACGGCGGAGACTTCAAGGGAATCACCGAGAAGCTCGACTACATCAAGAGCCTCGGCGTCAACACCATCTGGATTACACCGATTGTCGAGCAGACCCACGGCTTCATCGGCGGCGGCGATGTGAACAACCCGGATCCGAACAGCGGCAGCACCCCTGAGGCAAAGACCTGGCCGTTCTACGGCTATCACGGCTACTGGGCATCTGACTTCACAAAGCTTGATCCCAACCTCGGCACCGAGGATGAGTTCAGGGAGATGATAGACGAGGCGCACAAGCGCGGCATCAGGATCCTCGTTGACACCGTCATGAACCATCCTGGACACATCTCCCTTGCCGATATCCAGGACTTCGGCCTCAAGGGTCTGGTTACCGAGCAGGTCCAGAAGTCCCTCCCCGAGAAGTGGATTGACTGGAAGCCGTCCGGGCTTTACGGCAGCTGGCAGTCGGTCTCCGGCAACATCGACTGGCAGAGCTGGGGCTGGAAGGACTGGTGGGGCGGAGACTGGGTAAGGGCAGGCTTCCCGGGCTACACCGCCGGCGGCACCGATGACCAGACCATGCAGGTCGGAGGGCTTCCTGACTTCCTGACCGAGTCGCAGAAGAAGGTGGATCTTCCGGTGTTCCTCAAGAACAAGAAGGACACCAGGGCAAAGCCCCTCAAGGACGCGACCGTGGTTGACTACCTCGTAAGCTGGCAGAGCGACTGGGTAAGGCGCTTCGGCGTTGACGGCTTCCGCTGCGACACCGTTAAGCACATCGAGCCCGAGGCCTGGGCGAAGCTCAAGGACGCATCGTCAAAGGCATTCGAGGAGTGGAAAAAGAACAACCCCGATAAGGTCCTCGATGACAATAAGTTCTTCACCGTAGGCGAGATCTGGGACTACGGCGTCTCGAACCCGAAAGACGTTTGGTACGCGAAGGGGCACTTCGACTCGCTCATCAACTTCGACTACGCGAAGAACGACGCCCTTAACGGCGCGCTCTGCATGAGCGATGCCGAGAAGACCTACGAGACCTTCGCGAAGAATGTCTCCGCTGTTCCGGGATTCAACGTCCTTTCCTATATCTCCTCTCATGACGTCAAGCTCTTCTGGGGAGACTACAAGAACATCGCGCTGCAGAAGAGGGTCGCCAACAGCTTCCTCATGCTGCCCGGCCAGGTCCAGATCTACTACGGCGACGAGTCCGGCCGCGGCCTGATGAAGGATGGCGGCTATCCTGACCAGGCTCTCCGCTCCGACATGAACTGGAAGGAGATTGAGTCAGGCCCGAAGGCAGACCTCGTCAAGCACTGGAGCAGGGTCCTCAACTTCAGAAACCGCCATCCGGCCATCGCCGAGGGCACCCACAGGCAGCTCAGCCAGAAGCCCTACGCCTTCGAGAGGGCAAAGGGTGACGACAAGGTTGTCATCGTGTTCGCAGGCAACAGGCCTGACGAGAAATAGAGCCTGATCCGGCACGTCCGGAACAGTGGGAAAATCAAGCCGGCCGGGGTCACCCGGCCGGCTTTTTGCGTTTTTGTGACACGTTTCAAGCCTGCCGTCCTCGTGTTAGAATATCAGTAATTTTTTTCGGTTCAGATACAGCAAATGAAACAGTATATTCAGTCTCTTCTTCTGCAGGGTGTTGACGGTCTCAAATCAGCCGGTGCCATTCCGGCTGACTTCGTTCCGAAGATCATGGTTGAGGCCTCAAAGGACAAGACTCACGGCGATTACGCCTCAAACATCGCCATGCTTCTCAGAAAGCCCATGGGACTTGCACCGCGCGATGCCGCGGAGAAGCTTGTCGCAGCTCTTCCCAAGAGTGACAGAATTGCCAGAATCGAGATAGCAGGCCCCGGCTTCATAAATTTCTATGTCAACGCCGGCTATCTTGGGAGCCGTATCGAGTCGATGCTCTCGGACGGCGGAAGGTTCGGCGTCGCGAAGACCGCGAGCCCCGTTACTGTCGTATGCGACTATTCATCACCGAATGTGGCGAAGGAGATGGCCGTCCACCATATCAGATCAACGGTCATCGGAGACGCCTGCGCGAGGATGCTCGAGTTCCTCGGCAACAAGGTGGTCAGGGCTAACCATATCGGCGACTGGGGAACCCAGTTCGGCATGCTCATCGCCTACCTGGAGAAGATGGAGAACGAGAGCGGGGCTGATCTTGACCTCAGCGACTTCGAGGCCTTCTACCGCGCCGCGAAGAAGGAGTATGACGAGGATCCGGCATTTGCCGAGAAGGCGAGAGGCTATGTAGTGCGCCTGCAGGGCGGTGACGATTACTGCCGCCGCATGTGGAAGAAGCTCGTTGACATGACCATGGCGCAGAACCAGAGAATCTACGACAGGATGAACGTAAGCCTGAAGCCCTCCGACGTCATGGGGGAGAGCATGTACAACCCCATGCTGCCTGAAGTCGTCGCTGATCTGCAGAAGAAGGGCCTTGCAGTGAAGAGCGAGGGCGCCGACGTGGTGTTCCTCAAGGACTGGGAGGGCAAGGACGGCAAGCCGATGGCTGTCATCATCAGGAAGAGCGACGGCGGATACCTCTATACCACGACCGACATTGCCTGCGCCAAGTACCGCGTCGAGCATTTCGGTGCGAAGAGAGTCCTGTATTTCGTTGACTCCCGCCAGCACCAGCACCTGCTTCAGGCCTGGGAGATAGCGAGGATGGCCGGCTATATTCCTGATGACGTGGTTTTCGAGCACGAGTCATTCGGCATGATGCTCGGCAAGGACGGAAGGCCCTTCAAGACCAGATCCGGCGGGACGGTGAAGCTTGCCGCGCTCCTCGACGAGGCAGAGAGCAGGGCGGCAGAGCTCCTTGAGTCGAGAGCGTCAGATCTCTCAGATGATGAGAAGCAGAAGGTCATCCACGAGGTTGCCGTCGGTGCGGTCAAGTACGCGGATCTCTCGAAGAACAGGACAACTGACTACGTCTTTGACTGGGACAACATGCTCTCGTTTGACGGAAACACCGCTCCGTACCTCCAGTATGCCTACACCAGGATCAGATCAATCTTCCGCAATGCCGGTGAGGCGGCTCCGGGAAAGGTCATCCTCAGTGAGGAGATTGAGAAGGAGCTCGCGCAGAAGCTCACCCTGTTCTCCGATGCGGTTGTCTCGGCTGCGGACAAGGCGATGCCCAACATCCTCTGCTCGTACCTCTACGAGCTCAGCGGCATGTTCATGTCCTTCTATGAGAAATGTCCGGTCAACAAGGACGGCGTTCCTGATGATGTCAGGGCAAGCAGGCTTTCCCTGTGCGCTGCCGTGGCCGGCGTGCTGAAGCTCGGACTCTCTCTTCTCGGCATCAATGTTCTTGAGCGGATGTAAAAATGCCAAGAGACTACGTTAACGATTTCGGCAGGCCTGATCCCAAGAACAGATCGAGAAGGCGCGGAGGCAGGCCGCAGGGCAGCGGCGGCGGCAAGAGCAATGCCATAACATTCCTCGCCATCATCGTGCTTATCCTGCTCTGCGCGGTCTTCTTCTTCGCGAGCAGGAGCGGGCTCCTCAAGGGCGGCTCCGGCGATCAGGCTGCGCCTGCCGCGCAGAAAACCGAAAAGCCGAAGCAGGAGCAGGAGGCCAAGACTCCCGAGCGTCCGAAGGAGAAGTACGACTACATGCAGCTCCTTGAGAGCAACGAGGTTGTCGGCGAGACTAACGATCCGAAAAAGGCTGACAAGACCCAGAAGCCGCACAACGCCGAGATTATGGACAAGCCTGCCAGCACCGTTGACGTAAGGCGCGAGAACAAGCAGGAGGAGGCGAAGAGGGCGCAGGAGATCCTGAACGGATCCCTCAACACGCGTGATGAGTCAGTGACCGTGCTGAATGACACTCCCTCATCCCCGAGCGCCCCGTCCGGGAGCGGGCTCCGCTCAGAGACGGTGACCGTCGAGCGTCCTCCGAAGATGAAGGACAGCGAGGCTGCTCTCGCCGAGTCAAGGAAGGCTGATGCAGAGCGCGAGAGCCGGAGGCTGGCGGAGCAGAGAAAGGCCGAGGCAGACCGCAGGGCCGCTGAGCAGAAGCTCGCCGAGCAGAAGAAGGCCGAGGCAGACCGCCGCGCTGCGGAGCAGAAGCTTGCTGCGCAGAAGAAGGCCGAGGCAGACCGCAGGGCCGCTGAGCAGAAGCTTGCCGAGCAGAAGAAGGCCGATGCAGACCGCCGCGCAGCGGAGCAGAAACTTGCCGAGCAGAAGAAGGCCGAGGCAGACCGCAGGGCCGCTGAGCAGAAGCTCGCCGAGCAGAAGAGAATTGAGAGTGAGAAGTCCGCCTCGCAGAAACAGCAGGCAGCCCAGAGTGCCTCTGCGGGGCAGGCAGGAGACGGCAGGGTGTTCCTGCAGTGCGCGGCATTCAAGACTGCGCAGCAGGCTGATGCCCTGAAGTCGAAGCTCAGGGCCGGAGGATTACCGGCCTTTGTCCAGCAGGCAAATGTAGGAGGGGCGGTCTGGTACCGGGTAAAGCTCGGCCCCTACCGCTCTGCCGCAACTGCGTCAAAGAGCAGCACGGCCGTTGTCTCATCAGGGATTGCAGGAGCATGTGCAATATCGAGGTAAGTATGGTTAGCCGCAGCGCTGAGATTTGGGAGAGGATCAGAAAAGAGGCCTCCGAAATGGCCTCCAGGGAGCCGATGCTTGCCAGTTTTCTGCATGCGACCATACTGAACCACTCGGATCTCGGATCTGCCCTGGTGTTTGTCCTCGCAAACAAGCTTGGCGGCCCGGTCATCTCCCCGATGAACCTCCGGGACATCTTCGACTTTGCCTACCGCGGCAGCAATGAGCTGGTCGATGCGGCCTGCATGGACATTGAGGCGGTTGTTTCGCGTGATCCTGCCATCCAGCTTTACAGCACCCCTCTTCTTTATCTCAAGGGATTCCATGCAATTGAGGCCTACCGCGTCGCGCACCGTCTCTGGCAGCTTGACCGCAGGGAGCTTGCGCTGTTCCTCCAGAGCCAGATCTCCGAGGTGTTCAATGTCGACATCCATCCTGCCGCAGTGCTGGGACACGGCCTGATGTTCGATCACGCATCCGGCATTGTCATCGGCGAGACCAGTGTCGTCGGTGACAACGTATCCATCCTGCACAATGTCACCCTGGGAGGAACGGGCAAGGAGGTCTGCGACCGCCATCCGAAGATTGCCTCTGACGTGATGATCGGGGCAGGCGCCAAGATCCTCGGTAATATTCACATCGGACAGGGTGTTAAAATCGGAGCAGGCAGTGTCGTGCTTGAGGACGTTCCTCCTCATGTTACTGTCGTCGGAGTTCCGGCGCGGATTGTCGGCCTGTGCAGCGATGACCATCCGGCGTTTGATATGGACCAGCGGATTTAGGTGAAATCATGGAATGCAATACCTCGGCACTTTGTGATCTCTATGAGGATGAGGTTGAGGTCGTGGAGCCGGTTTTCAGAAGCTTCGGCGGCTCTTCCTCATTCAGCGGCCAGGTCGTGACCGTAAGCTGCTATGAGTCAACCGGGCTTGTCAGATCAGCACTGTCGGATGACGGGACCGGCAAGGTCCTGGTCATCGACGCGGGCGGTTCGATGCGCCGCGCCGTGATAGATGCTGACATCGCCTGCACTGCCTATGACAGCGGGTGGGAGGGCATTATCGTGTTCGGCGCAGTGAGGGAAATCAGCTCTCTCAGAAGAACATCCATCGGCATCCAGGCTCTGGGATCCGTCCCCATGGGGGCAGACGAGGGAAACGGCGGCGACACGATGGAGAATGTCCGTTTCGGCGGTGTGACTTTCCGTCCCGGCATGTTTGTCTATGCTGACGAGACCGGCATCGTGGTCTCCGGCCGGGAGCTCGAGGATGATGAGTCAATCGGCTAGAGGAAGGTGCTGGTGAGCGTCCTCTTTCTTCTGGGAGAACCGTCTGACATGGAGACGTGCGGGAGGCTCTGCCGTGCGGGTGACGTAGCCGTCATCAGGACGGCCCTGCTGCCCGGCGCCTCTCAGGCTAGGGGAAAATATACGCTCTTCCGTCTTGCCGGTCCGGGCATCTGCACTCTGGAAGGCATGGAGGGGGAGGAGCTCGGGCAGGATGCGCTTGCTGCTCTCATGCCCGGGCTGCCGGTGTTCAGTTTTCGGAAGTGACGGTGATGCTCATCTTCTGGATGACGGTCTCGAGACGGCCGTGCCAGTAGTTGAATCGGGCCTTCATGGTGTCGTTCTCGTCCTTCAGGCTTCTGATCTGATCCTTAAGTCCGGCGTTCTCGGACTCAAGCTGTCTGATTCTGTTCTCAAGTGAATCTACCGAACGGTCTATTTCGTCAAAATCGTGTTCGCTGAGCATGTCCTTTCCTCTTGGAAGTCTTTGGCGTAATTGTAACCCATTGTTTCAAACAGCGCTCCTCAGGAGAGGCACCGCGGGGAGCTGCCGAACTTCTTCAGTGTTTCGCGGGCAGGCCGGCACAGAGTTCGTTTTCCCGGAAGTCAGGACAAAGGGCCGTTTCCGCAGGAGACAGCTCCAGGTCAGTGATACTCATGGGTCCTTGCCGCCTTCACAACAGAGGGCGGCATCATGGAGCCGAGCGTCTCGAGCACCTTCCTTGCGTCACTGCGCCTTTCCTCGGTGTTGTATACGGAGAAGAACAGCCAGCTGTAGGCCTGCTCCATCTCGGCGGGCGAGCCCTTGCCGTCCGTGAGGAGCCTCGCCCACTCAAGCCTCGCGTCCCTGTTCCTGAGCGATGCGGCCTCGCGGAGATAAAGCCTCGCAAGGCTTCTGTCCTGGTTCACATAGGTGCCGTTCTCGTAGAACATGCCGAGCCTGAGCATCGCCTCCGGCATTCCCTCCTCGGCCGAGTACTGCATGTACTTGATGCCGTTTGCCACATCCTGCTTCACGCAGGTCGCGGTGAGCAGCATGTCTCCCCAGAGGTAGCTGTACGAAGGGTACCTGAGGACTGAGGCCCTGTCCTTGATATCCCTGACGAACTGGCAGTCATCATCCCTGACGCGCTTTAGGTGCTCATGCTTCTCAATAAGCCCGTTGAGCTCGTCCTGCGAGTAAAGCTGGATAAGCTCGGGCTCGTCTGACGGCTCGTCATTGGCCTCGCTCTCTGCTTTCCTGACGATTTCCTGCTCGTGCTCAAGGTTCTCCTTTTCCTTGGTGACCCTCATGTTCTCGTCAACCATCCCGCCGCCGGCAGTTGCCTCGGAGGAGAAGAACAGGGCAAGGAAACAGGAACAGATCAGAACTACTGGTATGCGGTGCATGCGCGCTCTCCTGAAATTAACCGCCTCGCTTTCATCAGACAGTCTCAATGCAACAACTGTTCCCGGGGAAAAACGGAAACGGTCAGAAAACTGACATCCGGGCGGCTCACGCTATTTGATGGAGAAATACCTTGAGGCTGCGGCAAAGTACCTGAACATGGACCAGAAGGTGAGGACAACCGCGATATAGAGAAAGAGCATCGCGAGGTAGATCATGGCCGGAACGCCGTCCCAGCTTACTCCCCAGATGAGGCCGGCGATTGCAACCATCTGGAAGGTGGTCTTCCACTTCCCGATCCAGCTTACGGCAACCTCGGCCCTTTTCCCGATCTCGGCCATCCACTCGCGGAGGGCGGTAATGGCAATCTCACGGCCGATTATGGTAATGGCCGGTATGGTGATAAGCCAGGTATAGCCGCGGAGGATATCGCTGTTGCAGAAGCGCTCTACGATGAGGACAAGAGCGGTGGTTACGGTCAGCTTGTCCGCGACAGGATCGAGGAAGGCGCCGAACCTCGAGCAGAGGTTGTATTTGCGCGCGATGAAGCCGTCAGCCAGATCGGTAAGGCAGGAGAGGCTGAAGATCAGGGCTGCGGTGAAGTCAATCCAGTGGAAGCTCAGTTTCCCCCAGACAAAGTCCCAGTGATCTGCCGGAACGTAGAAAAGGATGACGAAAACAGGGATCATCAGGATTCTGATCATGGTCAGGATATTGGGGACTGTCCACATGGCTTTCTTTCCGGCTTGCTTGACTTCACTCCTTACATTCTACTCTCAGAAAGCCGTTCTGACAAAACCGGTTTGAAAAATCAGGCGCTGATGCGATCGTTTCCGGGAAAACAAAAAGGGCGATCTTTCGATCGCCCTTCTGCCTGAAACAGGTGAGGATTACTTCTGCGCGAAGTCAACACCCTTCTTGATGTTGTCGTTCAGGGTCTGGAGCATGTCGTCGAAGTCCTTCTGCTCGCGCTCGTTGAGCTTGGGAAGAGGAAGGATCTCCTCGATTCCCTCGAGTCCGAGACGTACCTGGTGAGCGAAGAACGGAGCGTAGGAGCTGTCGCTCTCGACGAATGCGGGCTCAACGATTCCGGGTGCGCCGCGGAGAGCGCTGACCAGGGCAAGAGCCATCCTGTTGCCTGCAGCAGCCATGGAGAGGGTTGCAGAGCCGGCGCCGGCCTTTGCATTGACGACGTCGGTTCCGGCGTTCTGTACGTGCTGGGTCATCTCGGCAAGGGTCTTGTCATCAAGGGTGTTGCCGGTAACCTGGCTGAATACAGGAAGAATGGTGGTGCCGCTGTGGCCGCCGATTACGGGAACCTTTACGGAACCCTTCTGACGGTGAAGAGCCTCGGCGATGAAAGTCTCCGCGCGGAGAGTATCAAGCATGGTGACGCCGAACAGCTTGCGCTTGTCGTATACGCCGGCCTTCTTGAGAACCTCGGCAGCGATGGGAACCATGCTGTTGACCGGGTTGGTGATGATGGCGATGCATGCCTTGGGGGCATTCTCGGCTATGGCCTGGACCAGGTTCTTGACGATGCCTGCGTTGATGTTGAAAAGATCATCGCGGGTCATGCCGGGCTTTCTTGCAACGCCTGCGGGCATAACTACAACATCGGCGCCCTTGAGGGCCTCTGAAGGATCCTTGCCGGTGAATCCGGTTACTTCCACGTCGGTGGGGATATGGCTCAGATCAAGAGCTACACCGGGAGTAGCAGGTGAGACATCATAGAGAGCCAGCTGAGAGCCGGCAGGAAGATGAGTCTTCAGAAGCAGAGAAAGAGGCTGACCGATTCCGCCAGCAGCACCCAATACGGTAACTTTCATAGATTTTACCTTCTTACTTATTGTATTTGTTGTATCAAATCGCCGGCGCCACGAAGGCGTCCCCGAATAGCTCTATTTTACGATCAAATTTGCATTCAAACCTTAAAAAATTAGTAAAATTTTGGCTCTGCTCACCGAAAATCACCGTATTCCTGGCGGTCTGCCGCCGCCTTCCCGAAGGCGTCCCCGTCAGTCCTGCGGAGACTGTTCCGGAGCGCAGACCGCGGCCTCCTCGATTACGGCCTTTCCGGTCCTTGTTATCCTTATTCTGTAGCCGTTTATCTCCGTCACCATCCCGGCCCGCGGCTCGTCGCAGATTTTCTCAAGGATGAGCCCGTTCAGGGTGACAGACACGTCGGTCGGGAGCTCCCAGCCGAGGTCATGGTTGATTTCCCTGATGTTCGCCGAGCCGTTGATGAGATAGCAGCCGTTTCCCTGGCTCCTGTACTCCCTGTCACGGTCGCTCTTGATGTCCGAGGCCGACTCGCCGACTATCTCGGAGACGATGTCGTTGAGCGTGATGAGGCCCTGGATGTCGCCGAACTCGTCTATTACGATGGCGATGTGCTCACGGCGGCGCCTGAACTTCTGCAGCTGGCTCATGACCGTGATGTTCTCGGGAATATAGTAGATTTCCTGGGTAAGGCGGAGCAGATCCGCCTTCTCGGGGTCTTTCTGGGACAGCACCTTCATGGCGTCAACCGTCCTGATGAAGCCTACCGCATCATCCATCTCGTCGCGGTAGAGGAGAATGCTGTCATAGCTAGAGGCAGAGACCTGCTCGCGGACCTCCTCGAAGGTGTCATTGATGTTTATCGCGTAGATCTCGCTCCTCGGTACCATCAGCTCGTCTACATGGATCTTCTCTAGGTTCAGCACGCCGAGCAGCAGGTCCTTGTTGGCCCTTGATATGGATGCAGTCCCGTTCTTGTCCAGAAGCGCGGTCCGGAGCTCGTCAGCGCCCAGCCAGCCCTCCTCGGTCTTCTGCGGATCTATCCTGAGGATGAACATGATGAGGTGGGAGATCGAGTTCATGACGATAACGGCAGGCTTAAGCAGCCACATCAGCCAGACAATCGGCAGCGACACCAGCTTGGCGACAGTCTCGGCATGCGCGGCCGAGATGCTCTTCGGGGTTATCTCTCCGAAAATCAGCACGACAAGCGTCATGATGAAGGTCGATACGGCGACGGCGTAGCTGCCGAAAAGCCGCATTGATACGATGGTTGCTATCGAGGATGCGTAGATGTTGACAAGGTTGTTGCCGATTAGAATCATGGTGAGCAGCTTGTCAGGATGGCTGAGCAGGCGCTCGACGCGCTGCGCCGCAAGGTTGCCGCTCTTTGCCTGGTGCCTGATCCTGAATCTGTTGACGGACATCAGGCTGGTCTCGCTTCCTGAAAAGAACCCTGAAAGCAGGAGAAGAACAACCAGCGTCGCGATGTGCACAGAGAGAGGAGTGTCGTTCATTTAGTGTCTGCGGGTATCCTGTGTGGTAAACATGGCTCCAATTTTAGCAGAGGTTAGGCCGGAGTAGACATTCTGAGCCGTCCTTCATGGAATTTGCCATCTTTCTCTCGTATAATCGCCTGATTGATTCGGGACTAATGACATCCGGGAGACTGGAATATGTTTAACAATCTTACTCAGCGGCTGACCGGCACTTTCCGGAGCATGCTCGGGAAGAACAAGCTTACTGAAGACAACATTAAGGATGCCCTCCACGAGGTGCGCATCGCCCTCATCGAGGCTGATGTCGCCCTTCCTGTAGTGAAGAGCTTCATAAACTCCGTGAAGGACAAGGCCGTCGGCCATGAGGTAAGCGAGGCGCTGAGTCCTGCCCAGGAATTCATCAAGCTGGTGAACAGCGAGCTTATCAGCGTCATGGGGCAGCAGAACGAGACCCTTGATCTCAGGGCCGCTCCCCCGGCAGTAATCCTGCTCGCAGGCCTTCAGGGCGCCGGCAAGACCACCACGGCGGCCAAGCTGGCAGGCTTCCTCAAGAACAAGCAGAAAAAGAAGGTCTCGGTCGTCAGCACGGACGTCTACCGTCCCGCCGCCATCGATCAGCTGAGGACTGTCGCCGGCGAGGCCGGGGTCAGATGGATCGAGAGCACTCCCGACGAGAAGCCGGTCGATATAGCGGAGCGCGCGCTTGCGGACGCTAAGAGAAGCCTTGATGACGTGCTCATTGTCGATACTGCGGGACGCCTGCATGTCGACGAGGATCTCATGAAGGAGATCAAGGAGCTCAACGCGGCGGTCAGCCCGGTCGAGACCCTCTTTGTCGTCGACGCGATGACCGGCCAGGACGCGGCCAACACGGCAAAGGCCTTCAGCGAGGCTCTTCCGCTTACCGGCGTAATCCTGACCAAGGCGGACGGCGATGAGCGCGGCGGTGCGGCGCTTTCTGTCCGTGCTGTCTCCGGAAAGCCCATCAAGTTCATCGGTACCGGCGAGAAGCTTGACGCGCTTGAGCCTTTCTATCCTGACCGTATTGCCTCAAGAATCCTCGGCATGGGAGACGTTCTCTCCCTCATAGAGGATCTCGAGGAGAAGGTAGATCAGGAGAAGGCCCAGAAGTTCGCCAATAAGATTAAGAGCGGCAGGAATTTCGACATGAATGACTTCCTCAGCCAGCTCGAGCAGATGAAGAAGATGGGCGGCGTCGGCAGGATCCTCGACAAGATCCCCGGTCTTTCGGCTGTCCCTGACGAGGTCAAGAACAGGATTGACGACAAGCCCTTCATCAAGATTGAGGCGATGATCTGCTCAATGACCCCGAAGGAGAGGGCCAACCCTGACATCATCAAGGGACCGAGGAAAGTCAGGATCGCGAAGGGCGCCGGAGTTAACGTCCACGACGTCAATGTCCTCATGACCCAGTTCAAGCAGATGCAGAAGATGGTCAAGAAGTTCACCGGCGGCGGACTCAGATCGCTCTTCGGATCAATCCAGAGTCTCACCAGGATGATCAGGCACTGATCCCTCCCGCTTTGCGGACCTTCAGAAAAACCCGGACATTAGAGCCGGGTTTTCTTTTAAATGCGCCATCAGATTTGTAGCCTGCCTCTCATTTTCGGTTGAAAAAATCCAGGATCGGAGTAGAATCTACACACTTGTAAAAAGGGGTGGACTGTCTCAGTACAGTTTGTTTAGTAATTTTTGAGGATTGTAATGGTAATCATTCGTCTTTCCCGCGGCGGCGCCAAGAAAAAGCCGTATTATCACATTGTTGCAGCCGACAGCCGTCGCAGCCGCGACGGCAGGTTCATCGAGATCCTGGGCTTCTATGAGCCCCAGGCACGCGGTGAGTCTGTTCCTATGCGTCTTGACCTTTCCCGTATCGAGTACTGGAAGAGCGTCGGCGCACAGCTTTCTGTCCGTGTAGCAAAGCTTGTCGAGCTCTTCAAGGCATCTGACGCTGCCAAGGCAGAGGCTCCTGCTGAAGAGGCTGCCCAGGCTTAATCCGGGGCGGAGTCGGGATGTCTGAGTCGGGTTATCTGGAAGTCGGCAGGTTCGGATCCGTTTACGGGGTCCGGGGCTGGATCAGGATTATCTCAGAGACCGAAAATCCCGAGAACATTTTTACCTATTCCCCCTGGTTTCTCAGAAAAGCCGGAGGATGGCGCAGCATTCAGCTCTCGGAATGGAAGCGCCACAATGAAGGTTATATCTGCAAGATTGAGGGCATATCTGACAGGGAAGAGGCAAAGCTCCTTACCGGTCAGGCTGTTTTCGTGACGGACGACGTTCTGCCGCCGCTGCAGGAAGGCGAGTATTACTGGAGAGACCTCATCGGGCTTTCCGTGGTGAATACTGCCGGATATGCGCTGGGAACGGTGGATGATCTGATGGATACCGGCTCGAACAGCGTGCTCATAGTGCGTGCGGAAGAGAGAGATGCCTTTGGAAAGAAGGAGCGCCTGATCCCCGTGATTAACGGGCAGTTCGTGAAGGGCGTTGATTTCGGAGCAAAGGTGATAACGGTCGACTGGGATCCTGATTTTTAGGGTATGGCTGCGAACTGGTTTGGCGTGATAACGCTTTTCCCTGAGATGTTCAAGGCCGTAACCGGATGCGGGGTTACAGGAAGGGCCGTGAGAAACGGTCTTGTATCGCTTCAGTGCTGGTCGCCCAGAGACTACGCGCATGACAAATACGCGACGGTTGACGGGAGAACGTTCGGCGGCGGTCCCGGAATGCTCATGATGGTTGAGCCTCTACGGGAGGCGATTGCTGAGGCGAGAAAGGCTGCGGGCGGCAGGGCGAAGGTTCTGTACATGTCTCCCCAGGGGCGCAAGCTCGATCAGGAGGGAGTCATAGAGCTTTCGCGTGAGCAGCGCCTGATTCTGGTATGCGGCCGGTACGAGGGTATCGACCAGAGAGTGATTGATTCCGAAATCGATGAGGAATGGTCAGTCGGCGATTATGTGCTGAGCGGCGGCGAGCTGCCTGCCATGATCATGATTGATGCAGTTTCGAGGATGATTCCGGGAGTCCTGGGAGATGAGGACAGTGCGGAGGAGGATTCCTTCATGCACGGCCTTCTGGATTTTCCCCAGTACACAAGGCCAGAGAGCGTTGACGGGATGGATGTCCCGGAGGTGCTCAGGGGCGGCAATCACAGCGAAATCAGAAGATGGCGGATGGAAGAAGCGGTCGGGCGCACTTTCGAGAAGCGTCCGGATTTGATTAGGAACCTAGCTCTGACTGATGACCAGATGGAATGTCTGGCACGGTACCTGAGGCGGAAATCTCAGTCCGAAGGGAAGAGTTAACAGTTTATTCTAGGTAGTGAGAAATTATGAAAAACAAAATTATTCAGGAAATTGAGCAGGAACAGCTCCGTACGGATATCCCTTCTTTTGCTCCGGGCGATACCGTAGTCGTTGAGGTTCGTGTCAAGGAAGGAGACAAAGAGCGTCTCCAGGCATATCAGGGCGTTGTGATTGCCAAGCGCAACCGCGGAATCAACTCCTCCTTCACCGTACGCAAGATCTTCGCAGGCGAGGGAATCGAGAGAGTATTCCAGACCCACAGCCCCATGATTGCATCGGTTAAGGTTGTCCGCCGTGGTGATGTCCGCCGTGCCAAGCTGTATTACCTCCGTGACCTTAAGGGCAAGGCTGCTCGTATCCGCGAGAAGCTTGAGGCCAAGCAGAACGCTGCTGAGTAATTCAGCGGCTGACAGCGCTGCCCCTTTTACAAGAGCCCGCCTTTGGCGGGCTTCTTTGTTTTAAAAGCTCACGGTCAGAATATTCGAGCCACCCGGCAGTACTGGCGGAGACTTTAAAAAACACCGCCGGCCCCTCTGCCCGGCGAGTGAACCGGGTATGGCGGAGCCGGCGTTTCCGCATGAGCCAATCAGGCGGGAGCGGGAATGCGGCGATCAGTCCTCTTTGTCGCCCGGACCCTGATCCTTCTCGCTGCTCAGGTCCTGGTCGATGTTGACGAGGGAGTTCTCCCCGCCGAACGGATTGCTGACGTAGGCATCAGCCTTCCAGTCATTGTCATAAACCTCGGAGCCGTCTTCCCTGACGAGCTTGAACCTGTACTGGTAGCTCTTCTGACCGTCCTTTGACACGAAAATAGGACGGCTCTTGAAATCTCCGCTTTTAAGAAGCCTCATCTCCTCAGGCTCCCATCCGAAGCCCTCGAACAGGAGATAAACTTCCTTGGCGTTTCCGGCTGCTTCCTTCTTTACCTTGAAGGTAAGGGAAATCTTGCCCGGCTGACTTTTTAATTCTTTTTTGCTGACTGGCATGCCGTCACTCCGGTAATCAAATATAAAACTCTGTGGAAAAATCCTTAAATCCTCAGCTTATGATATTAAAATTTAAATAAATTTTTTTTGATCCAGTAAACCTTTTGAAAATTCAGGGGGCTATTGCATAACCCCGTG
>DEHC01000009.1 GCA_002351705.1 Gammaproteobacteria bacterium UBA2810 | reverse complement strand
TAGGGACATGGGAAGTTTGAGTTCTTTACATTGATAACCATTTCGCACGATGTCTTTAATGAGGTTATTAACCTTCTTCAAAAGCACCTTATCGTATTTCTGTAATTCCAAATAATCACACCATGCATCAGACTGCCATTCCAAATTTCTCACGATCAGTCCTCTATGAGTTCATGCTTTTCCACATGCCCCTTTTCTGCGTCAGCAATACGTCTTTTTAGTTCTGCAACTTCAGCAGGTGTAAACCCGTTCTCATCCAAGCTGAATGAAACACCCTGCTGTCTAACAGACTGACGCATGAATGCAAGTAAGCAAGAGGAAATTGACAGCCCCAAACCTTCACACAGCTTGGCGAATCCTTCTCTGGTTGGACGATCAACACTTATCGTCAAATTGCTTCTGTTTTGCAAAACGCTCATATTAATTTCCCCATCATTGGTTGACTCCTTCCATTAAGAATAGCACAGCATGTATCGAATTTAAAGTGCTATTCATGTGCATTTAATGTGAATTCTAAGTGTAATAAAAAGAGATTAGTTTAGTTATGTTGAGCTTTAGACTCATCCACACCATCTCGATGACATCACAAAATTCCAACTATTAAGCGATGTATATGATTAAAGCCATGAAGCCCACATACAATCTTATGATAAAAAAAAGAGGGAGACGGCCTGATGCCGTTCTCCCCCTAACAATGCCCCGGCACCGGCCGGGGCAGCAGCTCAGAGCAGCCTTGTCAGACCCAGGCCGGCTGGCTGTTCTCAAAGGCCTTGATCTGATCCTCGTGGCGGAGCGTGAGCGCGATGTTGTCGAGGCCGTTCAGAATGCAGTAGCGCCTGAAGTCGTCAAACGGGAAGCTGAACTCAAGGCTTCCTGCCGAGACGGTCTTCTTCTCGAGATCAACAGTCACCCTGACGCTGTCGTCGGATCTGATGAGCCTGAAGAGCTGGTCAACCTCATCTGCGGTGAGCTTCACGCATACGAGTCCGTTGTTGAGTGAGTTGTTGTAGAAGATGTCCGCGAAGCTCGGGGCGATGATTGCCCTGAATCCGTAGTCGGCAAGAGCCCAGGGAGCGTGCTCGCGTGAGGAGCCGTTGCCGAAGTTCTCGCGCGCAAGTAGGAACTTCGCGCCATCATAGCGCTTCTCGTTGAGGACGAACTCAGGATTTGGCTCATTCTCTGCGTCATCGAGGTAGCGCCAGTCGTGGAACAGGTGCTTGCCGAAGCCGATCTTGGTAACAGACTTCAGGAACTGCTTGGGGATAATCTGGTCAGTATCAACGTTGGCGGCGTCAAGAGGAACTGCTATGCCGGTTTCCCTTACGAATGCTTTCATTCCTTGTCCTCCATGAACTTCCTTACGTCGACAAAATGGCCGGCAATGGCTGCTGCGGCTGCCATGGCGGGGCTCACGAGATGGGTCCTGCCGTTCTTGCCCTGGCGCCCGACGAAGTTTCTGTTCGAGGTCGAGGCGCAGACATGGAACTCCGGGAGGCGGTCATCGTTCATGGCAAGGCACATCGAGCAGCCGGCGTGCCTCCACTCAAAGCCTGCCTCGATGAAGATTTTGTCGAGGCCTTCCTTCTCGGCCTGCATCCTGACAGGGACGGAACCCGGCACAACCATGGCGCTGACGCCCTCGTGAACATGGAGTCCCTTAACCACCTCGGCTGCGACCCTGAGGTCCTCAATCCTGCCGTTGGTGCAGGAGCCGATGAAGACGTTGTCTACTTTGATGTCCTTGATGTCGGAGTGGGGCTTCTCGTCCTGATACCTGAGGGCGTCCTCGCAGGACTTCCTCTGCACGGGATCCGCGAAGTCCTCCGGAGCGGGGATCGGCTGGTTGACCGATCCGCCCTGCCCGGGGTTCGTTCCCCAGGTGACCTGGGGCTCGATGGCGCTGCCGTCGAAGACCTCGACCTTGTCGAACACCGCATCGGGATCATCGTGGAGCTCCTTCTTCCAGAACTCAACGGCCTCGTCCCACTTCTCGCCCTTCGGGGCATAGAGGCGGTCCTTGACATAGGCGAAGGTGGTCTCGTCAGGTGCAATGAGGCCGACCTTGGCGCCCATCTCGATGGCCATGTTGCTCACGGTCATGCGGCCTTCCATCGACATGTCGCGGAAGACGTCGCCGGTGAACTCAACCGCGTAGCCGGTGCCGTAGGCGGTGCCCAGGCGCGCGATGATGGCAAGGATGACATCCTTCGGATAAACGCCCTTCTGGAGCTTTCCGTTGACCTCGATCTTCATGTTCTTGAGGCGGGCCTGCTTGACCGTCTGGGTCGCGAGGACATGCTCGACCTCGGAGGTGCCGATGCCGAAGGCAAGGGCGCCGAACGCGCCGTGGGTCGCGGTGTGAGAGTCGCCGCACACCAGGGTTACGCCCGGGATGGTCGCTCCGATCTCAGGTCCGACGCAGTGGATGATGCCCTGGCGGTCCGAGCCGAGCCCGAAGAGCGGCACATTGAACTCGCCGCAGTTCTTCTTCAGGGTCTCCATCTGGATCCTGCCGAGCTCGCTGCATGCGCTGAAGCTCGTGGACTTCGTGGAGACATTGTGATCCATGGTGGCGAAGGTGCGGTCAGTGCGGCGTACCTTCCTGCCGTTCTGGCGGAGTCCCTCGAACGCCTGCGGGCTCGTTACCTCGTGCACGAGGTGGCGGTCAACGTAGAGGATCGGGAGCTCGCCCGGCTCCTCACAGACGATATGGCTGTCGAAGAGCTTCTGATAGAGTGTCTTTCCCATATTGTGCCTCAACGGATTCTCTTCACAATCTCATCGCCCATCTCGGAGGTGCTGAGCGCCTTTACGTCAGTCCTGCCGCCGATGAGGTCGCCGGTCAGGCAGCCGTCAGCGAGGGCTGCTGCGACAGCGTGCTCAATCGAGCGTGCTGCGGCCTCCTCGTTGAAGCTGTAGCGGAGCATCAGAGCGCCCGAGAGGATCTGGGCTACCGGGTTTGCGATGTTCTTGCCGGCGATGTCAGGAGCGGAGCCGCCTGCGGGCTCATAGAGGCCGAAGCCCTGCTCGTTGAGGCTTGCGGAAGGCAGCATGCCCATGGAGCCCGTGACCATTGCGCACTCGTCGGAGAGGATGTCGCCGAACATGTTGGAGCAGAGCAGGATGTCGAACTGCGCGGGGTTCTTCACAATCTGCATGGTGGCGTTGTCGATGTAAAGGTTGCTGAGCTCAACCTCAGGATAGTCCTTTGCAACCTCTGCAACCACCTCGCGCCAGAGGATGGAGCTCTGAAGGACGTTGGCCTTGTCGATGGAGGTGACCTTCTTCTTGCGCTTCATGGCAGACTCGAAGGCGATCCTCGCAATGCGCTCGATCTCATAGCGGTGGTAGATCTCGGTATCGTAGGCAACCTCCTCCGGGCCGCTTCCCTCGCGTCCCTTGGGCTTGCCGAAGTAGATTCCGCCGGTGAGCTCCCTTACGACGACCATGTCGAAGCCGTTCTCGGAGATGTCGGCGCGGAGCGGGGAGAGGGAGCTGAGGCCGTCATAAATCCTTGCGGGGCGGAGGTTGCAGAACAGCTTGAAGTGGCTGCGCAGCGGCAGGAGCGCGCCGCGCTCGGGCCTCTGGTCGGAGGGAAGCTTGTCCCACTTCGGGCCGCCGACCGAGCCGAAGAGGATCGCGTCAGACTGCTCGCAGGTCCTGAGGGTATCCTCGGGAAGCGGCGATCCGGTGAGATCGATGGCTGCGCCGCCGACCGGCTTCTCGGTGAAGCTGAAGGAAACGCCGTGAAGCTTTCCTGCGGCCTCAAGAGTCTTGAGTGACTCCTTCATTACCTCTGGACCTATGCCGTCACCTGGCAGTACGGCGATTCTGTACGTCTTGGCCATTTATTCCACTCCTTGAGCTGTCTTGAGCTTTTTGTCTGTAAAAAGTTCCGGAGATGCGGCCGGCATCCCGGAACCTCTGAAATTTTCCGTCATGAAAGCCCCGGGAAAC
Source organism: Gammaproteobacteria bacterium UBA2810 (assembly GCA_002351705.1). Lineage (GTDB taxonomy): Bacteria > Pseudomonadota > Gammaproteobacteria > Enterobacterales > Succinivibrionaceae > UBA2810. The sequence continues at coordinate 54,474 of DEHC01000009.1, read as the reverse complement.
ACCGCTCCCGGGGACAGTCCTTAATTTACTGCTGCGGCGCCTGCCGGGAGCTCTCCCTGCTCCTTCTTCTCCTGGATGATCTTCGCGCACTCAATCGAGTTGATGGCGTGGACGAGGGCGCGCGCGGAGGACTCGATGATGTCGGTGGCAAGTCCCATGCCGTGGAACTTGCGGCCCTCGTAGTCGACGATGATGTCAACCTCGCCGAGCGCGTCCTTGCCCTGCCCGCCGGCCTTGATCTCGAAGGAGTAGATCTTCGCGTCAACGCCGGTGATTCTGAGTATGCACTGGTAAACCGCGTCGACAGGGCCGTTTCCGGTCGCAGCCTCGCAGATCTTCTTCCCGCCTACGTCCATCCTGACGCTAGCGGTGGCGAGCACGGAGCCGCCGGAGAGGACGGAGAGGTAGTCAAGCTTGTAGTAGTCCTCGTTCTTCTCGAGCTCGGAGAAGAAGAGGAGCGCCTCGAGGTCGTAGTCGAAGACCTGGCCCTTCTTGTCGGCGAGCTTGAGGAACCTTGCGTAGAGCTTGTCGAGATCGTAGCTGCCGTCCTTGTAGCCCATGCTCTCCATGCGGCTCTTGATGACGTGGCGTCCGGAGCGCGAGGTCATGTGGAGGGTGCTCTGGTTGAGGCCGATGCTCTCCGGGGTGATGATCTCGTAAGTCTGGGAGTTCTTGAGGAAGCCGTCCTGGTGGATTCCGGAGCTGTGCGAGAAGGCGTTCTGTCCGACAATCGCCTTGTTCTGCGCTACGGGCACGTTGCAGATCTTGCTTACGAGCTGGCTGGTGCGGTAAATCTTCCTGGTGTTGATGCCGGTCTCGGTGTGGAGGAAGTCGCTCCTCGTCTTCATGACCATCACAACCTCCTCGAGGGAGCAGTTTCCTGCGCGCTCGCCGAGGCCGTTCATGGCGCACTCGATCTGCCTTGCGCCGTTCTCGACGGCGACGATGGAGTTCGCGGTTGCCATGCCGAGGTCATTGTGGCAGTGGACAGAGAGGACGCACTTGTCGATATTGGGAACTCTCTCGATGATGCCCCTGATCTTGGCGCCGAACTCGTTCGGGAGGTTGTAGCCGACGGTGTCCGGGATGTTGATGGTGGTCGCGCCTGCGGCGATGGCCTTCTCGATGATGACGCAGAGGTTGTCAACCGAGGTGCGTCCTGCATCCTCGCAGGAGAACTCGACGTTGTCGGTGTAGTTCTTCGCGAGCTTTATCGAATGGACCGCCATCTCGCAGACCTCGTCGAAGGTCTTGTGGAGCTTGGTCTGGAGGTGGATGTCAGATGTCGCGATGAAGGTGTGGATGCGGAAGTTCTCGGCAGGCTTGAGGGCCTCGGCGCAGGCGATGATGTCCTTGTCGACGGCGCGCGCGAGTCCGCACACGCAGCTGTTCTTCACGGTCTTCGCGATGGTGTTCACCGCGCTGAAGTCGCCCGGGGAGGAAATGGGGAAGCCCACCTCCATGACATCGACGCCGAGCTCCTCGAGGGCGAGCGCGATCTTGAGCTTCTCTTCAGGATTGAGACTGGCGCTGAGCGCCTGCTCGCCGTCGCGGAGCGTGGTATCGAATATTATTACGCGGTCAGACATTTTTCTATATCCTCTGTACATCCTTTAAGTTTCTGCGTACTTCAGCTTCGGGCGCGGGCTCCGCAGAAATAAAAAAACCCGCGCATCGCACGGGTTCAATTGTTCTCTTGTCAAAAGGCAGCAAAAACTACAGACCCGGCGCGATAAAGCCCAGGCCTAGCAGGAGAACATTCTTGGAAACAATAGCTGACATCATTTCTGCCACCTTAAAAATCTCGCTATATTTTTGTAGTTTTTTGCTCACTTGTCAAGCGCCGGAAGCGGGATCTTTTGCATCTTTCTGCTATATGCCGGATCCTGAAGGTAGAGCGTGCTGCGTGAGGCTCCTGAGGCCCCGCCCCGCACAAGGTGAGCCTTACCCGGTTTTCTCCATAATCCCCCTGAGCCAGGGGCTCTTCTTCAGATCATCCGTGCCGAGGACCCTCATCCTGAGCGCAATATAAATGAGGACCCAGACTCCTGCCGCAATGACCGCTGCAATGAGCGCGTCAGTGAGGATGCTTCCGGATTCCGTGAGGCAGCCCCTCCCGCCGCAGCTCCCGTAGTCAGCGAATAGGAATACGGAGAGCATCACTGCTGCCGCAATAGCGTAAGAGACGGTGACCCTGAGGAACGACGCGGGACAGGTGCCCCGGATTTCGCCTGTCACGCCGTTCACCGCCTCCACATAGATGCCGCCGTGGTAGCGGCAGATGACGAAGTACGCGGGGATCTGCACAAGGCGCCAGGCCGTATCGCTGAAGCTCACGGAGAAGGTCCTGAAATCGATATGGCTCCACTTCCTGCTGAGCTCAGTCACCGTGCGCCGCTTTATCTCCGGGATCATTCCGTCATGGGCCGCCGCCTCAGCGTCACCTGCCTGGACCGTGGGAAGGCATGACCAACTCCCCGCGAAATACTCCGGCTGCCAGGCGCGGAACGAGTCCTGCGGAGTCGAGCTGTAAAGGAAATCCGAAAAGCTGCCGTCAATATCACGGTCTCCCGGCACGCCGGAGCTCTCAAGCTCGGCGCTCACCGTCCCATCGATCGGATGCCAGTCGACCGCTGTCCTGCTGACAGTCTGTCCCTGTGCGTTCCTCTCCCTCACCGTCCTGTTCCTGCCGCCGCGCCCCGAGTACTTCGCCGTGACGCGCGCGCTGAACACCCAGAACGGGATGTACTGAGGCGAGATGAACTTGACCTCAAGGTATTTTGACGTGAGATCAGGCGCGAGCGGATGCCGGGCGCACCACTCCTTCACAAGCTGCCTCACCCTGTCTCCCCTGATCCTGATGCGCGCCGTGCCGTCCGGCCTCGCGAACGAGAGCTGCCTCCTGTCAAGGACGATTCCTGCCCCGCAGTAAGGGCACACGAGAGAGACTGTCCTCATGTCTGTCTTTGCCTCAGCCCCGCAGCCCGGGCACCTGACGGACTTCTCATCAAGATCCCGGAGTCGCCTGAATTCAGGGAGCGCCGCATAGCGGTGGCAGCCTGACGGAGCGGCTTTCTGAACGCTAACTGACGTGCCGCAGTTGCGGCACCTGAGGCAGTCCGACGCGCCGTCCCATTCCATTGTCCCGCCGCAGTCACGGCAGCTGTAAAATTTCATAAAATCCCCCTCAGGATCAGGCATCTGTGGAATGAATACCCCTGCCATTCCCCCATACCGCGCCGCATGGCGGCTGCTACTTTGTTTTCTCCATTATCTGCCTGAGCCACGGGCTCTCCTTCAGGTCGTCCCTGCCGAGAACCCTGCCCCGGAGCCAGAACCAGGTACGGGCATATAACATGAGCGCGCCGGCCAGAAGGAAAGCGGCCAGCGAGCCGATTGATCCCCAGCTTGGCCGGCAGCCGCCTTCCGTACAGGTAACGACCATATCCGGCTCGATGAACGCGCAGAGCGCGAAGAGTGCTGCTGTCACGATGATGAAGGCCATGTTGACCTTCAGGATGGATACAGGGTAGGTGCCTGAGATCTCTCCGGTCACTGCGTTCACCGCAGCGACATATATTCCGCCGTTGTAGCGGCAGATGACGAAATACCCCGGGATCTGAACAAGGCGCCAGGCCTTGCTGCTGAACTCGGCATTGAAGGAGCTGAACTCCGCGCGATCGCAGTTAAGCTCTGACCGGATGCGCTTCCCGATCTCATCCTTCATTTCATCCTTCGCCTGCATCTCGGCGTCAGCGAAAGGCACAGCCGGGACGAAGGACCAGCTGCCGGCGAAATACTCCGGCTTCCATCCGGAAAAGGCGTCATCAGGCGTGGATCTGAAGAGGAAATCCGCATAGTCCTTCTTTATGCCGGCGGCAGCGGGCACGCCGAAGTTCCTGAGATCATCGCTCCTCTCTCCGTGGATTGGATGCCAGGTGGCGGCGGTCCTGCCGGCACCCGGGCCTTTCCTGTACCTGCAGCCGCGGCCTGAGTACTTACAGCGGGAACGGGCCTCGAACACCCAGAACGGGATGTACTGCGGCGAGATGAACTTTACCTCCATGTACTTTGACGTGAGATCAGGCGCGAACCGCTGCTTTCCGCTCCACTCCCTTACAAGGCTCTTCACCCTCTCAGGGGATACCATGCAGCGCGCCACCGCGTCAGGCCTTGCGAACGCGAGCTGCCTCTCGTCGAAGACGAGGCTTGTCCCGCAGTACGGACAGCTCATGGAGACGGTACAGCTGTCAGTCCTTGTCTCCGCTCCGCAGCAGGGGCAGCGTACCGCCCTGTCCGGAAAATCCTCAAGTCCAGGGAATGCCGGGGGAGCCTCATAGCCGTGGAAGCCGGCTGGCGGCCCGGACGGGACGCTGACTGCTTTCCCGCAGTTTCCGCACCTGAGGCCGCCCGCGGCACCGTCCCATTCCATTGAGCCGCCGCAGTCAGGACAGGTATAGTGCTTCATGAAGGTTCCTCCGGTTTGAAAGTCCCTGATTGCGGACAGCATGACTGGATGTCTGGAACACGGTGGCTGCCGGGAGCGGCGCCATGACAGCCGGAAACAGGATGCGGCTCGTCATTTCCCTTCCTGTACGGCAGTGCCTGTGCTCCCCGGCAGAAGGCGCGTGCCGACTGATTTCCAGACTATCTCACTGAGCCAGGGGCTTCTCTTCAGACTGCCCTCTCGACGAGCCCCGAGCCAGAGCACAAAGCCTAGGCAGGCATATATGAGGAGCGCGGTTATGCCGGTAATTTCTCCCATGAGCAAGACAGTGTCCCAGTCAGTCCGGCAGGTCCCGTCCGTGCAGACAGTGAGCACATCATCCGTCATATACCCGGAGATCAGCAGCAATGCGTATACAAATGCTGTCACGATGATAAAGGCAATGGTGACCTTGATATTGGAAAAAGGGTAGCCACCGTAGACCTCGCCGGTCACGCCGTTCATCACATCGACATATATGCGGCCGTGGTAGCGGCAGATTACGAAATAACCCGGGATCTGAACGAGGCGCCAGGCCGTGTCCCTGAACCGGTCATCAAAGGAGCTGAACTCCGCGCAGTCGTACTTCTGTTCTGACTTTATGCGGTTCTCAACCTCTTTCTTCATGCAGTCCTTCGCCTGCTTCTCGGCATCCGCGAAAGACACCGTCGGAATGGATGACCAGCTGCCGGCGAAATACTCCGGCTTCCATCCGAAAAGGCGCCGTCAGGCGTTGATCTGAAGAGAAAATCCGAATAGTCCTTATCAACGACCGCATCAGCCGTCACGCCGAAGTTCCTGAGATCATCGATCCTCTGGCCCTGAATGGGCTCCCATTCGGTGTGGGTTCTGCAACCATGCCCGTCACAGCAACTTTTGATCAAGCCGCCGCGGCCGGAGTACATACAGAAGGAACGGGCCATGAACACCCAGAAGGGGACATACTGAGGCGAGACGAACATGACCTCTATGCGCTGAGCCATGTGACCGGGCGCTAACGGGCACGTTCCTAACCACTTCCTTAGAAGGCCTTCCACCCTGTCAGATGGTATCGTGCGGCGCGCCACCGCGTCGGGCCTCGCGAACGCGAGCTGCCTCTCGTCGGACACCAGGCTGGCGCCGCAGCACGGGCAGATCATGGAGACAGTCTTGACGTCAGGCTTAATCACGGCACCGCAGATAGGGCACCGGATCTCCCGGCCGGCCCAGTCCCGGATGTCCCTGAACACCGGGGGCGCCGCGTAGGGGTGATAGCCCGACGGTTCGTCATTCCCGACTCCGGCTTTTGTCCCGCAATTCAGGCACTTGAGACCGCCGGACTCTGCGTCCCATTCCATGCGCCCGCCGCAGGCATGGCAGCTGTACTCTTTCACAGAAATTCTCCTTGAGTCCTGACGGCAGGATCGGCATCACGCGGAACCATGCGCAGCATCAATCTGCCGCGCCGGTTCATAATTCCGTGATGCGCTATTTGATCTTCTCCATGATTTCCTTAAGCCAAGGATCCTTCTGCAGCTCGTCCCTGCCGATGATCTTGCCCTTCAGCCAGAGATGGATGCAGACATAGACGATGAGCGCTATGACCCCGAAGATGGCGGCCGACGTGCCGAAGACTCCCCAGCTGAAGCGGCAGCTCTCATTGGTGCAGACGCTGACGCTCTCCGGGACGAAGAAGGCGAAGGCGGCGAACGCGGCGGCGGCCGCGAGGATGAAGGCTATGGCGACCTTGAGGAAGGAGACCGGGTAGGTTCCGTGAATCTCACCGGTAACGCCGTTCACCGCGTCAACATAGATCCCGCCGTGGTAGCGGCAGATTACGAAATACCCCGGGATCTGATCGAGGAGCCAGGCCATGTCGCTGTACTCAGCATCAAACGAGCTGAACTCGACATGATCGTACTCTCTCCTGAGGTCTGACTCGGTGCGGCTCTCGAGCTCGCTCTTCATGTCATCCTTGGCCTGCTCCTCGGCATCCTCCACGGGAACGGTCGGGATGAAGGAGTAGCTTCCGGCGAAATACTCCGGCTTCCACTCGGCAAAGGCGTCATCAGGCGTTGAGTCAAAAAGAAAGTCTGCATATTCCTTATTGATGTTCTCATCGGCCGACACGCCGAAGTTCTCGAGATCATCGCTTACGGTGCCGTGGATAGGATACCAGTCGGTGACGGTCCTGGTGACGGTTGTGCCGTCATCATTCTTCCTGGTGACAGTCCTGTCCTTTCCGCCGCGGCCGGAATACTCTCCCCTTACATGGGCCCTGAACACCCAGAACGGGATGTACTGCGGGGAGACGAACTTGACCTCAAGGTGCTTGGACGCGAGATTGGGCGCGAACATGTGCCTGCCGCACCACTCCTTCACAAGCTGCCTCACCCTGTCGCCGGAGATCATTACGGGAGCAACGCCGTCCGGCTTCGCAAACGAGAGCTGCTTCTCGTCAAGGACGAGGCTTGCCCCGCAGTAAGGGCAGCCCATGGAGACAGTCTTGGCGTCAGCCTTGATCTCGGCCCCGCAGCCCGGGCACTGGATGACTTTCTCCGGGTAGTCCTGGAGGCTCATGAACTCCGGCAGCGTCTCGTAGGGGTGATAGCCGAGCGCCTCGGTATCCTCGACCTTTACCGTCGTGCCGCAGTTCTTGCACTTCAGTCCGCCTGACTGTCCGTCCCACTCCATGGATCCGCCGCAGGCATGGCAGCTGTAAAGTTTCATAGTTTTCTCCTGAATACTCCCGGCCGGCGTGCGCCTCCGGAACTGTCCGGATACGGACAGGCGCCCTGCCGCATAACTGCTTGATTATACAGCGGCAGGACGCTCTTCAGAAACTGCCCTCCGGTGCTGGATCAGGGGACTTTTCTCTCCCCGGGAACGGGATGCTGGCTGCTCCTTGTCCTTATCTCCAGCCAGGACTTTCTCCAGCGCAGGAGAACAAGGAGCCCCAGGACTGAGGCGTAGCAGATGAACCCGCCGTACTCCGAAAGTATTCCCATGAAGTTCTCGGCGCGGAAGGCAAAGTCACGCCACAGCCGGTACTGCCAGACAAGAGGGAAGGCGTTCGAGGCGACATAGGCGCCCTCGTTGAGGAAGCCAGTGGCGAGAGTCGAGCCGCCGGTGATGAACCCGGGCGGAACGATGAGGATCATGAACGCAGCGCCCATGCCGGGCTCCGCGCACTTCCAGGCGAGGGTGAAGCCGAAGAGACCGATGCACATCCCGGTCATGAAGATGCTCGGGACAAAGAGGAGGAAATTCCCGTCAAAGCGCAGCTGCCCGAAGGTCGCAAGGAGGCAGATGTCCACGCTGATTGCCGTGGTGTAGAAGAAGGCGTAGGGGATGAGCCTTGCCATCATGCACAAAGGCCCCTGCAGCACCGCCCGTCTGAACTGACCGGTGACGCGCAGTCTTCCCGGTATCATGAGGACGGTGAGCCCGAGGTAAATCGAGCTGAAGAAGAAGATGAAAGCTATCACCATGTTGTTGGTTGCCGAGAACACCGGATCGCCTAGCCTCCTCACCACCGTGCGTACAGGCGAGAGTATTGATCCTGCGCTCTCCGCGCCGGTGCGGCCCATGGCCATCACGCGCGGGGCGCTCTCGCCGGCTCCGGTCTCCGAGGAGATGCTGTTGAGCGTCTCGATGACCTCCGCGTTCTGCGCCTCGTTCGTGTAGTCCGCGAAATAGCCGAGGTTCACCTGGCGGCGCGATGACCTGATGTTGCGCTCGGTGTCATGCGGTATGTAGAGCACGCCGAGGTTGCGGTCGCCCATCACGAGAGCGACCGGATCGACGGGGTTCCTGAATATGTCCGTCACCTGGATATATGACGAGGTGTTCAGGAGCTCGATGAAGTGCTGCGACCAGGAGGAGCTGTCGAGATCGACCACCGCGACGCGCCCCTTGAACACCACCTGGTGCGAGAGCGCGACGGAGAAGACGAGGCAGGTGATGAGCGCGATCATCAGTGAGAGCCTGTGATAGGGCATGAAGCGCCCCGAGCGCATGGCGTCGATTTCCTCGAGCGCCGCGTGGATCATCCGGTTAATCGCTTTCATCTGCGATCTCCACGGTCATGCCGGTCCTGAGCTCCTCAGGCGCGTCAGTGACGTCAACACGGAGCCTGAATGAGGTGAGATCAGCCTGCCCCTGCTCGCGCGTCATGCGGAGGTCAGCGAATGCAGGCGCCGCGTTTACAGAGCGCGCGATGCCCTTCACCTCACGACCGAGCGCCGGGGCCATGCCGGTCACTGCGCTGCCCTTCCTGTAGCGGGCGACTGTGCGCTCCGAAAGGTAGACGTCATAGTAGCGGCGGTCGGTCTCGAGGTTGAGCGCAGCGGCTGACGCGGGGATGATCTCGCCCTCCTCGAAGTAGGTGTCAAGCACTGTTCCGTCGCATGGCGCGTAGAGCTTCGTCCTTGAGAGATTGAGGAGCTGCTGCTCTAGCCTTGCCTGCACGGCATTCCGAGAGGCCTCGAGCGCATGAAGGGCCTGCTCCATGCTGTCGCAGTCAGTGCGCATCTGGGTGATGGCGCTCAGCGTCATGCCATCGGCGCTTCCGGTGTCGTGGAGCCTTTTCATCTGGCGGGGAGAGGCGCCGACAGTCAGCTCCTGGAGGCTCTTGAATGCAGCGGTGTGAGCAGCCTCGGCCTGGGCGCTTACGGCGCGGGCCTTGTCATAGGCGCTCCTTGAGGCCGCGGATACCTCCACAAGGGATGAGTAGCGCCTGTACTCGGCCTTTGCCTGGGAGAGCTCCTCGCTGCTGCCGCGGAGCCTTGACTCGAGAGACTCTATCTGGCGCCACTGTGATATCTCAGTGGTGCGCACTTTGTCCCGGGCATTTTTGAGATCGAGCTCCTGCTTCTTAATCTCTGCGTCAAGCTGCGCGGCTGACGCCCTGAGGTCAGCAACCGTATTCTGAAGGTCGCGGTCATCGATGACCATCAGAAGCTGCCCTTTCTTCACCCTGTCCCCCTCGGAAACCTTCTTCGAGATGAGCTTTCCGCCCACGCCCTCAAAGGCGCAGGCGACCTCATCTGCTGTCAGGACGCCTCCCTTGAAGCGCCTCGCCTCGGTGACCGCATCGGCACGGCGGCCGAGCATGATGAGAACTACTGCAATGCAGAGAACAGTGACAAAGAACATGGCAGTACGGAAAGCAGGACGCTTCCTGAGGTACTGGAAAATCTGCTGGCTCACAGGGAATCCTTGGGGAACCAAAGCGGCACGGGAGGATGGCTTGCCCGGATCCGGGACTTAGTGAATTGAAATGAATGCCATCAGGCGCTTTGATTGGGTTGCGGCCGGGCGAGCGCCCCGCCTATGCACGCTATGATACAGAATTCCGGCATCAATTGTAAGGGCTTTTGAGGCCTGTTAATGCCAAGCCCCGGGGATCTGGCCTCAGCCCGGCTTATGGCCGGATTCTGATAAAAATATCATTTGCATGATCTGTTATGACTGATAAGCAGCCAATAAAATTTGCCTGGCTGCCAGCTGCCGGATATCATTGTCTGCAGAGAAGAAAAGCACGGGCGGCTCAGGCTTAAAGAGCGCGTGCGGATTAAACAAGAGAGACTGCAGAAATAAAGATACGGAAGGCAGGGCAGATCATGCAGGACGAAAAGAAAATCAGAAGCATAATTCAGACAAAGATCGAGAACCAGCACATCAATACGATGGACGACCTGCTGTTCAAGTTTGTATTCGGAAAGGAGGAGCGCAAGCACTTCACAGTAGATTTCCTGAACTCAGTGCTCAGCGAGTCGCTCGGGCACAGGATCAACGACATCGAGTTCAGGCCGACGGAGCAGATCCCCTATAACAAGGCGGACAAGGCACCGCGCTTTGATGTCGCGTGCAGGCTCGATACCGGAGAGCTCATTGATGTCGAGGCGCAGGTTGCCAGCCGGCACAACATGGATAAGCGCACGCTTGCCTACTGGACATATATGTATTCCACAGGCCTGCATGCCGGAGAGGACTATCTGGAAGCTAGCCCTGCCATCACGATCAACATCCTCGCTTTCAGCATTCGCAAGAAAGCAATCGTGCATTCGTCCTGCAGTATCAGATGGGACGACGATCCTTACGAGAGTTTCGGCAAAAATCTCAGATTCCACTTTCTTGAGCTCCGGAAATTCCTGAAGGCAGCGAGAAACAAGCCTGCCAGCGAAATGACGAGGATTGAGCGCTGGATGGGTTTTTTCGCTTTCCGCCGGAAGAAACGGAAACAGGAGCTCGCAATGTGCGATGATGTAATAAGCAAGGCATATGACGCATGCGATGAATTTTTCAGCAGCAGGGAGGAGCGCATGAACTACATTAATAACGAGATAGCCCGTATGGATTACCGCTCAGATATAAAGGATGCTGAGGATCGCGGAGAAGAGCGCGGCATGGAACGCGGGATAAAAATCGGCGAGGATCGCGGTGAGGAGCGTTTCGCTAAACTCATACAGATCCTGACCTCACAGAACAGGAATGATGATATTTCCAGAATCATTACTGACAAAGCATACCGTCAGGAATTGTTCGGTGCATTCAATATCTGAACGATCAACGAGGCAGCAAAAAACGGACGAAGCGCCGCTCTGTAAATAAGCGCGGCGCTTCTTTATCCGTCGGCTTGCGCTCTGCTTTCAGAATAACAGGCGCCGGATCACCACGATCAGGATCATTACATCAGGCGTTCTGCCGCAGGCATGTCCGGATGGAGTGTGTTTACTATTCAGAGACTCGTGCAGACAGTCCCCCGGTCCGGTATTTAAGGCATTGTTTCTGCATGGCTCTCCTCAGTCAGGACATGCAGGAGACGGATATAATCGGTACGTATGCCGCATGAACAGTCTGCCCGGACATCTCCGGGCAAAGGAGAGAATAATGAACACATGTCTCTGCTACAGCAGATGCACGACCTGCAAGAAGGCCATCAAATGGCTTGATGATCACCATGTTGAATACCAGGTCAGGCCTATTGCCGATCAGAAACCGAGCGCAGATGAGCTCAAAGCCTGGAGCAGCCTCAGCGGCAAGGATCTGAGGAAGTTCTTCAACACGAGCGGAAAGCTCTACCGTGAAATGGGCCTCTCGAAAAAGGTAGGCACCATGACTCCTGACGAGATGCTCTCAATTCTCTCAACGGACGGAATGCTCGTGAAGAGGCCTATCTTCGTTACAGACAGTACTGTGCTGGTCGGGTTCAAGGAGGCAGAATGGCAGGCTGCACTGCTCCCTGAAAACAAGCAGTAAAAACACCTGGAGCTGCAAAATCCATGTTAGTTTTTTTCATGGACTTTCGTAGTTTCAGAAGGCTGTTTTGATTAAAATCATTTGCAAAAACAGCACACTGTATTAAAAGCACCATTCAGAAAGTCAGCGAAAATCATGAAAAATTGTCCACTGCTAATGGACAATTTTACGGATAACGCAGAATCGTCCGCCGCTGCGGACACTCATTCAGCGGATTCTGCCTGAGGCAGAGCGCAGGCCCACCACATCAACACGGGTGTACTCAGTCATCTGTCCTGAAGAAGATCCTGCCGTGATCCCTGATGTTGGCCTTCTTCCTTATTGAGGAAAGAACATAGGCCGCTGCGGAAAACGTTATGCTAAGAACAAGGCCGAAGGCGCCCGCGCTCCCGACCGACACATCCAGTACCTTGCAGAGGAACACGGCGAGGAGCATGCAGAGCACGAACGGGATTATCACCGCCTTCATGACCGAGAGCGGATAGTCTCCTATTGCCCTGCCGTTCTCGCCGTTCACCACCACCGAATAGAGCTTTCCGGCGTAGCGGTAGATGATCCGGTAGCAGGGGATCAGGATCTGGCTGTAGGAGGCATCTGAGATCTTGATGCTGAACGAGGTGATCCTGACCGAGGTGTAGCCGTGGCTCATTATCATGGCCTTCGCGTGGATCTCCGCCATTTCCCTCATCCGCGCCTCAGCCTGCTTCATTCCGGTCTCGATGCCGATGTTGCCCAGATCCACAATGCGCCCCGCGAGGTATTCCGGCCGGTAGTCGCAGACTTTTCCGTAGGAGACTGCCGAGATGGCATCGGATGCTGCCCTGCTCAGCTTCGAAGAGGCGCAGATCCTGACATCGCTTGCGGTGAATCTGTTCCGTCCCGAGCACTGGTGCTCGCTCTTCTGCTCGCGCCTGTGCTTTCTCGCGAGATAGGAACTGGTGCCGGAGAGCCCGGCAGCCCGCTCTGAGAACGTAGATCCGACGCCCTCGAAGGAATATGCGATATTGGCGGAGAACACCCAGAACGGGACATAGCAGTTCCTGATGAACTTCTTCTCGATGAGCTTCGGGAATACTGTGGGAGCGAAGAAATGAGTCCTGCTCCATTTCTCGACCGACTTCATTGCCTGCCTGAGCGAGATCGCCTCGGGGACGACCCCGTTCGGGGTAAGGTAAAAGCTCTGCTTCTCGTCGAAGACCAGCGCGGTGCCGCAGTACGGGCAGAGCATGGAGACCGTCTCCTCCCTCGGCCTGATGTCGGCGTGGCACGACGGGCAGATGACCGGGCTGTCAGAGAACTCCGAGAGCTTCCCTATCTCGGGAGGGACTGTCCCCCATTCAAACGGAACGGGAAGCTGCGGCACGTCGCGCATGACCGGAACGCTGCTGCCGCAGTTCGGGCAGGAAAGGCACTGCCTCTCCGGATCCCATTCCATGAACCCGCCGCAGCTGCTGCACTCAAAGCTTTTCATGATGAATCTTCCAGGACTGTAAAAAGCGGCCCCGGACTGAGAGACCGGGGACAAAATGCCGGCAGAGCAATGCCGGACAGGGAAATTATCGGGGATCAGGGACCTGCATGCAACCTTTGGATGCCGTGACGGGAGGCGCGTATTCCTGACCTTGAATCTGTTGTTTTGTGTCACTTCATATCCCGTACATTATAATGCGAAGAGAAGGGAGAGCATCCTAATCAGCATCTGCCTCTCCGGGAGGATCCGCAACATGACAATTGAACTGCTTGCTGAATACAGGCTTGTCGCCGGCCCCGCAATCGGCGCACTCATAGGCTACATCACGAACGACATCGCAGTGCGCATGCTCTTCAGGCCGCACAGGGCGTGGTACATAAAGGGCTTCCACATCCCTTTCACGCCGGGCATCATCCCGAAGGAGCGAGGCAGGATTGCCAGGGAGGTCGGAAAGGCTGTCAGCGAGAACCTCATCAGCGGTGAGGTCCTCGGGAAGAACCTGCTCTCCGATGAGATGATCGGGAAGCTCCGCTCCGCCATTGAGAAATACCTCGACCGGCAGCGCCATAATGACGAGACGCTCGGGGAATTCCTCGGTCACTATTTCAGCGGGGAGGAGATTGCCGCTGCCTCCGGCAGCATCCGCAACGGCTTCACCTCTCTTGCCTCGGAGAAGCTCAGGGATCCCGAAATGGGGGATCGCATCGCCGGCATTGCCGCGGATCAGATCATCGTGAAGCTCCGCGACAAGGGAGAGCTCCTCAAGGCCATCAGCGGCCGCCTGACCGAGGCGGTCGGCGGCCTCATCGGCAGGGCGATCAACAGCGTTCTCGGCGGAAAGGCCGGCGAGATCACGGACAGCATCATCGAATCGCTCCGTGATCCGCTGAGGGAGCTGCTCTCGGAGAATATCCGGGAAATCATGGAGAAGAATGCCGCAGATATCGTGGGCGGCATGGCAGAGAGCGAGTCAGAGAAGCTCATGGGGAAGCAGGTAAGCGCGCTCCTCGCCGGAAAGGAGGAGCTGCTGCAGAAGGTGACGGAGAGCCTCATCGGGGCGTACCGCCACCTTGTGACGGAGAAGCTTCCGGCGATGCTTCAGGCCTTCAACCTGAGCAGGGTCATCGAGAACCGCATCAACGAGATGGATATTGACGAGGCGGAGCAGGTCCTCCTCGGAGTCATGAAGAAGGAGCTCAGTGCCGTGGTCTGGTTCGGCGCGGGGCTCGGCTTCATCATGGGATTCATCAACGCGCTGTTCTAGGGAGAAGTGCCAGTTCCCGGATGCACTAAGGCCGGCTCAAAGTGAGCCGGCCTTTCTGCTCTGACCTTCCGGATCTTAATCCTGAATCATGCTCAGACGAGCTTCGCTCCGCAGTTGGGGCAGAATTTGGAGCCGCTCACCTTCGCGCCGCAGTTCGGACAGAAATTGGGGCCGCTGCCGCCCTGGGGCCCGGAGGACTGCGCGCCGCCCTGGGCGCCGGCAGCCCCCGCAGGCTGCACTCCGGTCCCGGGGGCAGCGTTCTGCCGCTGCGAGGCACCGGCCGCGCCGGCAGCCCCTGCAGCGCCGCCGTACATACCGCCGAAGCCCATGCCCATCCCGGCGCCCATGTTCATGCCCATCATGGCGGCAGCCGTCATGCCGGCAGGGGAACCGGGATTCGAGAAGCCGTCAGCGACGGCGATGCCCTGGTACCTGCCGAGATCGCCGACCATGGCCTGCCCTGCGGCCTTCTCCTGCATCCTCCTGACCTCATCAGGATAGGAGAAGCTGGCGATATTGAACTCGACGATATTGAGGCCGATCTTCATCATCTGCTCGTTCATGGCCTTGCCGACCATCGCGCCGAGCTCGGAGACATGGCCCTGCAGATCAAGCACGTTCTGGCCGCTCTTTGACACAGCCTCGATGAGGAGCGGTGCAAGGCTCATGCGCATACGCTCCCTCACATCCTCCACGGAGAACTGCTCCGAGACTCCCGCGATGTTCTCGATGAGGAGCGGATAGTCGCCGGGCCTGACCACGAAGTTGCCGAACGCCCTTACCGGAAGGCCGCCGGGGAGCCCCGGGCAGGAGAGCATTATAGGGGTCTGGGTGCCCCATCTCTCGCTCTGCTGCTTGGTGTTGACAAAGAGGACCTCGGCTCTCATCGCGGAGTCAAAGCCGTACATGAAGCCCTTCAGGGTCGAGAGGAACGGGATAATCTCGGAGTCAATATCGTACTTGCCGTCCTTGGTGAACACGCCCTCGATCTGGCCGTTGAAAAGGAACACTGCGTCCTGTCCCGGACGGATGATGAGCTTTGATCCCTTCTTGATTTCCTGATGAGGCCATCTCCAGAAAATCAGCTTCGGATCAATCTGATCCCATTCGACTACGTCGGGCAGCTGCGGCTTGATGAATGATGAAAAGAATCCCATTTGATTTCTCCACGGATTGAAGGCGCTGAAAAAGGGCGGATTGCTGAACGTCCCCTTTTAAATAATATGCACCATTATCCGACAATTCAATTGATGCTGAATGAAAAAACGTCACATCCCGGGAAAATGGCAGAAGGAGGCAAGATCGTCCGGAAGGGCAGAAGAGAGCCTGATGCAAAGGTCCGTTAGCGGAAAAGGAACCGGGCTCGTGAAAAGGCGGGGAAATAGCCCCCTGCGGGGCAAAAAGATGAAGACAATCGCCAAAAAGCAACCGGCACGGGGCATCATGCTCCTGAATCCCGTCCTGGGAATCGCGGCGGCGTCGGTGCCGCCCGGTCAGTCAATGACCAATAATACCGGCGCCGTAATTCTAAGGGAAACCACGCTGAATGCAATGCGCAGAAAATATACGCATTTCCGGGAAAAGGGGCCCCGAGGGAAATACCCCTTCTGAATCAACTGCTTATGAGAAGATCCCCCGCGGGCTCCCACACAATAATCATGAAAGCCCCAAATGATTTTGAGCATATATCGCACATGTCAGATGGCAGATTTCCTACAGATAAGGAAACCCGCCGTGAGCGGCTACGGCATGGTGATGCTCTCGTCCTGCCTCCGGAGCCTCCCTCCGCACACCAGGCCTCCGATATGGGCGGAGAGAACCTGGTCGATGTGGGCGCCGGTCCTCGCGAACCCGAGAGCCTTCGCCGCGCTCTTCCTGAGATCCTGCTCAGGAAGCGACACTGACTGCGAGACGACAAATAGGATGGCATCATCGATCTGCCCCGAGGGGATATCATCAATGCCCTGCCCCGGCGCGCGGCGGAAGTCGGGAGCTGCCGGAGCGCTCCCTGTGTCACCGCTCCCTTCATGAGACGCGGCGGCAGGAGCCTCCTGAGACGGGTCTGTCTCCTGAGATGCCGGCAGTGGCTCAGTCTTCCCGGCGGGCTCCTCAGGCATACCGCCCGCTCTCTCAGCCTCCCTGAGCGCCTCCCTGATCCGCGAGAGCTCCTTCTCCTTGTTTACGAACCAGTCAACTGACCAGACACGGATGAGCCGCCAGCCGAGGCCGCGGAGGACCGAGGGCTGGACAATTTCCCTGTCGCGCTCGGTCTTCGTGCGGTAGTAGCCCTCGCCGTCGCAGAGGATGCCGAGGATATAGCGGTCGCGGTCCTTCGGATCTGACACCGCGATGTCCACCCTGAAATTGCTGCGGCCGACCGAGGTGTCCACAGCGTAGCCCATGCGGCGGATCTCGTCCGCCACTGCAGCGGCAATGCCGTTATCAGCATGAATCCCGAGCTGGCTGCCGGAGAGCGCAATCTGCCCGCTCCGCGCGAACTCAAGGAACCTCCTGAGGCCCTCGACCCCGCGGGAGCTGCTCCTCGTGAGGTCTATCTGCTCGGGCCTCAGGATGGCGAACACCACCATCTCCTTTCTCGCGCGGCTCACCGCAACGTTGAGGCGCCTCTCGCCGCCCTTCCCGTTGAGGGGCCCGAAGTTCATCGACACCCTTCCCCGGCTGTCAGGGCCGTAGCCTACGGAGAAGAGGATGACATCGCGCTCGTCGCCCTGCACGTTCTCGAGGTTCTTGACGAAGAGCCCCTCGTTCTCCTGCGATGCCATCGCCTCAAGCTCCGGATCGCCCGCGATGCGCTCCGTGAGCACGTCGTCAATGAGGTTCTGCTGCGCCTTGCTGAAGGCGATGATGCCGATGGAGTCCTTCCTGAGGACCGGATCGCGCCAGCGGCGGATGACCTCGTCCGCAATGGCGTCAGCCTCGGCCCGGTTGCTCCTTGTCCGCCCGAAATCGTAGGTTCCCTCGACCGGCACGTAGCGCACCATCGAGACACGGTCCCTCACCGAGGGGAAAGTGTAAAGGCTCCCTCCGTAGTACTCGAGGTTCGAGAAGGCAATGAGGCTCTCGCTCCTCGAGCGGTAATGCCACTGCAGGGGCGCCGCATCCATCGAGAGCGTGCGGCAGTCGTCGAGGATGCTCTCCATGTCGTCATAGTCAGACTCGCTCTCGTCCGTGGTGTCAGACGAGAAGAAGCTGGTGGGCGGCATCTGCTTCGGGTCCCCCGCCACGACAAGCGCCCTGCCGCGGGCAATGGTGCCGACCGCCTCGGAGGTCGGCATCTGCGACGCCTCATCGAAGATGACGAGATCGAAGGGCTCCCGCTCAAGGCTCAGGAACTGCGCCACGGAAATCGGGCTCATCAGCATGCAGGGGCAGAGCCTGCTGATGAGGTTGGGCACCTCGTCGAAGATGCGGCGGATGGTCATGCCGCGGCCCTTTGAGGCAATGTAGCGCCTGAGCTTCCCCATCTCGGACTGGGCGCTCGGCTCGCTGAGCCTCTGTGGGATCCTGGCTGCAAGACGGCAGAAGAGCTCCTTCTGCGAGAGGAGCCTGAACTCCTCCGCAAGGCTCCGGTACTTCCGGATGCTCTCCTCGAATACCGGTCCGCGGAACTCCCTGAGCTCCGGCGCCGCGTCGATCATCCCGGAGGCGAGATTGCGGTAGACGGCCCTGAGGAACCGCTCTGCTGCCTCGCGGGGAGGGACTCCGTCCGCGATGACAGCGTTAAGGACCGGCTCCATGTGAAGATCCATGAGCTCCTTCCTCGCCCTGCACCAGTAGGCCCAGTCGCGGGCCTTCCCCGTGCTGCCGAGCCAGGACTGCATCCTCGCCTCTGCGTCCTTCAGTGACGGCAGCTCAATCTCCGCAACGCCTGACATGGCATGCAGGGCCTCCTGCAGTGACTTCAGGGTATTCCTATCGTCAGCCGAAAGCTCTCCCGCGCGCACGGCGCCTTCCGGCATATCGCGCCTCATGCGGCTGTAGGAGAGGAGCGCGTCAATCTCGCCGTCGGCATTCTCCGCGGTGAGCGACATGTTGTAGATCCGGGTCTTTTTGATGAACGATTTCTTTTTGAAATACCTGAACAGGATGAAGGAATCCTTTGCTCCCTCCCACTCCTGCTTCAGCGCAAGCGGCTGCAGATCCAGAGCCTCCGGGGCCCAGGTCGCGAGGAGCTTCCTCTTCTCATCCTCGGCGCTTTCCCAGGTGCCGATGCTCACGCAGGCCTCCTCAAGATCCGAAAAAGCGGCCCTGCCCTCACGGTGAAGGAGCTCCTCATACCTTACGAGAGCATTAACCGCGCCCGGGAGCGGTCCTGATATCCTCGAGAGTCCCTCGCTGAGCTTCTGAGAGGCAGAGAGGGACTCCTCCTTCACGATGAGACCGCTCAGCGGATGGTCCGCAGGATTGCCCGAAACGCTGAAGACCGACTCAAGGCCGCTCACCTTCCCCGCAAGCGCGGTGATGTCATCCTTCGTCATCGAATCCGTGATGCACGCACGGTCAATGCCGAGCGGGCTGCCAGCTCTCAGCTCGTATCCCTCAATGCAGTCATGCACGGAGAGTCCCCGGCTTCCCCTGGCGTGCAGCGCGTCAATATACTTCTGGAGGTGCTGCCTCTCCTCAAAGAGCTCCCTTGACTTCTCCTCAAACTCTGCAGGCTCCGCCGGGTGACCGGCATCAAGCGCCTCCTGGAGCTGACCGAGCATATGGCTGCGCGTCGCCTTGTTCGAGTGGAGCTCAAGGCAGAACGCGCCTATGCCGATGCGCTCAAGCCTCTTCTGCACCACCTCAAGGGCAGCTGCCTTCTCTGCGACAAAGAGCACCCTTTTGTCATGGCAGAGCGCGTTCGCGATGATGTTCGTGATGGTCTGGCTCTTGCCGGTGCCCGGAGGCCCGTACATGATGAAGCTGCGCCCGCCGTCCGCCATGGCGACTGCACTGAGCTGCGACGAGTCGGCCTCTATCGGGACGCAGAGCTCCCCGGGCTCCTCATGCTCATCAATGCTCCTGATGTCAACTTCCTTTCCGCCGTCTCCGAGCGTGCGCCTTGCAACGAGCGCGTCAATGATCGGGTTTTTCGCGATGAGGCTGAAGTTCTCGTGGATGTCGTTCCACATCACGAACTTGCTGAACGAGAAAAGGCCGAGGAGGCAGCGGTCCCTGACCTCCCAGCGCGGGCGTCCCGCGATCTGCGCGCGGATGGTGGCGAGGATCCTGTCGATGTCATAGCCGCTCTCGTCCGCCGGGAGCTCCCCGAGCCCCTTGACGGTCACGCCGAACTGGGTCCGGAGGTACTCTAGGAGCGTGGTGTTTACGTTCATGTCCTCGTCGCGCCCGCGGAGGACAAAGGTGCCGGCGGATTTCCTTATGAGCTGCACGGGGAAGAGGAGGAGCGGGGCCTCGCGGGCCACAACGCTCTTCTCTGTCTCAAACCACCTGAGCGTGCCGAACACGATGAAGAGCGTGTTGGCGCCGTTCTCGTCCAGCGAGTTGCGGCTCTCGCGGTAGAGATGGGTGAGCTCGGGCTGCAGATCCTCCGCCTTGAGCTCCGAGTAGACGCTGCCGCGCTTCAGCCCTTCGCTGATAAGCTCATCGCTGCCGCTTTCCGGGTTCGGCTGGATGGAGAGATCCCTGCCGGCCTGCAGGATGTCCTCCACCCTTCCGGCGTTCCCGGGCATGAATGCCATCACCTTCCTGCCGGTGCGCATATTGAGGAGGTTGTTGCGCAGTGTGAGGTCAAGGAGCTTCCGCTCCCAGATCCTGCGGCGGTAGTCGCTGCCTTTCTCATCGCTGAGATCATCCTCGTCAATGGAGTAGTGGCTTTCGACTCCGTCTGTCACGGCCTCATGCCTCACGCCCTCGTTCTCCTGAGCCTCGCCCTCAAGGGGAAGCGGCAGCACTCTCTCGAGACGGCAGCGCTTCACGTCCACGATGACGGTCTCGCCGGCGTCATCGGAAAGGTACTTTTTCGTGCCGGCAACGGCGTCCTCGAACGAGTAATCGGAATCAGAGCAGATGCAGACGGCGTTCACCAGCACCAGCTCGTTGACGCCGTCGCCGCTCCTGCTGCGGAGGAACGAGGCGTCATCAGTAACAGGCTGCGCGCTGTACTTGTCAACCAGCCAGCAGCCGATGAACATATGCCCGGGGACGGTGATTATGAGCGGGTGGAGGCCGACGGACTCCAAGACCGATGCCATCAGGATGCTCGCATCGGCGCAGGTGCCGACCTTTTCCTTCAGCACATCAGGCGCCAGGCGGATGCGCTGCCCGGTGCGCTCAAAGCTCGCGGGCGGCACGGAGTAGAGGATGCCCTGCTCGCGGAGGGCGTCAAACACCGCTGCAGCCTGTGCCCTCACGCGGTTGGCGTCCCGGGTCTGGTAGCCGTCGAGGGCGGAGTCGCCGGTGAGCTTTTTGAGTATTGCACCGGCCCTCGCCTGTATGGCGGAGAGCTCCGGCGCGTTCGGAGTGACGAATGAGGCGATGAGCTCAGGATGCACGTGACAGCCGGGCCATTCGTTGAAGGCAAGAATCCTTACCGGATAGTCCTCCCTGAACACTGTCTCTGGCTTCTCACTCCCGGCGTGCTGCACGATCGTGAGGCTAATCATCCCGCTCGCGCTTTCGCTGGCTTTGCGCAGGCGATCTGCATCAGGCGTTATCCTGATGTCCCTGAAGGTCACGGTGTTTCCCGCAGGAATCATGCTGACCGGCGTCCTGACCTCCGTGATGCCCTCCCCGCTTACGGTGAAGACAACATCGCGCAGCTCCTCTGAGGAGCTGATGTCAAGCGATGCAGGCTCCGTCTTCTGGCTCTGCACCAGCGCGTAGTTGAGGATTTCCGGATAGTCAAATTTAACGTTCAGCCTGTCGTTAGTCATATGAGCTTTCGTCTGTCTGTTTGCAGCATGCTGCGGGGAGAAGCCTCACTGCCAGAAGGCTCAGGCCTCCGGCACTGTTAAAAAGCAGTCCTGCACTGCCGCTTTTCCGCGGCAGCGAATGACATGCTTTAACGGATATGATAGCCGCGGGAGGTGCCGTGATCAAATTATGATGACGCGGCAGATGTCATAGCAGGACATCTCCGGCCGCTCGCGCGCCCAGATCTCACTGCGTCAGAGGAACATAGTCATGTATACAGAAATGAAGATGATGCCGTCTTCCTCTCTCAGATCCCTTGCGGAGATGATGCAGCGGTTCCTGATCCTTCCCCTGAATTTCCGGCAGAACGCATCGAGAGAGGCATGAGCGCGGTAGCCTGACATTCTCATCTCAACCGGTGAAATGCCGTCAGAATCAGAAATTATGAAGTCCGTGCTGTAATGCTTCTTACCGCCGCTGTGCGGTATTGTGTGGAAGAAAAGGCTCCTTCCTGATGACCTCAGCATCTGTGCTGCGGCGTTCTTGTAGACAAAGCCCATAGCGGTGTTCATCCTGTCATTAAAAATTCCGCTGTAGATTGGTTTTTCCGCCACTCCCTTATCCCTGAATGCAAGCGTGGAGAAGAGACCTGTATCACCGGCAAGCAGCCTGAAGCGTGAAGGATTACTAGTGAGTGCCAGACCGGCGCCAGGATCTTCAGAGCTGTAAGCTGCATTAACTGCCATTGAATCATGCATCAGACGGATGAGACGCTCAATACGCCCGGGCCTCACTCCGGGGATGACAGCCACGGGCTCAAAGGAGGCCGTCTGCCACCGAATCTGTCCGGCTTTTCTGCCGTTTTCCACCAAATATTTTCAGACTATTTTGCCGTTTTCCACCAAATTTTAATGAGTGCACAGATAAGAAATACGATTAATTCTGATAACAGGCTGCTGACCAGCCTGCAGAAGAGCGAGTCAGCGATGCCCGAGATCCCACACTCCCCAGGAGTCTGCTCCGAGAACCATTCTGCACTCCATCTGCAGCATAGAGAGGAAATTTATGGAATTCTCGAAATTCCCGAGCAGACAGCCGGCGCAGAACTGATGGCAGTTGTCACTCAGAACGTTGTAGTCCCTGCGGGACCCGATCATCTTTCTAGCCCTTTCGGCAGCTTTCCCGCTTCCGACAGCACGTCCAGCGCGGCAGGATACATAGATGCGCGTCGCGGGGGTGCCTTCCATGAACCCCTCCGGCGAGCGGGAGACAATCCTGCCGTCATGCTCGAGGGCAACTATCTGATTATCACCAATATAGATCCCGGAATGCTCGGCAAAGCCGAAGGCAAGATCGCAGTAGACAACAGAGCCCGGAACAGGCCTGACAAGGACAGGCTCAGACGCAGTACTGCTGTCTGATTTAAGTGATTCAGAACCATGTTCGGGACGGTCTGCTCCTGTGCCGTCAGCCGTCTGGCCATGACCGCGCTGCTGCGCCTCAGGACATCCCCTGCTGCGATCTATTTTTTTCAGGACGGCTTTCAGTACATCGTATAGGGAATTCATGGAACCTCTGAACTGGTACACAAGGAGTAAGTTAAGGAGTAAGTTAAAGTGTAAGTTGAAATGGCGCAGCAGTGCAGTCTGTCTTTTGACTCAGTAATATGAGGCATATGTTTATTGACTGAAGAATTGCTTTGCCATTTTCACGCCTCAATGTCTGCGACAGAGGTCCTGAAAAAAAACGTGGCCATGCATGAAAGAGCCCCGGACAGAAGAATCAGGCCTTAAGCTGGCTCGCAAGCTCCGGATAGACCTGCCTGCAGATATCGTTCATCATCATGACCATGCCGACCGAGAGATCGGGAGCGGTCGCCCTGCTGACAAACGTGTCTGCCGAAATCACAATCTCGCTGCCGCTCAGGGCAAACCTCGCGTAGTCGTGCGAGAGGTTGAGGCTGTTGCAGAGGTTAACTGCCTGCCCTTCCTTCCCCGCGGGGACATTGAAGAGTCCGGCAGTCCTGATGTGAAAGTCAGAGTAGCCGGCCTCGGATCTGCTGCTCACTGCGGCAACATATCTGAGATTGCCTCCGAAAAATCCGCTGAAGCCGATGGCAAACATGCCGCTGTCACCGTCTTTTTTGCTGTCTGCGAGGACAATGCCGTTTTTGCTGAAAGCCTTTTCAACCGCATCAACAATAGTCGGTGTCTTTTTTGCCGGAGATGAGCCTGCTTCTGCCATATCCTGATTTTCCTTATGAGCTGTTGAGATAAGCGGCCGCTGAAACTGACGGGGGCACGCAGCCGCACAGAGTCAGTATGTCACTTACGGTCGATGATTTTCATGATCTCGCCGATGAAAATGTCATGAGCGTCCCTGTCCGGATAGATTTCACTGACGATTTCCGGATCGATGTTCTCCTTCAGAATGGGGCCTTCATAGAGCTTGCGGCAGACGAATACCCTCGTTGCCTCCTTAAAGGTGACAGTCCCGTCAGTGAACTCCGGGGTAAGCGAGGTCTTCGCAACCTTGTCGCCGTCCCTTCCGGAGAGCTTGCCGAGTATGGCGAGATCCTTCCTGTGCTCCTTCGGGAAGAAGCTTACGGTGAAGAGCTCATTGCTTCTGAGGAACTCATTGGTGTAGCGGGTCGGATGGATGTAGATGGTGACAATGGGCTTTGCCTTTCCCGCGTTTCCCCAGATGGAGCCGAGGCTGCCCCAGGAGATGGTGCAGGTGTTGAACTTATCAGGAGTGCCTGCCGTCGCAAGCGCCCATTCGTTGTTGAACATGTCGAAGACCGGAAAGCTCTCCTTCTCGAAATCCTTCATGAAATTCTCCCTGAATCAAAAAAGTGTCTGCGCCCGTCCATGCCACGTGCGCCGTACACGGTTAATATGGCTGCCTTCCCGTGCAAAATCAAGCAGGGAATTTTCCGCAGCCGGCACAGGCAGGCGGCTCCGTGATGCCATGCCCGCCTCCAGATTTTCCCTGAAAATGAAAGCGGCGGTCCCCGCTTCCGCGGAGGCCGCCGCCTGTCTTGCATCGCCGGAGAGACTCTCTCCGGCACTGATGCATCACGATGCGTCGCCGAGGTTCCTCAGCTTCTTCCCTTCCATGAGGTTCTTCTCGATGCCCTCAAGGGAGATTCCCTTGGTCTCGGGGACATACATCATGGTGAAGAAGATGAAGGCGAAGTTGAAGACGCCGAGCATCACGAACGTTGCGGTATTGCCAATCGCACCGAGCACGATGGGGAACACCGTGGTGATGATGGCGTTCGAGATCCAGTTTGACGCGGTCGAGCAGGTGATGCCGAAATCCCTTCCCTTGAGGGGCTGGATCTCGGAGCAGAGCACCCAGATAAGAGGTCCTGCTGACGCTGCGAAGCCGACGATGAAGATCATTACCGCGCCGACAGTGACATAGGCGAGGGCCCCTCCGTTGTCAGTATGCAGGCTGATGCAGGCAGCTATGGTGAGCATGGCTGCAGCCATGATAGCAAAGCCCGTGATGAGGATCGGGCGGCGGCCCCACCTGTCGACAAGCGCGATGGCAATGAAGGTCGAGAGGACGTTCGTGATGCCGATGACTATCGTCGCCCACATCTGCGCGTTGTGCGAGCCGAACCCGGCCATCTCCATGATCTTCGGGCAGAAGTACATGACGATGTTGATGCCGGTCAGCTGCTGCACGAGCTGCAGCACGATGCCGAGGAACACGACCTTCCTGAAGTTGGCATTCGCCCTGAAAAGGCCGAAGCCGTCATGCTTGACCTTCAGGGTGTCCTTGATGTTCGAGACCTCTGTCCTGATCTTGTCAACGCTGGTCCTCACCTTCTTCAGGACCTCGATTGCCTCATGGTCCTTGCCCTTCGCTATGAGCCACTTGGGCGAGCCCGGCACAAAGTGCACGCCGATGAGGAGAAGAATCGCAGGGACGACAGTCACGCCGAACATGCCTCTCCATGACTCGATCTGGGCGAAGCCGAGGTCGGAGACATAGGATACCGCGATGCCGATGGTGATCATCAGCTGGTAGAGCGAAATCATGCTTCCGCGGATGTTCTCGGGTGCGACCTCGGAGAGGTAGAGCGGAGTCACGAATGATGCGATACCGATGGCAAGTCCCAGGATCAGCTTGCCGAGGATCATGACTGCGACTCCCGAAGCGAGAGTGCAGACCAGAGCACCGACAATGAAGAAGAGCGCGCTTACTTTAAGCGAGCGCCTTCTGCCGAGCCTTGACGAGATCATTCCGCCGCAGAGCGCGCCGATGCAGGCGCCCGCAGGAGTTGAGCCAACGATGAAGCCCAGGGTCAGCGAGTCATTGGGCACCTGGAAATCATTCTGTATGAAGGCAAGCGCCCCGGAGATGACTCCGGTGTCAAATCCGAACATCAGTCCGGCGACGGCAGCGATGAGGCACACAAAGAGCGTGAACCTTGCCACCTTCTTGGAGTTGATGTCCTCCTCTTTAAGATTAGCAAATATATCTGTATCTCTGACCTGTTCTTCAGCCATAAGACACCTCCGTTCAGCAGGGGGATAAACATCGTGATTGTATCGGCTTGACCTGTTTAACTTGTTGACGCAACGCCCAGAATTCACACATTTCTGAAATCGTCCCAGGGGCGTGCGCTCGCCGGGCGGCAGCCGGCTGAATAAAAAAAATAAGGGCCGGAAACATATCTGTCCCGGCCCGGGGGAAAGCCCTCTGATTCCCGTCACTTATGAACTGAAAGAGGGTGACCGCTCACTAACGGCTTCATTTCATGCGTTCCGCTCACCAGCCGCCGCTGTTCCGGCTCTCTTCTTCCCTGCGCCTGTCCTCCTCGCGCTGCCGCTCCTCTTCCATACGGCGTTCCTCTTCACGGCGCTGCTCCTCATCGCGTCTCTCCTGCTCGCGCCTCTGTTCCTCCCGCCATTCTTCCTCGCGGCGCCTGTCCTCCTCCCACTGCCGCTCCTCGCGCTCTCTGTCCTCCTCCCTCTGTCTCTCATATGCCCGGCGGCTCTCCTCTTCCCGGAGCTCCTCCTCTTCACGGCGTTTCTCTTCTTCCTCCTGGCGTCTTCGCATCATGAGCCAGTCCTGGTATTCCTTTTCGTCCATGCGCATTCTGGCTTCCTCCTCCTCACGGCGCCTCTCCTCTTCCCTGCGCCGGCGCTCGGAATCGTCATAACCGCGATGATAACTATAACTGCCGCGTGAAGAATAGCGCGGAGCCTGACGCTTTGGAGGGCTGTACGGTGTGGCTGATGAGGGAATTAAGCCAAGCACCAGGCAGAAAAGCGGAAATGCAAGCGGTATAAGGATCAGGAAAACAGTCCACAGACCGGTTAAGTTCATATCATGCAGCCGCCTTGTAAATATTGATAAAAGCGACCACAGCATGGCGACACCCGCACCGAAGATGACGCAGGCTGCAGCGCCCGGCTCGACAAATCCCTTATCCCCGGCGAGGAGTGAAACTGCACATCTGAGCACGAAAAAGCCCAGGATCAGAATCAGGAGCCTGCCCCAGAACTCCTTCCTCTTAATGTGCCCGCTGAAGCTGAGCCAGCCTGAAGGTGACAGCAGAGTACCGGGACTGAACTTCTGAGATGAAGGCCTGGCTTTTGCTGTCTTGAGATCAGAGAAGATGTCAGAGGCGGGGCTGCCGCACCTGGGGCAGAAGCTGCTGCCGTCAGGCATGAAGGCCCCGCAGTTGCTGCAGAACATTCCGGGACTCCTTTGCCGGCAGCAGTGAAGTCTGCGCTGTCAGCTGTTTCTTTATCCATTGTCCGGATCAGCCGGTCCGGTTCTGAGAATGCCCGGCATCCGTCACCGGGCGGCTGTCCTTACGGCCTCCGGTTATTCAAAGGAGGCCTGAAAGCTGTCACTCACCGTCGTGATGGTGGTGATGGCAGCAGTGATCATGCCCGTCATGATCGTCATCGTCATGGTCATGATGATGGCAGCAGTGGTCATGATCACCATCGTCATCGTGGTGATGGTGCCCGCAACAGCAGTGGTCATGGTCATCGTCATCGCCGTCGTGATGGTGGTGGCAGCAGCACTCATCATCATCATCGTCATCCTCGCAGTGGCCGTGCGGATGGGCGTGGCCGTGCTTGAGCTCCTCAGCGGTCGGCTCGCGGACCTCATCTATGGTGATGTCGAAGTTGAGGTTCATGCCGGCAAGCGGATGGTTCATGTCGATGGTTACGTCATCTCCGTCGATCTTCACTACAACGGCGGTCTGCATGCCCTGATCGGTCTCAAGGCTGTAGGCGGAGCCGACCTCGGGCTCGAGCCCCTCGAAGAGCGCGCGCTTCACGGTGCGGACCTTGTCTGCGTCCCTCGCGCCGTAGGCCTCCTCAGGGGTGAGCCTGACGCTGAGCTTCTCGCCTGCCTCACGGCCCTCGAGCTTCTGCTCGAGGCTGTCCAGGAGCCTCCCGGTACCGTGCATGTAGACAAGATCCTCGCCCGCGGACTCGTCGAGGACATTCCCCGCGTCATCCTTCAGCACATAGGAAATGGAAACAACGCTCTTGCTCTGAATTTTCATATGTAAACCCGTTTTCCGGTAATAAAAAATGATGAATGAGTATAGCGCAAAGACCGGTTATTCCGGAGCATTGCGCCAGGCTGAGGCAATTCTCTCGGAAATCCCCTGCTCCCTCGGATCGATCTCGTTCTTCTCCTTCTTCCAGCCCCTGCACCAAGTGGTCTGGTGCTTCGCGAGCTGGCAGGTGGCCGTGACGGCCCGGAAGATCATCTCCTCGCGCGTGAGCTCCCCTGAGAGGTACTGCCACATCTGCCGGTAGCCGACCGAGCGCATGCTCGGCATCTCAGGACGGAGCTTTCCTGTCGCCATGAGCCCCCTCACCTCGTCCTCGAAGCCGTTCTTCAGCATCTCGACGAAGCGCAGCCTGATTTTCTCCCGGAGATAGCCTCTGTCCGGGAGGGTCATGAAAGTGAGCAGGGGATAGCGGAATGTCCTGCCGGGCTTCCGGAGGAGCTCGGTCATGGTCCTCCCGCTGATTTCCCAGACCTCGAGCGCGCGGATGGTGCGCTGCGGATCGTTCTCGTTGATTCTGGCCGCGGACTGCGGATCGACCTCGGCGAGCTTGTCATGGAGGGCCTTCAGGCCGTGCTCCTCGATGAAGGAGGTAAGGCCTGCCCTGACGCCGGGATTCGACTCAGGAAGGGGAGAGAGCCCCTCGGCGAGGGAACGCATGTACATCATGGTCCCTCCCGCAAGTACCGGCACATGGCCGCGCGCGAGGATGCCGGCCGCGGCCTCCTCCGCATCGCGGAAGAACTCCGCCGCCGAGTAGGTCTCCCAGGGATCCCTGATGTCGATGAGGTGATGGGGTATGCCCCTCATCTCCTCATCATCCGGCTTCGCCGTGCCGATGTCCATCCCGCGGTAGATCAGCGCTGAGTCGACGCTTATCACCTCGCCCCCGACCTTCTCCGCGACCTCGACCGCAATCCTGGTCTTTCCGGCAGCGGTCGGTCCGATTACGGCTATCACAGGCTTCATGCGTCACCTCCGGTATGCTTCCTGACCGCCTCATCGAGGAAATCCGCGGGGAGCCGCTCCATCAGGCCAGCCGCGCGCGCGGCCAGATCAAGCGCCTCTGCGGGCGTGAACTTCCTCCCCTCCGCGGCTGTCTTTGCAAACAGCTCCGCAAACGGCCTGTCGGGCGCTCCGGCGAGGCCCCGGTCCGCGGCGTCCGTGATGAGGCGGAGGCTGGTGTCGGCGACAACGGTGGTCCGGAGCGCAAGCGGAACCGCGTTGAACTGCACGGAATTCCCTCTCACCCGGAGGGAGAAGCCGAGGCTCTTCAGGAACTCATCATGTCCGCTTATCCACGCGGCATTCTTCTCCGATGTCCTGACTGACACCGGCATGATAAGAGGAGCAGACGAGAGTGCCCGGAGGGGCGTGCCCTCAAGGAGCGCATCCTCCGTCACCCTGATGAACGCCCCGGGGAGATTCAGAAGATAAAGATCTGATTTTCCGGCGAACACTCCGGTATGCCCGTCAACTATCCTGAGGAGGCGGTATTCCGTGTCAGCGCCTGCCGCGGGGGACGCCGCGGCGGATGTACCGGCGCCGGACCCGTCACCGGCGCCATCCTCTTCCTCTCCGGGGAGCCTTGCCCGGTAAAGCTCCTCATATGCCCTCGCGGAGCGCTCCATGTCGCTTCTCGAGAGCTGCCGCTCACCGCCGCTCCTGAACTGCTGCGACCTGCTCCGGAAGCCGCCGGCTGATTCCTGACTCCCGCCGCGGGAGCAGGTTCCGGCACCGCTGCCCGCACCGCCGGCGCGTACCCGGAGCGTGAACCAGGAGTCCTCACCTTTCCCGCTGCCGCCTGATGGGATGCTGCCAGAAGCGCTCCCCAGGGGGGCTCCCGCAGGAGCGGCCCCGCCGCTCCCGGGCGCGGTTCCAGGCGCCGCGGTTTCACGGTTTCCGGAGAATAGGTCCTCTCCCTCCCGCCGTTCCCTGAACTTTATCTCCGGCGGAGCGTAGCCTCCCTCGTCAGTCTCGGGAAAGACGCTGCCCTGCCCGTAGACCCCGGCGAAGGCGTTCCTCACGCCGAGCACCACGAGATCATGCACGGACCTAGCCTCGGCGAACCTCACCTCATGCTTTGTCGGGTGGACGTTGACGTCAACGTCATGCGGATCAATCTTAAGGTAGAGCACATAGGAGGGAACGGCGTTCTTCCCAGTGATCTCGGTCGCCGCCTGCCTTACGGCATGCATCAGGAGACGGTCGCGCACCGCCCTGCCGTTCACGAAGAAATACTCGTCAGGCGCTGAGCCTCCCTCCGGATCGGGCATCATGATCCAGCCCTTGAGCTCTGTTCCGGCGCTCTCCTCCGAGACCCTGACGGCCTCCTCGGCAAATGATCCGCCGACGACCGATCCGACCCGGATGATGTCCTCGTCAGGATCCGCGGGGATCCTCACGGTCTTCACGAGGCGCCCGTCGCGCCTCAGGGAAATCTCGAAGTCAAACCTCGAGAGCGCGAGATGGGAGACGGTCTGCAGGATGCGGGAGAACTCGGTCTTCTCGCTCTTGAGGAAGCGGCGCCTCGCCGGGACGTTGAAGAAGAGATCCTTCACCTCGACCGTCGTGCCCACCGGGTGCGAGGCAGGCTTTATGGACGCCTCCTCTGCGCTTCCCTCGGCAAATACCTGCCAGGCCTCCTTCTCATCCTCCGTGCGGGAGGTGAGGGTGAGCCTCGAGACAGACGCCGCCGAGGCTAGCGCCTCGCCGCGGAAGCCCATGGTGGTGATGGCGGCGAGATCGTCGGCCGTGCTGATTTTCGAGGTGGCGTGGCGCACAAGCGCGAGCGGGAGCTCGTCACGGGGGATGCCGGAGCCGTTGTCCCGGACGCGGATGAGCTTTGCCCCGCCCTGGACGATGTCTACATCGATTCTGGTGGCGCCGGCGTCAAGAGAGTTCTCGACAAGCTCCTTGACGACTGACGCGGGACGCTCCACGACCTCGCCGGCCGCAATCTGATTGGCAAGAACCGGAGGCAGAAGCCTTATTGTCACTGTTACCTCCGTCTCTAAGATCCGGGAAAGCCCGGGGGAAGGCGCCCGTCACGGGCGCCCCTGAATGTCAGAATGAGAAGCCGTTGATCTGTACAGGATAGCCCGTACGGTCCTCAAGGGCCTGGCGGAGCCTGCTCTCGTCAACCTCGGGATCGGTGATGAAGCTGACCGCGTCGCCTGAGAGCGACAGCGGGACCTGGTGCTCGGAGCTGAACTCGGCCTCGTTCTCGGAGAGCGGCTGGTGCACCTCGAGGAACATCGAGCCGTCAGGCTCGCGCGAGTACTTCACAGGCTGGTTGATGAACTGCACCCTGGTCCCGACCGGAACGTTGTGGAAGAGCCAGGCGATGTCCGCGTCGCGCAGGCGCACGCAGCCGTGGCTCACGCGGAGCCCGATGCCGAAGTTCGCATTGGTTCCGTGGATCGCATAGAGCCTTCCGACATAGAGCGCGTAAAGGCCCATCGGGTTGTCCTTGCCGGCAGGGACCACAGCCGGGAGCTCCTCGCCCCTTGCCTTGTACTCGGCCCTCATGGCGGCCGTCGGCGTCCAGGTCGGGCCGTCCTTCTTCCTCTCGACCTTGGTCACCCAGTCCTTCGGTGTGTCCCTGCCGAGCTGCCCGATGCCGATGGGGAGCACCACGACGGTGCCGCTGTCCTTCGGATAGTAGTAAAGGCGCATCTCGGCGGTGTTGACGATGATGCCCTCATGTACAGTGTCAGGAAGGATGAGCTGGTGCGGGATGATGAGCGTGGTGCCCTTCTTCGGCGACAGCGCGTCAACCCCGGGGTTTGCCTCGAGCATGTTGCTCAGGCCGAGCTGGTACCTTGACGAGATGTCCTCGAGCGAGATGTTGCCGCCCGGCACCTCATAGGTGAGATTCTCCCCGACGACCCTTCCGCCGTCGCGCGGAAGCACATACTCGACCGCGTCCGCCGAGGGCGCCGCCAGATACGCGGCGCAGGCGGCAAGCGCCGCGAAAACTCCCCACTTCTTCATGAACCTAGTCTCCTGCTCATCACACCGTCTGCCATGCGGCAGCGATGCCGCTCATTCTACCATACAACGGGATCAGGCAGAATGTCCCGCCGCATGCGTCAAAACACTCTTCATGGCGTATAATTGCAGTGTTTTAACATTTGAGCCCTCAGGGCTTTTGAGAGACATCCGAAATGACTATGGCAAACCAGGAACAGTACAATCCACACGAAATCGAACCGGCAGTTCAGAAATACTGGGACGAGCACCAGACCTTCAAGGCCAGAATGGATAAGAGCAGGGAGAAGTTCTACTGCCTGTCGATGTTCCCCTATCCTTCCGGACGCCTCCACATGGGGCACGTCAGAAACTACACCATCGGCGACGTGATCTCCCGCTACCAGCGCATGAACGGCAAGAACGTGCTGCAGCCCATCGGCTTCGACTCGTTCGGCCTCCCCGCGGAGAACGCGGCGGTCAAGAACAAGACCCAGCCCGCGAAGTGGACCTACTCCAACATCGAGTACATGGAGGGGCAGCTCAGGCGCCTCGGATTCGGCTTCGACTGGTCGCGCGAGATCAAGACCTGCACTCCTGACTACTACAAGTGGGAGCAGAAGTTCTTCACCGAGCTCTACAAAAAGGGCCTCGTCTACAAGAAGATGAGCTCCGTCAACTGGTGCCCGCACGACGAGACCGTGCTCGCGAACGAGCAGGTCCAGGACGGCCGCTGCTGGAGGTGCGACACCCCGGTAGTAAGGAAGGAAATCCCCCAGTGGTTCCTCAAGATCACGAGCTACGGCGACGAGCTCACCGACTTCCTCGACAAGCTCCCCGGCTGGCCGGAGAGGGTCAAGACCATGCAGCGCAACTGGATCGGGAGGTCCTACGGCGCCTCGGTAACCTTCGGCGTTGACGGAAGCGATGACACGCTTGAGATCTTCACCACCCGCCCCGACACCCTGATGGGCGTAACCTATGTCGCGGTCGCAGCCGAGCACCCGCTCGCGAAGAAGGCAGCAGCCGGCAATCCGGAGCTCGCGAAGTTCATTGACGAGATCAGGCAGCTCAAGGTCGCCGAGGCGGACATCGCGACCATCGAGAAGAAGGGCATGGCGACCGGCCTCTATGCCATCCATCCCCTGAACGGGAAGAAGGTCCCGATCTGGGTAGCGAACTTCGTCCTCATGGACTACGGCACCGGCGCCGTCATGAGCGTACCCGCGCATGACCAGAGGGACTGGGACTTCGCGAGGAAGTACGGCCTCCCCGTAATCCCGGTAATCAAAAAGGCTGACGGCAGCGAGCCCGACGTCTCGAAGGAGGCATCGGTCGAGCACGGCGTCACCTTCAACTCCGGCGAGTTTGACGGGCTCGACTTCGACCACGCGACCGACGCAATCATAAAGAAGCTCGAGAGCATCGGCCGCGGCCACCGCACCGAGAACTTCCGCCTCCGCGACTGGAGCGTCTCCCGCCAGAGATACTGGGGCGCCCCGATCCCGATGCTCACCCTTGAGGACGGCACGGTAGTCCCGGCTCCCGAGGATCAGATCCCGGTGATCCTCCCCGAGGATGTCACCATGGACGGCATCAAGAGCCCCATCAAGGCTGACAAAAACTGGGCGAAGACCACCTACAACGGCCAGCCTGCGCTCCGCGAGACCGACACCTTCGACACCTTCATGGAGTCAAGCTGGTACTACGCCCGCTACTGCTGCCCTGACTACAAGGACGGCATGCTTGATCCGGAGGAGACCAGCTACTGGCTCCCTGTTGATCAGTACATCGGAGGAATCGAGCATGCCTGCCTGCACCTCCTCTATGCCCGCTTCTACCACAAGCTGCTCCGCGACGCCGGCCTCGTCAAGTGCGACGAGCCGTTCACCAACCTGCTCTGCCAGGGCATGGTGCTCGCTGACGCCTTCTACTACACTGACGACTCGGGCGCCCGCGTCTGGATAAGCCCTCTCGACGTCGAGGTCACGAGGGACACCGCCGGCAACATCACCAAGGCCACCTGGCAGGGACACGAGCTCGTGCACGCCGGCATGACCAAGATGTCGAAGTCCAAGAACAACGGAATCGATCCGCAGACCATGGTTGACCGCTACGGCGCCGACACCGTCCGCCTCTTCATGATGTTCGCCTCCCCCGCAGAGCTCACCCTCGAGTGGTCCGCATCCGGCGTCGACGGAGCGCAGCGCTTCCTGAAGCGCCTCTGGAACATGGTGATGGACAACGTCCAGTACAGGGATCTGAAGGTTGATCCCTCGAAGCTCACCGAGAGCGAGAAGGCCGTCCGCCGCGATGTCCACAAGACCATCGCCAAGGTGACCGACGACATCGGGAGGCGCCAGACTTTCAACACCGCGATAGCCGCGATCATGGAGCTCATGAACACCCTCGCGAAGATCACCGGAACCGATGAGGGCAGCAGGGCCGTCCTGGTCGAGGCGCTCAACGCCATCGTCCTGATGCTCTACCCGGTAACCCCGCACATCTGCTTCGTACTCTGGAACAGGCTCGGTCATGAGGGAGCCATCGACGACGCGTCCTGGCCGAAGGCCGACGAGAGCGCCATGGTCTCCGACACCAAGCTCGTCGTAGTGCAGGTCAACGGAAAGGTCCGCGACCGCCTCACCATGCCCGCTGACGCAGGTGAGGCCGAGGTCAGGGCCGCAGCCGAGAAGTCGCCGAACACCGCGAAGTTCCTTGAGGGGAAGACTGTCCGCAAGGCCATCTTCATCAAGGGCAAGCTCCTCAACCTGGTTGTTGCATGAGACCGGCCGCATGAAAAGAAGACTCCTCCGGCTTTTTTCCATCATCCTCCTCGCTGTGCCCGCGCTCACAGGCTGCGGGTACAGCCTCGCGGGCTACAGTGAGAACAACGGCGAGGCCAGGTACAAGAAGGTCCTCCTCTACGGCAGCAAGTCGGATCTCCTCTACCAGGAGCTCTACATCCGCCTGCGCGCCGCCGGGGTGGAGCTCCTGCAGGAGAAGACCCCGGACGCCGTGACCATCATCCTGAGCGGCTCCCGCGTGAAGCGCAGCCTCAGCGCGGTTGACAGCAGATCCCAGGAGCTGCAGTACAACATGCTGAGCGCCACGAGCTACTCCTTTGTCCTCCCGGACGGCAGGGTCATCGCGAAGAAGTCGAACTTCAACCGCACCATCCTCAACAAGGGCGTCGAGGCGCTCGCCGGCGCGAACGAGCAGAGGCTCCTCATAAACGAGATGAAGAAGCAGACCGTTGATGAGATCTTCATCAACTTCATGAGGCTCCGCTGATGGCAGATCTCCTCTACTCCGCAGCGGATCTCGCAGCGGCCGTCCGCCGCGGAGAGGGCACGCTCGCGGTGATCTTCAGCGACGAGCCCTGCATCACCGGGCTCATGAGCGACGCCGCCGCAGAGGAGTTCAGGAAGAAGGGCTATGAGGACCTCACCCGCTTCAGCGCTGGGACGTTCTCCTGGGAGCAGCTCGCGACTGCCGCCGGAAGCTTCGACATGTTCTCCTCAAGGAGGATATTCCTGGTGTCGGCGGAGGATCAGCCGGTCTCTGCGGCGGAGAAGGCGCTCCCCGCGGTGAAGGCAGGCGGCGCCGACACCGCCTTCATCATCATCTGCAAGAAAATCACCAAGGCCAACCAGACAGCCAAGTGGTACAAGAGCCTCCTCTCCGCCGGTGCAGTGACCGCCTCGGCCATGGCCCCCTTCAGGCAGCAGCTCCCCCAGTGGTTCGGGAATGAGGCGAAGCGCATCGGCGTAGAGCTCTCTCCTGACGCGCTCGCCTTCATGGCCTCCTCGTTCGAGGGCAACCTCGGCGCGGGGCTGCAGGAGCTGAGGAAGCTCGCCCTCGAGAAGCTCCCCGGGCCTCTGAGCCTCGAGACCGTCCGGAACTCCGTATCCCCGGACAGCAGGTATGACGTGTTCGCGCTCTCCGATGCCATGCTTTCCGCGAACATGGCGAAGGCGGTGAAAATCGTCTCCGCGCTCCGCGAGGCGGGAGAGGAGTCCATGGGCGTAATAAGGGTGATTGGGCGCGACCTCCTCTGCGTTGACGCGCTGCAGCGCCTCAGCTACCGCCGCGCCGACACCGAGCGCGCCTTCAGCGGCATGAAGGTCTGGCCCTCGAAAAAGGCCCAGTACCAGAACTGCGCGAGGAGGCTCCACACCTCTGCAGTCAGTGACATGATCTCCGACATAGCCGCCGCTGACCGCGCCTCCTGCAGCTTCTCCGAGGAGGAGGCCTGGAGCAGGATCATGGACTGCATGGGGCGCCTCAGGGACACTAGAAGGTGAGAGCGCTGCTTCTGCTCGGCGGGACGTTCTCCCCGGTGCACCTGGGGCACCTCCGGATGGCTGAAATCGCCTCGGAGAGCCTCGGCGTCAGCGCGACGTTCCTCATCAACTCCATTCCGCCCCATAAGGAGGCGCCGTCGGTTACAAGCAGTGACCGCCTCCGCATGCTGGAGATCGCCCTTAAGGGCACGGGCTTTTCCATCGACACGAGGGAGCTCAGGCGGAGCTCCCCCTCCTACACCTCGGAGACGCTCCGGGAGATAAGGGCTGAACGGCCACATGATCCGGTCATCTTCATCATCGGCATGGACTCCTTCAGGACCATCGGATCCTGGCATGAGGCGGAGGAGCTCCCGGAGCTTGCGAGCTTTTTCGTGATAAGGAGGCCGGGGACGGAGGTGCCGCCTCCGGAGAAGTCATTCCTCGGACAGCATGCAGAAAGGGCGGGACAGGCAGGGGAGCTGCTGAGAGCACCTGCTGGAAAATATTTCATATCGGAGAGGGAGTGCCTTCCCGTGTCATCCACGGCAATCAGGCAGGCGCTCGCGCGCGGGGAGGAGCCATCTCTCATCTCACCAGAGGTGCTCCAGTACATCAGGAAGAACGGGCTCTACCGGTAACAGGCCCGGGCCTTCAGTCCTTCTTTTCCCCGGTGCTCACGGGTGTTGCCGAGCCGTAGGCGCGGAGAGGCCTCCCGGCCTCGTCGAACTCATTGGTGTAGGCAACCCTGAAGGGGATCCGGTTGTCGGTGAGTAGCATGACGTCCTCAAGGTAGGGGACGCCCTCCGCAAGCTTTCTGTGCCACTCGCGGTACTCATCAGCGAAGTCGGGCTGGAAGAGGCGGCTCTTTATCACAGGCTCCGGGTAGTCACGGATGACAGCGGGGAGCCCCAGCTCCCTGATGCACCTCGAGCAGGGCCTCATCTCATGCGTCCTGCTGTCATACTCCCAGGCAAAGGAGCTGTCATGCTCGGCAGCATAGTGATAGCGCTTCTCGCTCCTTAGGAGCTCATCGTAGCTCTTCTTCTCCGCGGTGATGTTCTGCACCATCACATAATAGAAGGTCTGATCGCCTGCCCGCCCGAGCTCCCTGATGAAGCTCCTCACGCAGATGCGGTCTGACCCGCAGCACTTCGAGCAGATCGTCCTCCAGGTCTCGCAGCTCTGCTCCTCTCCTGTTTCGGAGGCCCTCCTGAGCGCGTCCAGGTACACTCTCCGGTTGTCGGTGTCGAGCGTCCCCAGGGCGTCAAGCCTCAGGATCTCCTGATCTGACATCACGAGGCCGATTTCCTTTGAATACTTGCGGTTAACCCTGAGGATCTCTATTCTGCCCTGGCGGAGTGAGATTATCGCCGCCCCGCCCACATAGCTGTTGAAGATGAGAGTCTCCATCGACGAGGGATCCCAGAACTTTCCCGCGTCCATCTCCTCAGGGAGCTCAATCGCGGGAGCCACGGGCTCGGAGGCGGAGGTCTCGAGCTTCCCGCGGAACTCCTCCTCCGGGACAGGCTTAGAGTAGAGATAGCCCTGGATATAGGAGCAGCCGATGCTCTCCATGAAGTCAGCCTGCGGCTCTGTCTCTACGCCCTCGGCGATTACCGGGGTGTGGAGCCACCTTGCCATCTGCACGACGGCATTGATGATGGCGCCGCCCCGCCCGGTCATGCCGCCGCTGAAGAAGCGCATGTCGAGCTTGATGAAGTCAAAGGGGAGATCCTTCAGCACATTGAGCGAGGAGTAGCCGCTGCCGAAGTCATCCATCTCGACCTTGTAGCCGATCTCCTGCAGGCCGCTCACGAAGGCCGCAACCCTCTCGGGGCCTCCGATGACGGAGGACTCGGTAATCTCCGCGTGGAGGAGCCTTACCGGGACGCCGAGCCTCTTCCTGATCTCCTCGAGAGACAGAGTGTAATCGTCATGGAGTATGTCGAAGCGGGAGATGTTGAAGGAGACCGGGACAGGATGGATGTCAGAGGCAAGGGCCCTCTCCTGGAAAGAGCAGACCCGCTCGAATATCGCGAGATCGGCCTTCCAGAGCATGCCGGCATTCTCGAGGACCGGGATGAAGTCGCTGGGGTACTGCATCCCTGCCTCGGGATCGCGCCACCTCATGAGCGCCTCGGCGCCGATGATCCTCTTAGTTGAATGGTTGACCTTGGGCTGGAAGCAGGCGAATATCCAGCCTTTCTCGATAGCCTCGTCAAGTGACGACAGCAGCTCTTTCTCAGTAAGTTTCCTGTTAATCTGGCATTGCCCCGGGGCTAAATCCATAACTCTGTGCGCCGCGTCAAAGGCGGCGGAAAACCAGTAAATATTAATACGGCTGAGCGCCTGCGGCATGATTTGATCTCACAAAATCAGAAACAGACGCAGGAAAAATTAGAGAAATCAAAAAGAGATAAAAACAGAAAGATACGGTTAAAAAGGAATTTATCTGGAAGTTCAGAAGAGGGAGATTTGAAAGAAGCTCCAGAGGAACTCTGGAGCGGGAAACGGGACTCGGACCCGCGACCCCGACCTTGGCAAGGTCGTGCTCTACCAACTGAGCTATTCCCGCGTTTTCGTCTTGTCAGCGGCGTTGGTTCGCCGTGAAAACGAGGTTCATTATACGCTGAATTGAAAAGCTTGCAAGCGCTTTTTAATATTTTTTTGTAAAAAAGGTTCCGGAGCCTGAAAAGCCCCGGAAACTCAGGCCTTTATCGCCTTACTGGCCTCAGGGCGAACACCGCCTCAACCGGCCTTTCGATGAGTCTTGCCCAGAGCTTTACGGCAAAGCCGGTGCAGACCGCCGTGATTATTGTGCCCTCCCTGGTCCCGACGATGGTGCCGTGAAACAGTATGAGCGAGAGGACGACTGCGACGGCGACAAATGTGATGTCAGTCGCAACCTTGACATGGCCGAAGGCAAAGCCGGTACTGTCGGATACGGCCTTCACGAGAAGAGGCGTACCTGACGGCTGAGGGCGGACATGGCGCATGCGTGCGCCATGTCAGAAAGAGAGGCTGATGAGCCTCAGTCTCCGATGAACTTCTTCGGCAGGCGGAAGAACTCGCCCGCGTAGAGGCGGAGCTCGGCGATGGTGTCCTGGATGTCAGAGAGGGCCTCATGGCGCCCGCGCTTGACGACCTTCGTGAGGAGCTCAGGCCGCCAGATCCTCGCGAGCTCCTTTATCGAGCTCACGTCGATGTTCCGGTGGAAGAACCAGGCCTCGAGCTCCGGCATGTAGCGGCAGAGGAAGCGTCGGTCCTGCCAGATCGAACTGCCGCAGAGCGGGGTCTTCTTCTCAGGGATGAAGCGCTTTATCGTACCGAGGACGATGCGCTCAGCCTCCTTCTCGCCTACGGTGCTGTTCCTCACTCTCTCGACAAGCCCTGAGGCTGTATGGTGCTCCCTGTTCCAGTCATCCATGCCTGCGAGTACCTCCTCGCTCTGGTGGACGGCGATGACCGGTCCCTCAGCGAGGATCCGGAGCTTCTGATCCGTCACGATGACGGCAATCTCAAGTATGTGGTCGCGCTCGACGTCGAGCCCGGTCATCTCAAGATCCATCCACACGAGGTTGGTGTCGCTTATATCAGGTGAAGCTGCTGAAGTCATTCGGGAAATCCTCTGTCAAGGTCAGGTGTCCGGCCGCCGGGCGCAAAAGCCCGGGCGGGCCAGTCAGTATAGCAGACACTGCGCCGCCGCTCCAAAGGAGCGCGGCAGAAATGAGCGGCGCGCCGCGTTTGCAATGGCAAATCCTCCGCATTACACTCTGCCGCGTGGCGTACATCAGGCTCACGGGAAATGAAGGGAGAAGAGAAAATGGAAAAGGCCATGCTCGCGTCAGACTATCAGGAGGGAGCGCATCCCGGGATCATGAGGAGGCTCCTTGAGACGAACCTGCTCCAGACACCCGGCTACGGCGCCGATGAGTTCTCGGAAAGCGCGCGGAGGAAGATAAGGGAGGCCTGCGGCGCGCCGGAGGCGGCCGTGCATTTCCTCACCGGCGGAACGCAGGCGAACGCCGTCGTCATTGACTCGCTCCTCCGCTCATATGAGGGCGTCATCCCCCCTCAAGCGGCCATGTCAGCGTGCACGAGGCGGGAGCCATCGAGCACGGCGGCCACAAGGTTCTCCAGCTCCCGCAGCATGAGGGGAAAATCAACGCCGGTGAGCTCAGGGAATACTGCGGAGCCTTCCTTGATGACGGCAACCGCGATCACATGGTGAGCCCCGGCCTGGTCTATATCTCAGAGCCCACGGAGTACGGAACGCTCTACTCCCTTTCCGAGCTCACCGCGTTAAGGAGCGCCTGCGATGCCTTCGGCCTCAGGCTGTACTGCGACGGCGCGCGCCTCGCCTACGCTCTTGCCTCACCGGAGAATGACGTATCGCTTCCCGATCTCGCCCGCCTCTGCGACGCGTTCTGTATAGGCGGAACCAAATGCGGGGCGCTGCTCGGAGAGGCGGTCGTAATCCCGGATCCACAGCTCATCCCGCATTTCTTCACCATCATCAAGCAGCACGGTGCGCTTCTCGCGAAAGGAAGGCTCCTGGGGCTGCAGTTCGACACCCTCTTCTCCGACTCTCTCTACTTCCGTATCGGCGAAACCGCCGTAAAGGCCGCAGACGCCCTCCGTAGGGCATTCACGGAGCACGGCTATGAGCTCACCTTCAAATCGCCCACCAACCAGATATTCCTCACGGTTACCCCCGGGCAGAAAGCCCGGCTTGATGAAATACTTGAGTACAGCTTCTGGGAGGAGGCGGAGGGAGACAATACCGTCATCAGGATAGCGACGAGCTGGGCCACGTCAGAGGAGCTGGTGCAGAAGGTCATCAGCATGCTCTGAGGCCTCAGGCTCCGCAAAAAGGAGCATTCTTTCCGGTTTTTGCCTTTTAATGCTCTCACGCGATAAAATCGCGGGGCAAACATGGAGATTGACATGTCAGAATTCTTAAGCGCCCTCAAGGCAGACATCCAGTACGCCGCCCCGCAGAAGCTGCTCACGAAAACAGCCGGCTTCTTCGCCGGGAGCAGGATGGGGCCCGTCACCACCTTCGCCATCAAAAGGTTCATCTCCCACTACCATGTGGACATGTCCGAGTGCGAGAAGCAGGATCCCGCGCAGTACGCGACCTTCAACGAGTTCTTCACGAGGCCGCTCAGGGCAGGCGCCCGCCCGCTCGATCCGGATCCGCGCGCGGTGCTCAGCCCCTCTGACGGCACGAAGAGCGCCTCGGGGACGGTGACGGCAGGAACGCTCATCCAGGCCAAGGGCCAGGACTTCTCCCTCGCCTCGCTCCTCGGCGGAAACCCGGAGCTCTGCCGCCCGTTCGAGGGAGGCACCTACTTCACCGTCTACCTCTCGCCCGCGAACTACCACCGGGTCCACATGCCGCTTGAGGGAAGGCTCACCGCCCTCTCCTACATCCCCGGGAAGCTCTTCAGCGTCAACCTCAACACGGCCGCGCACATCAGAGGGCTTTTCGCGAGGAACGAGAGGGCCTGCGCCTTCTTCGACACGCCGCGCGGGAAAATGTGCCTCGTGCTGGTCGGCGCCATGATCGTGGGCTCTATCGAGACTGTCTGGAAGGGCGAGGTCAACGGCGGGCACGGCAGCACCCCCTTCGAGGAGGAGTACGAGGGGGAGCGGAGCATAACCCTCGCAAGGGGCGCCGAGATGGGCCGCTTCAAGCTCGGATCGACCGTAATCACGCTCTTCGAGAGGGGCATGGCAGACGAGTGCCAGCTTGAGCCGGGCACTAAAGTCAGGGCCGGACAGAGGGCCGCATCTCTTCGTTAGGCAGACCTTACACATGTTCAGACAAAAATACCGGACAGAAAAACACCTTTCATGATTTTTTCGGGTCCGGTATACAAATCTGAGACGCTTGCCGATGATTTTTCATTGGGAAAACGCGTCAATATGATAGAATGCCACAAGTTTTTAGCATCTCAGCACGGTAGTGCGTTACATTCCCTTTGAAAGTTAACCCAGCAGAGGCCGAGGCCCCTGTACCAGGAGGATTAAATTGGATATAGTAAAAGCGGACGTCGCCATTGTCGGTGCCGGCGGAGCCGGACTGCGCGCGGCAATTGCCGTGGCAGAATCTGCCCCCGATCTTGACGTGGCTCTGATTTCCAAGGTATACCCCATGCGCAGCCATACTGTTGCAGCAGAAGGCGGCGCCGCAGGCGTATACCGTGACGATGACAGCCTCTACAAGCACTTCGTTGACACTGTCGCCGGCGGCGACTGGCTCTGCGAGCAGGACGTCGTTGACTTCTTCGTCGACCGCGCTCCGCGCGAGCTCTACCAGCTCGAGCACTGGGGATGCCCCTGGAGCAGGCAGCCGGACGGCAGAATCAATGTCCGCCCGTTCGGCGGAATGAAGGTTCCCCGCACCTGGTTCGCCGCTGACCGCACCGGCTTCCACATGCTCCACACCCTTTTCCAGACCTCCATCAAGTACAGCCACATCCACCGCCTCGACGAGCACTTCGCGCTTGATCTCATCGTTCACGACAACCAGGTACAGGGCGTCCTGACCTTCGATATCCAGAACGGAATCCCCCGCCTTGTCCTCGCCAAGTCCGTCGTCATCGCGACCGGCGGATCAAGCCGCTGCTACAAGTTCAACACCAACGGCGGAATCGTAACCGGCGACGGCATGGCCCTTGCCTACCGCCACGGCGCAAAGCTCCGTGACATGGAGTTCGTGCAGTACCACCCGACCGGACTTCCGGGATGCGGCGTCCTCATGACCGAGGCGTGCCGCGGCGAGGGCGGAGTGCTCACCAACAAGGACGGCTACCGCTACCTGCAGGACTACGGCCTGGGC
Source organism: Gammaproteobacteria bacterium UBA2810 (assembly GCA_002351705.1). Lineage (GTDB taxonomy): Bacteria > Pseudomonadota > Gammaproteobacteria > Enterobacterales > Succinivibrionaceae > UBA2810. The sequence goes on along the minus strand of DEHC01000009.1, from coordinate 11,462 downwards.
CCTGAGACCCCGCTCGGACATCCGAAGAGCAAGTACATGGAGCTCGGACCCCGCGACCGCGTCTCCCAGGCATTCTGGCAGGAGAAGAAGAAGGGCCGCACCATCAAGACCCCGCTCGGCGATGTCGTCAACCTCGACCTCCGCCATCTCGGCGAGAAGTACCTCCACGAGCGTCTGCCGTTCATCTGCGAGCTCGCCAAGGCATACGTAGGACTTGACCCGGTCGATGCGCCTATCCCTGTATGCCCGACCGTCCACTACACCATGGGCGGAATCGAGACCGACGGCAAGACCGCATGCACCATCAAGGGACTCTACGCAGCAGGCGAGTGCGCCTCTGTCGGAATCCACGGCGCGAACCGCCTCGGATCCAACTCCCTCGTCGAGACCGTCGTATTCGGCCATGTTGCCGGAGACGAGGCTGCCAAGTTCTCCCGTGAGGTTGACTTCGCGGATCAGAACAAGACCGAGAAGGAGGCTGAGGATCTCTACGCTGCTTCCCGCTCGATCATCGGCGCCAAGGGCCATGACGAGAACATGGGCAGGATCAGGGCTGAGATGGGCCAGACCATGGATGACGGCGTCGGCATTTACCGCGATGACGCCTCCATCAGGGCAACCATCGCCAAGCTCGCCGAGCTCAAGGCCCGCTACAAGAAGGTCAAGGTCAGCGATGACTCCAACGTATTCAACACCGAGTGGCTGAATGCTGTGGAGCTCGGATTCCTCCTCGACAACGCCTACGCAATGGCATACTCCGCACTCAACCGTACCGAGTCGCGCGGCTCCCACCAGCGCCTCGACTACCCTGAGAGAGACGACAAGAAGTTCCTGGCGCACAGTCTCGCCACCTACAACGGGGATGATGCTCCTACCATTACCTATGGTTCCGTCAAGATCACCAAACTGAAGCCGGCCAAGCGCGTATACGGCGCCGAGGGCGAGAAGGCTGAGGCTGCCGCAAAGGCCGCCGCAGAGGCTGAAGCTGCCAAGGAAGGAAAGTAAAAATGGCTGACAAAATGAACATGGAAATCCTCCGCTACCGTCCCGAGCAGGACGAGAAGCCCTGGGTTCAGAAATTTGAAGTTCCGTTCACTCACGAGACTTCCCTCCTTGAGGCTCTGTGCTACATCAAGGACAACCTCGACGGCTCCCTCAGCTTCCGCTGGTCCTGCCGCATGGCGATCTGCGGATCCTGCGGAATGATGGTCAACGGAACCCCGAGGCTTGCCTGCAAGACCTTCCTCCGCGACTACGCCGGAGAGGTCATGCGCATCGAGCCGCTCGCCAACTTCCCGATTGAGCGCGACCTCGTCGTAGACCTCTCTGACTTCATCGAGAAGCTCGAGCGCATCAAGCCCTACATCATCCCGAAGGAAGAGAAGAAGGATGACGAGGAGTACCTGCAGACCCCGACCCAGCTCGAGAAGTACCACCAGTTCTCCGGCTGCATCAACTGCGGACTGTGCTATGCCGCATGCCCTCAGTACAAGCTCAACAAGGAGTTCATCGGACCTGCAGTCATCGCCCTTGCCTACCGCTACAACCTCGACAGCCGCGATGCAGGCATGAAGCAGCGCCTCGAGCTCCTCAACCAGGAGAGCGGAGTATGGAGCTGCACCTTCGTCGGCTACTGCTCGCAGGTCTGCCCGAAGGGCGTAGATCCCGCATCAGCCATCCAGCTGAGCAAGATCCACAGCACGACTGACTACATCATCTCCAAAATCACTCCGGGGGCAGATTAATCATGTTTGAAGTTACCAAAAAAGAGGCTCCTTCCAAGCGCAAGCCCTTCAACCGCCCGGTAGAGGCCAACTGGTGGACCCGCAAGAAGTTCTACACCATGTACATGATCCGCGAGAGCAGCGTGCTCTTTGCGATGCTCTTCGCCCTTGAGCTGCTCGCAGGAATGATCTGCGCCGCAACCGGCAATGACACCTCCTGCCTCATCAAGTGGATCAACTTCATGGCCTCCTGGCCGGTCAAGATTGTGAACGTGATCGGACTCTTTGCCGTGCTCTACCACACCTACACCTGGTTCAACCTTATGCCGAAGGCCCAGAGGCTGATGGTCAAGGGCGAGCCGATGCCCGGCTCTTTCGTAAAGGTCGCCCTCTACGGCGCTCTTTTCATCACCTCGCTCGTGGCAATCGCACTGGCGGCAACCGGCCTGCTGAGCATCTAAGGGAGAATACAGAAACATGAAACGTTCAAATGAACCTATCTTCTGGTCCATCTTCGGCGCAGGCGGAATGCTCGTGGCCATTTTCGTGCCCGTCCTTATCGCCCTGTCATTCTTCATCACCAAGATCCCTGAAGGCGAGCAGATCAATGCCGCAAAGTCATCGATCGACGCAGCCTTCGCCTGGTTCACCTACAGCGGCTTCGGCTCGTTCATCTGCTTCCTGACCATCTCGGGATGCGTATGGCATGCGCTGCACCGTGTCTATCACGGCATGCACGATCTCACCATCCATGTGAACTTCGCGCACCAGCTCATCTGCTACGGCCTGGCATTCATCATTTCCCTGATCGCCCTTGTGGCATGCGCCATCAGGATGTTCAGCTGATCTGACCCAGTACTGAGTCAGAGCCAAAGCCCGCGCCCCGTGCGCGGGCTTTTTTGTTCCCTGCATTCCTTCCCTCCTGACACCCTCAAATGCCAAAGTTTACCGGCTCCGTCAAAAAATCCGCAATTAATCAGAGATATCCGGCAGGTTTTCCGGCATTGGTCAAAGACTGAACGTTTTTACTGTAATAAACTTTAACGATGTATCCGGAAACGGGGCCTTAAGCCCTCTCCGGAAAGTGCGGGAAAGGCATCCTCCATAAAGTCCGGCAGAGAGGATGCCGCATTAGAAAGCCGGACCAGGAGATCGCTTTGGAGACTGGAGGGGGCTCAGGGGGATTGCTATGAAAAAAATAATTCTGATTGCTTATTTCTCAAGGGCCGGCGAGAACTACATGCGCGGCAAAATCGTCAATCTCGAGCACGGCAACACTGAGATCGCCGCCGGCACCATCGCGCGCCTCACCGGGGCGCCCGTGTTCAGGATTGTCCCGATGAACGAGTACCCGGAGAAATACAAGGAGTGCACCGAGGCCGCGCAGAAGGAGCTCATGGACAGGGCTGCGCCGCAGATCCGCGAGTACCCTGACAATGATGACTATGACACCCTCATCCTCGGCTATCCCTGCTGGTGGGGCACCATGCCGATGCCGGTCTGGACCTTCCTCAGGAATACGGATCTGAGCGGCAAGAAAATCCTCCCGTTCTGCACGAACGAGGGCTCCGGTCTCGGGAGCAGCATAGACGATCTGAAGAGGCTCTGCCCCGGCGCCGAAATAAGGAGCGGCCTTTCCATCCTCGGCGCCGACGTGAAGGACTCGGAGCCTGCCATCCGTGAATGGCTCCATGCCGAGAACATAATCTGACAGCGCGTCCTACCCGTCAGGCTCAGCAGCCCCGGACTGCGCGGCTCCGCGCGCTCCGGGGCTGTTCCTGTTTCCTGTACGTGTGGCAAAAAAACACTCTATCAAGTACAATCACACAGAGTTATTCTACTGAGATAAAAATGGCTGCACAGTTTATTTTCACCATGAACCGGGTCGGGAAGGTCATTCCCCCGAACCGGCACATCCTGCGCAACATCAGTCTGTCGTTCTATCCCGGAGCCAAGATCGGCGTCCTGGGACTCAACGGCGCGGGAAAATCCACCCTCCTCAAGATTATGGCAGGCGTCGACAAGGACATCGAGGGCGAGGCCGAGCCGATGAAGGGCATCAAGATCGGCTATCTGCCGCAGGAGCCGGTGTTCGACCCCGAGAAGACCGTCCGCGAGACCGTCGACGAGTCATTCAGCAAGCTCCATGAGGCTGAGGACGCCCTTAATAAAATCTACGACAGGTACGCCGAGCCGGATGCGGACTTCGACGCGCTCGCCAAGGAGCAGGCAAGGCTTGAGGCCATCATCCAGGCCGCCGGAGGCAGCGATGTCGGCACGCAGCTCGAGATCGCAGCCGAGGCCCTCCGCCTGCCGCCATGGGATCAGCAGATCAAGTCGCTCTCAGGAGGCGAGAGAAGGCGCGTCGCCATCTGCCGCCTGCTCCTCGAGAAGCCTGACATGCTGCTCCTCGATGAGCCTACCAACCACCTCGATGCCGAGTCAATCGCCTGGCTCGAGCGCTACCTCCACGAGTACGAGGGGACAGTTGTGGCAGTAACCCACGACCGCTACTTCCTCGACAACGCCGCAGGCTGGATCCTCGAGCTTGACCGCGGCGAGGGCATCCCCTGGAAGGGCAACTACTCAAGCTGGCTCGAGCAGAAGGAGCAGCGCCTCGCAGTCGAGAACGCCCAGCAGACCGCCATCAAGAAGTCGATGGACAAGGAGCTTGAGTGGATCAGGCAGAACCCCAAGGGCCGCCACGCAAAGTCCAAGGCCCGCATCGAGCGCTTCGAGGAGCTGCAGAGCATGGAGTTCCAGAAGCGCAACGAGACCAACGAGCTCTTCATTCCGCCCGGACCGCGTCTCGGCGACCAGGTCCTTGAGGTGAAGAACCTCACGAAGACCTACGGCGACAGGGTGATAATCGACAACCTGAGCTTCACCGTCCCCAAGGGTGCCATTGTCGGCATCATCGGTCCGAACGGCGCGGGAAAGTCGACGCTTTTCCGCATGATTACCGGAAAGGAGCAGCCTGACTCCGGCACGATCTCAATCGGCAGCACGGTTGTCATCGCTGACGTCAGCCAGTTCAGGGACAAGCTCAACAACGACAACACCGTGTTCCAGGAAGTCTCCGGCGGGCAGGACATCATCAGGATCGGGAACTACGAGATCCCGAGCCGCGCCTACCTCGGAAGGTTCAACTTCAAGGGCACCGACCAGCAGAAGCGGGTCGGTCAGCTCTCGGGCGGCGAGCGCGGCAGGCTGCAGCTCGCGAAGGTCCTCGAGGTCGGCGGCAACCTGCTGCTCCTCGACGAGCCGACCAACGATCTCGATGTCGAGACCATGAGAGCCCTCGAGAACGCGCTCCTCGTGTTCCCGGGCAGCGTCATGGTGATTTCCCATGACCGCTGGTTCCTCGACCGAATCGCAACGCATATTCTTGACTACCAGGACAACGGCTCGATTACCTTCTTCGAGGGCAACTTCACCGAGTACGAGAACTGGAAGAGACAGAAGTACGGTGAGGACGCGGTAAAGCCCAAGCGCCTCAAGTACGTGAGAATAAAGAAATAGCCTCAGGGGCGGACATCATGCCGCCCTCCCCGGAGGAGAAATCCCCCGGAAAGGCTGTGTAATGTAACAGGGATAGAAAATGAAAACCAGAAATATGCTCATCGCGCTCGCATTTGCCTGCGCACTCGCAACCGGATGCGCGTCCGACCCCACTGGGGCCTCCTCGGGCGCAGAGGCCGGGGCGCAGCAGATCAGCGATGAGAACATGCCCGCAATGCAGATGACCTCGACCTCCACCACGCTTGACTCGTGGGGCGCGACGAACCTCAAGTTCTTCCAGGAGGAAGGCAAGGCTGCGAAGAACAGCGGCAGGTGGAATCTCTACATCATGAACGCAGTGAAGGAGAGGCTCACCGAGCTCGGCTTCGTTGAGGTTGACGCGAAGGACAAGGCAGACATCATCGTGACGACCGGCACCGCCGGCGCCGGCGACGCGGTTGATGACGGCCTCTTCAAGGAGATCGGCCTTACCCCGGGCGTCAACGAGAAGCAGAAGGGAACCATCCAGATGGTAATCCGCAGCGCTGCCGGCGCCGGCCCGGTTCTCTGGAGCGGAGCCGTACAGGCATTCACCACCGGCCCTCTCGCCCTTGACGAGTGGAAGAAGAAGGCCGCAGGCAAGCTCATCAGGAACCTGACCAAGGACCTTCCTTCCTGCAAGGAATAAATCCTGACTGACTGTCACTCACTCCGGGGGAGGCTGCTCCTGTACTCAAGGAACGCCTCCTCCGCTTTTTTCTGCTCAAGAAGAGCATTCTCCACAACCTCTGCGCCGGCGCCCTTCTTCCAGGCCTCCTCGCTTACCGCCTTGCGGAAGAGCTTCCCGCCGGGGCAGGCGTGGAAGATGCCGAGCATAGGCTTCACGAGGGCCGTGAGCTTCACGCCTCTTGAGAGCTCATCCTCGATATAGCTGAGGTACTCCCGGACAACGTCCGCCCGGCTCATCGCGTTTCTCTCCGCACCGAAGATTTTCTCATCAACGTCCAGGAGCATCGCCGGGTTCTCCCACGCCGCCCTGCCGACCATCACCCCGTCAAGCTCACGGAGCTCCCCAAGGCAGGCGCCGAGATCGGTGAGCCCGCCGTTAATCACGATCTCAAGATCCGGGAACTCCCGCTTTATCATATGGACACGCTCGTAGATGAGCGGAGGTACGGTGCGGTTCTCGCTCGGGCTCAGGCCCTCAAGCCAGGCCTTCCGCGCATGGATGATGAAGCGGCCGCAGCCCGCGGCGCTCACCTTCCTCACGAAGTTCCGGAGGAAGTCCGGGGAGTCCTCGTTGTCGATGCCGATGCGGCACTTCACCGTAACGGGGACGGAGACGGCATCGGTCATGGCCTTCAAGATGTCGGCGACAAGATCGGGCCTCAGCATCAGCGCCGCCCCGAACCCGCCGTTCTGCACCCGGTCAGAGGGGCAGCCGCAGTTGAGGTTTATTTCGTCGTAGCCCTTCTCCTCCGCCCTTTTCGCGCAGAGAGCGAGATCCTTAGGATCGCACCCGGCGAGCTGCACGGCGACCGGATGCTCTGCCCCGTCAAAGGCGAGGTAGTCGTTCTTCCCGTAGATGATCGCACCGCTTGTCACCATTTCGGTGTACAGAAGGGACTTCTTCGTCATGATCCTCCAGAAGCGGCGGCAGTGGCGGTCAGTCCAGTCGAGCATCGGGGCAGTACAGAAGCGGAAAGAGGGAAAATCAGGCACGTCGGAACCTCACTTGGAAAGAGACTGGGATTTTAGCAGAAAGGGCGGGCGCCTGATGGTCGTTCACGGGCGCAGAATGCCACAAAACCATGCAGAAAAGCAAAAAAACAGCGCATTAATGACAGACTTGCCTATTCATTATGCTAAAATGGCCGGAAATATCAACGTGACCCGCCGTGGCAGCGGGCCGGACTGCACAAAACTTTACGAGCGGGGGAGAAAGCAGTGAAAGCCATACTGTTCATCATCGTCATCATCGGCGGCCTGTTTTTCTGCAGCGACACCAAGTGGAGCGGCAGCGTCTACAGAGCCGAGGACAACTTCTTCATAATCCAGTTCCCTAAGGCAAAATGGCAGGCAAAGCCCTGGTTCTACATGAAGTGTATCCAGGGACAGAAGTGCCGCTACCAGCCCGAGTCCGGAGACTTCCATGAGGAGGTTGCGATGGTCGGTGACTCCTACACCGGAAACGGCCCCGGAGCAGACCGCAAGGACCCGAGCACCGAGGATGAGGATCAGATCAAGAACGCAGCCAACTATGATGATGCACATCAGGCTGAGAACAACCGCCAGTAAAGTCACGGCGGATCTCTCTGCATGATCAGAAAGCCGGAGGCGCAGCCTCCGGTTTTTTTATGCCCGGACATTCCTGACGTGAGGCTGTGAGGCGCCGGCGGAAAGGCTGCCGCGGGAAAGCTGTCCCGCGGCAGGAGGGATCAGACGTACTCCTTCACTACCCGGTCGGTGAGCCTCAGCACCAGCTCATAGGGAATCGTGTCGACGAGCTCCGCGATCTTCTCCACAGGAAGCCCCTTCCCCCAGAGGATGACCTCGTCGCCTACCTTATCAGCAGAGTCAGGCCCCAGATCAATTGCCATCATGTCCATGCAGACATGGCCCGCCGTTCCCGCGATGCGGCCGTTGATGAGCACCGGGGTGCCGTTCGGGGCCTGCCTCGGATAGCCGTCGCCGTAGCCCATGGCGACGATGCCGAGCCTGGTGTCGCGCGGAGCGGTCCAGGTGGCGCCGTAGCCGACCTTGTCGCCCTTCCTGACCTTCCTCACGGCAATGAGGTTGCTCTTCAATGTCATGACCGGCCTGAGCCCGAGATCCTCTCCGGTCTTCCCGTCATAGGGAGAGACGCCGTAGAGGATGATGCCGGGACGCACGTAGTCGGTATGCGACTCAGGCCAGCTGAGGATGCCGGCGGAGTTCGCGAGCGCGGTGTGGCACTCGTGCGCTGACGCGAACCTTCTGAAGACATCAATCTGCTTCTTCGTGTAGTCGCTCGAGAGATCGTCCGCGCAGCTCAGGTGGGAGATGAGGCCGATGGGCTTCACTACATTGGAGGACTTCATCAGGCGGCTGTAGAACTCATCAGCCTCGTCCTCGTTGAGGCCCAGGCGGTGCATGCCGGTATTTAGGGCCATCCAGACCTTCACGGGGCTCTGGAGATTCGCCTTCTCAATCCACTCAAGCTGCTCCCAGGAGCCGACCGCGGTCTCGAGGCTGCTTGCCGAGACAACCTGCACGTCCTCGGGGTTGAAGAGCCCCTCGAGGAGGATAATCGGCTTCACGATGCCGCCGCTCCTGAGCTCGAGCGCCTCCTCGATCCTCGCGACGGCATACGCGTCGGCGTCGGACAGGGTCTTTGCCACCTCAAGAAGGCCGTGGCCGTAGGCGTTTGCCTTGACCACGGCGATAATCTTCGATCCGGGCACATGGCTTTTGATCACCCTGAAGTTGTACCTGAGGGCTTCCCTGTCTATCGAAGCGATGACTTTCTGCATCTTCTTTCCTTCTTATTTTCCTGTGGAGGACGTGAAAGCAAAAGCTCCCATGGCCTGTTCCCGCCCGGCGGCCGCACGCGGCCCAGGAGTTATCCGCCGGCCGGACGGAGAGCCGGCGGAGAGCAATTTTACCTTCCGGTCTCCGGCCCCGGTCCGTAGTCCCTGGTGTCAACCGAGGAGAAGCGGGCGCATTCCGGATTGAATATCAGGTTGACCGTGCCGATAGGGCCGTTTCTCTGCTTGCCGATGATGATTTCAGTCTTGCCCTTGAGGTTCGGATCATCCTTCTTGTAGACTTCCTCGCGGTAGATGAACATGATGACGTCCGCGTCCTGCTCTATGGCTCCGGACTCTCGGAGGTCAGCGTTCATCGGCCGCTTGTCCGTCCTTCCCTCGACGCCTCGGTTGAGCTGCGCGAGCGCGACGACCGGGATGTTCATCTCCTTCGCGAGGATCTTCATGGAGCGGGATATTTCGCCTATCTCGAGCGCCCGGTTGTCACGGTACTTGCCGGATCCCCTCATGAGCTGCAGGTAGTCGATGAGGATAATGCCGAGCTTGTGCTCACGGGCAAGCTTCCTCGCCCTCGCGCGGAGCTCGGAGGGGGTCAGATCGTTTCCGTCATCGATGAAGAGGTTCACCGAGTTGATGAGCTTCGCGGCGTGGATGACCTTCATGTAGTCATCTTTCTCGAAGGCACCACGCTCAAGCTTGTCCTGGCTGACATACGAGACGGAGCTGATAAGCCTCGTGACAATCTGTCGGGCAGGCATTTCAAGGGAGAAGACGAGCGCCGCGGTGTCCTTCTTCCTGTACTCCTCGTTGAGGACGATGTTCTGCACGATGTTCATGCCGAAGGCTGACTTTCCCATTGCCGGCCTCGCCGCGATGATGATGAGCTCGCCGCCGTGGAATCCCTTGGTCATGCGGTCAAGATCCACAAAGCCCGTGGATATTCCGGTGACGTCGCTCAGGCGGTGGTTCGCGTAGTCCTCCGCCCTCTGCTGCATCGTGGTGAGGACCTCGTTGACGACGTCCTTCGCAAGGACCGGCCCGCGGCTTCCCGTGTCGGCCCGCTCGACGACATTGAGGAAGAGCTCCTCGGCGGATCCGACGATGCTCTGGATGTCCCTGGTGCCCTGCCCGTAGGCAAGCTTCGACATCTCGGCGCCGACATTGATGAGCTGCCTCGCGACGGACTTGTCCCTGATGACGCCGGCATAGGCGATGGCCCTCGACGAGCCGCGGGCCTTGGAGAGGAGCTCGGCGAGATAGGGCCGCCCTCCTGCGTCGGTGAGGAGCCCCGCGTCGCTCAGGTACTGCGAGAGCGTGAGGATGTCGGCCTTGCCCTCGGCCTTCGAGAGGAGGGCCTCAATGGAGCGGAAGATGAGCCGGTGCTGTCCGGTGTAGAAGTCCTCCTCGCGGAGGATTTCGGAGAGGTCGCTCCAGAGCTCGTTGTCGAGGAGCAGTGAGCCGAGGACGGCCTGCTCGGCCTCATACGAGTGCGGGATTTCCTTCAAGCCCCTAGCGATATCCATGTCCGGCATAGCCACCTGCAACCTCCCTCCTCAGGCCCTGAATTTTATCATAAGGAACGGCGGATCCGGACCGCCGCGGGAACTCTTTCCTCCTGAGGGATAATAGCATCAGGGGTGGTCGGTCAGCACTGTGAATGCGGTGGTTATATGAAACATTCCGTCGCATTGAGCAAGGCTCCGCGCGATTTGCGGCGTATGAGCAAAAAAGGCTTGACGAAAACCGCCGCACCGTGTAAGATGTGCCCCGTTGAGAACAAGTGGTGAGATGGCCGAGAGGCCGAAGGCGCTCCCCTGCTAAGGGAGTATACGACCAAAAGTCGTATCGAGGGTTCAAATCCCTCTCTCACCGCCATTTTCATTGATGCATCCGTAGCTCAGCTGGATAGAGTACTCGGCTACGAACCGATTGGTCAGAGGTTCGAATCCTCCCGGATGCACCATCTGAAAAGCTTGTTTTCCGCAGTTTCAGGCGCCCGCGGTTCAACACGACCTGCGGGCGCGTTTCATTTGTGCATCCGTAGCTCAGCTGGATAGAGTACTCGGCTACGAACCGATTGGTCAGAGGTTCGAATCCTCCCGGATGCACCATCCAGTTCTTCCCCAGATTCTTTCCCTGGTTCCCAGGATACTCACCTTGCGCTGCAGGCCTTGTCCGTAATCTGTCTGTCTTTCTTTCTGTCTCACCCTGTTGCCAGGCGCCCCAGTTCCTGAAAAAGAAAAATCCCGGAATCTCTTTCAGAAATCCCGGGATGCCGGCATGGCGGAGTGAATGCCTGCGGAAGTCAGTCGTTCTCTCCGTCCTCGTCATCAAAGTCATGGGAGGAGAGTCCGCCGCCCTGCACAAGATCAAAGTCCCCCGGCTCCTCGGAGTCCTTGACCTTGCTGAACACCTCCTCGCGGAGCACCGAGACATTGGGCGGGGCGTCAAAGCCGATCCTCGCCTGGTTGCCCTTGAATCCCAGGAATGTGACGGTGACGCCGCCGCCGATGACGATCTTCTCGCCGATCCTCCTTGTTATAACCAGCATGTCACACGCTCCCCGGAAAAAAATTCAGTGCCTGTACTTAGCATTATAGAGGAAAAATCATTAAAAGAGGACAGTTTTCACTGCGCTCCCCGATCCCCTGAATTAACGCCCTTTCCATGCACTGTCATGCCTCCGGACAATCGAGTAGGCGGATGTTTT
>DEHC01000042.1 GCA_002351705.1 Gammaproteobacteria bacterium UBA2810 | reverse complement strand
AAACATCCGCCTACTCGATTATTCCTGATCCCAGAGAAAGAGATCCGTCCTGAGACGCATGCATTGCCTTCTGATTGGCCGTCTGCGTTACGAAGGAGACCAGGTACAAGGAGAGTATGTCAGGCGCCAGTCAGCAGAGGCAAAGCGAAGGCGCCGGGGCAGGAATTGGCCTGCGGTGCGTCACTCTTCCTTATTGGGGACGGATTCGAATTGATCTTTCCTGAGGTAAATCCGGACATATCCGTCATCATTTTTCAAAGTGCCCAGGGGGCGCCACGGCATCAGCATAATCCTGAATTCTGGCTTCAGGGAAACAGGAAATGAGAGCGGAATCTCGTAATATTTCTCGGCAATTTCCCTCATGAAAGCGTAATTTCTTAGGTAATACCGCTCATCCATGTACCTGAAGGAGGCAGGGCATGCCAGATCAACTATGGCTGCAGGCCTGTTATTGATGATGTCATCCGTGTACTTTCTCCGGAGCTCATCCTGAAGTTCTCTGTCAAACTTACTGTCAATGAGCGGATAAATGAAGTGCGTTGCAGTAGCGGAAGGATGAGACGCGTAGATGGGGAAGCCTGTTTCCCAGCCCCAGACGGCAACCGGCTCGCCTGGCCTTACATGGCTGTTCAGGTAATGAATGACATCACTGAACGGATAGACGTCCTCGTCTATGATCTCATGCTGCTGCAGAGCCTGTATGGGCTGCACTTTGTCGATTGTCACCATCTTTAGGCAGAAAACTCCCGTAAGAGCAGCAAGCATGGCAAAGGCGCAGTTTCTCCTCAGTTTCTCATCGCGCCAGAGGGTGAGTCCGAGCGCAGTAAGAATGGCAAATGAAGGAACCATGATATTGATGTAGTGATCATAGGTGCTCATGGTGCGTGTCGCCGCGAAGAATGAGCCCAGAAGAAAGACCACGAGAATTGCTGCTGCGGCAAAGCCTCTCCGCGTGATGAGTCCTTTTCCGTCCCTGCTGCCCGTGAGTGAGAACAGGGAGAAGAGCGCGAAAACGATGATAGTGCACCCGGGGACCATGAAGAGATCCTTGTCGGTGAAGATCACAATGAAATCCGGAAGTTTGGACAGGTATTCAGCCAGAGGAACAGAGACATGCTCGTAATTGACCCTGATATAGAAGAGCCAGAACCAGCCAAGAGCCCCCTCGATCGCGAGATATGCAAGGAATAGAACTGAGGGTGCTGCAGCGCCGGCGCAAGCGGCAAAGGTATTTTTAAGGCTGAACTGCCCTGATGCATGTGAAGAAGCAGTCCCGGCACCGCCGTTAAGTCCGGATGTTCCAATGCCTGGCAGAAAAAGGTTCCTGGACATGCTCAGGATAAAGCAGCAGAGCGAGAACGGGGCGAACTGCAGCTTTACCCAGGGAAGGAGACCCAGCACCAGGCATTCTGCAAAGAGCATTCCGGTTCTTCTTCCGCGGCAGGCAAAGAGCAGGAGCCAGAGAGAAATGAGAAGGAAGAACAGCGTCTCGTTGTTATAGGCCGTGATGTCATAGTAGTAGAACGAGAAATAAAGGAAGGCCATGGAAGACAGGGCAATTGCAGGGCGTATGCCGCAGAGTCTCCTTACTGCAAAGAAGATCATGACTGAGCCGGCGAGCTCGGCAACCAGCGCTGCGAGGTGCGCTGTCAGGAAAGAGATGTTTCCGAAGGAAAGCAGTGCAATGTAAAGTGCGTTGAGCGGCCCGTTTCCCTGTCCCTCAAAATCCATGAAGGGTACGCCTCCGTTTATGAGGGAATAGGCCATAATGAGATGCTGTCCCTCATCAGGATTCTGCTGCGCAAGGCAGAGCGAGAGGAGCCTCACCGCAATAAACGCACAGCTCATGTAGCAGGCGAAGAGCCTTCCGTGCTTTCCATGAATGAAGAAGATAAAAGGAAGGATTAAGAGAATTGCGTATCCTGCAATGCAGACATAATAGTATGCAGCCGACTGGAGGAAGTCCGCAAGGAGAGTGTAGCCTAAGCCGAAATTCATTTCAGGAATTAAGATTTATGGTTAACCAAACTTATCTGTCAGAATGCAGATCAGATGAAGCTCTTTCCGCCGCACTTGCGGGCAGCTGTCAGCGTTCATCTGATTCTCTCGCAGACCATGGAGCAGAGATCGAGAAGGGCGTTCTTCTCATCAGAACCGAGTTCGAGAGACCTTACAGCATCAGCTGCGAGATCCGCCTCCTTCCTTGCTGATGCGGAGCTCTCCTCTATGGCGCCGTATTTCTGAAGGATAGCGAGGGCCTCACTGAACATCCCCGTCCTCGATTCCTCATGGAACATGTCCCTGAGCCTTTTGGAATCGGCCGCGTCTGCTTTCCTCAGTGCGCAGATTGCTGGAAGGGTGATTTTCCCCTCCATGAAGTCGTCACCGGGGTTCTTGCCCATTGCCGACTCGGTCGAGATGTAATCTATGATGTCATCGGTAATCTGGAAGGCATTGCCGATATGGCGGCCGAAATTGCTGAATGATTCCGCGAATTTCCTGTCATCGGAGGAAAGGTCTGCAGCGAGCCAGGCTGCAGTCTCGAAGAGCCTTGCGGTCTTTGAGTAGATTATGCCGCGATAGGTCTCTTCCATTATTGCCGTGTCGAAGCTCTGATCAAGCTGCCTTATCTCGCCTTCGGCCATGATGGATACGGTATCAGCAAGCTTTATGAAAATCTCGCCCTTGCCAAGGGCAGAGATGGCAGCAACGGCCCTTGCGAGCAGGTAGTCTCCGATGAGCACGGTCGGTGCGATGCCGTAGGCGTAGTTTGCAGTATGCCTGCCGCGGCGCATACTGCTGCCGTCAACCACGTCGTCATGAATGAGCGTTGCCGTATGCAGGCACTCAACAGCAGCTGCGGCATCGATGACTGCCTCTGACGCAGGGCGGCCTGTAATGGCCTTTGAGGCAAGCAGCATTATTGCAGGCCGGATTCTCTTCCCTCCGCTGCTGATCACGTAGCGGCCGATGTCCGTCACGAGCTGAACCTCGGACTCTACAAGGGCCTTAAGCCTTTCCTCGGCCCGTACGAGATCGCTGCTTACAAGATCTGTCAGAGAATGATAATTCACGGCCGGCTCCAAAATCATATAATGCAATGATACACCAGTCAGGAGCAAAACACATCAGCGCACGGTGAGTCCGGGAACCGGAAGTGCGGCGGCTTACCGTCCCAGAACGCGGACCAAGGTATTTTTATCGCCGAATGATCTTTAATGCTTGAAAATCTGCCGGCTTTTGGTAAAATATTGCCATATTTTTTAATTTTGTGCTCCTCGTGTGCCCGAAAGGCCACAGAGGACTGAATGGAGTTTTCTAAATGTACGCAGTTATCGTAGCTGGCGGCAAGCAGCAGCGTGTTGCGGTTGATGATGTGATCCGTGTAGAGAAGATCGAGTCAGCCGACGGACACGTTGAGTTTGACAAGGTTCTCGCAGTCGCAGACGGCGCAAATGTCAAGCTCGGTGCTCCTTATGTCGATGGCGGCAAGGTTACCGCTGAGATTCTCAAGCAGGGTCGCGCAGACAAGGTTACCATCACCAAGTTCCGCCGCCGCAAGCATTTCCAGAAGGTCACCGGCCATCGTCAGTGGTTTACTGAAGTTAAGATTACCGGCATTAACGCTTAAGTTTTGAGGAAGGAGTAGAAAATGGCTCATAAGAAGGCTGGCGGTTCATCACGCAACGGACGTGATTCCCAAAGCAAGCGCCTCGGAGTTAAGTGCTTCGGCGGTGAGACTGTAAAGGCTGGAAACATTATCGCGCGTCAGCGCGGCACTCATTTCCACCCGGGTGAGAATGTAGGCCTCGGAAGAGATCACACTATTTTCGCAACCGCAGCAGGAACTGTTCAGTTCTCCGTACGCGGCGCCAAGAACCGCACTTACATCAGTGTGGTTGCAGCACCTGCGGAAGCTCAGTAATTGATTCTTTCGTTTGTCGCAAGCCCGGCTCGTCCGGGCTTTTTTCGTGTTTAGCGGAGGCGGGATATGAAATTTGTTGACGAGGCCCAGATCCAGGTTACTGCCGGCGACGGCGGCAACGGCTGTGTAAGCTTCAGGCGTGAGAAATACATCCCCAAGGGCGGACCTGACGGCGGCGACGGCGGCAACGGCGGAAGCGTATATCTTGTCGCGAGCGCTGCTCTCAATACCTTGGTCGACTTTCAGTTCGAGCGCTTCTTCACCGCGGAGAGAGGCGAGAACGGCAGGGGCGCGAACTGCACCGGCCACGGCGGAGCTGACAAGTTCGTGACCGTTCCGGTCGGAACCAGGGTCCATGACGCCGATACCGGCGAGTTCATCGGCGACCTCACGAAGGACGGTGAGAAGCTCCTTGTCGCGAAGGGCGGCTACCACGGACTCGGGAACACCAGATACAAGAGCTCCATTAACCGTACGCCTATGCAGCACTCGAACGGCACCAAGGGCGAGAGCCGACTGCTCGCGCTCGAGCTGCTCCTCCTCGCTGATGTGGGCCTCCTCGGCCTTCCCAATGCGGGCAAGTCGACTTTCATCCGCTCGGTTTCCGCGGCAAGGCCCAAGGTTGCGGACTATCCGTTCACCACTCTTGTACCGAGTCTCGGTGTCGTCAGGATCGGCGACCGCCATTCCTTTGTGATCGCGGATATACCGGGACTCATCGAGGGGGCATCTGAGGGCGCAGGACTCGGCTACAGCTTCCTCCGCCATCTCGAGCGCTGCAGGGTGCTTATCCATATCGTCGATCTCCTGCCGGTTGACGGCTCGGATCCTGCCGACAACGCAAGGACCATACTCGGTGAGCTCGAGAAATACAGCTCGAAGCTCTTCGCGAAGCCGCGGGTACTTGTGTTCAACAAGAAGGATCTTACCGAGGACGCCGAGAAGATTGCCGAGGAGACTGTCCGGAAAACGGGATATAATGGAAAGTACTTCATTATCTCGGCTTCCAATAAGGACGGCACTGACGAGCTTGTTAGGTACGTCGAGGATCTTCTCCTCGAGATGCCGCGTGCTGATGAGGCAGGAGCTGACGAAGTCAGCGCCGAGGATCTCAGATGGGATAATGAGCCCGGGCCGGCTGCGCCTGTCGCGTCAGCCGATGCGGATGATGATTTTGATGAGGAGTATGAGCCGGAGGACACGGAAGGGGAATCCGGAACCGATACTGAATGATGAACAGTGACAGCGGGGCTGAGCAGCCTCAGGAGCTTACGGCGCAGGATCTCAAATACGCAACGGATCTACTGTCGTACGTTTCCGCCTCGCTGATTGAGAACGGCGCGGAGACCAGGCTTGCCGAGCAGATGCCGGCAAGGCTCGCCAAGGCGTTCGGCCTCAGCGATATACAGATTTCGGTTGAGCCGTCCTATGCCGTTGTCCGCTCAGGATCCGCTGTCTCTTTTGCCAAAATAAACGGATTCGGCACCAATTTCCGCTACGTGACGAACATCGGCCGTCTCTGCATTCATGCCGAGACCGGGAAGATCAAGGATTTCCGGGCGCTTTCCCACCGGATTTCCGCGATCCACCGCAGCAAATACTCCCTGTGGCTCCTCATACCGTTCACAGGCTTTGCCTGCGGGACCTTCGCGCTTCTCTCCGGCGCCCACTATCTCCCGGCACTCACAGCCGCAGTTGCAGCCTCATTCGGGAGCGCCATCAAGTTCCTCATGATCAAGGGACGGTTCAATGTACTTCCGATCTTCGCGACCTCTGCGTTCTGCTCGGTGAGCGCTGCCGAGATCATGGAACTCGTGCTCTCGATGTCGCCGGTCGGCGACCCCAGCATCGTTGCGGCAGTGCTCTACCTCATTCCAGGAGTGCCCCTGATGAACTCCGTACTCGACGGCATCAAGGGATTCTACCTTATGGCTGTCGTGAGGCTTACCGAGGCGCTGATGCTGATTTTCTCAGCGGTTCTCGGGATCTTCGTTGCCTCGTTCCTGTTCGGAGGCATACTCTGATGGAAATCACACCGCTGTTCATCATCACGGATTTTCTGCTCGCGACGGTTCCGGCCGTAAGCTTCGCGATGCTCTTCAATGTGCCCTGGAAGCTCCTCTGGTACTGTGCCGTTGCAGGAGGCACCGGGAGGATAATCAGGGACATCTCGATGCTGAACGGTATCCCAATCCTGTTCTCGACGCTCCTTGCCTCGACAGCCATCGGCCTTGCTTTCGTTATTGTCGCCCGCTGTCTCAGGATCCCGCGCCCGGTATTCACCGTCGCGTCCATAGTCCCGCTGATCCCTGGGAGACAGCTTTTCTCCGCGCTCGACTCGATTGTGAGGCTTGCGCATATGGGCTATACCGACGCGCTTGCCGAAAGGGCAGTGCGCGACAGCTTCGGCTCCGCTGCGGTAATCTTTGCGATCGGGGTAGGGCTTGCGGTTCCCACTCTTCTCTTTTACCGGAAAAAGCCGGTTGTTTGATCTTTCTCCGTTTTCAGAGTTTTTTAATTCTGCAGAATTTCCGGTCTGTATGTAAAATACCCGGAAGTAAATATTGCAGCTGAGGTATATTCATGTTCGGCAGTCTTCGTCTTGTTGCCATAGCGGCCCTTGATCAGAATTATGGCATCGGCCGGAACGGGGCGCTTCCCTGGCATCTGGCTGCTGATTTCCTGCATTTCAAGACGGCAACGATGGGCCATACCATGATCATGGGACGCAAAACCTTCGACTCGATGATGAGGAGACAGCTCCCCGGCCGCAGGACGCTCGTTGTTACCGGAAATCCGGACTACGGCTCAAGATACGGTGTCGATACCGCACCAGGCTTTGAGGATGCCTGCAGGCTCTGCGTGAAGGACGGCCTGACCGAAGCATTTGTCGTAGGCGGTGCCACGATTTTCCGACAGGCGCTTCCTTACTGCGACAGCCTGGTCCTCACCATGGTGAAGACGGTGATACCCGGAATGGACACCTTTTTCCCTAGGCTTGAGGGCGGATCGCGCAAATGGAGCGTAAATTCAGTTTCGAGTCATATAGCTGACAGTAAGAATGACTATCCCTTTGAAATAATCGAGTACCGGCGCATCGCTGAGTGACGCGGAAAATTTTACCGAATGAAGCGGGGCAGGGGATGTCCCGCTTTTCTGTCTTTACTGCTTTTTGCTTATGGGCTTATAGGTGCTGAAAGCCTTGACTGCAGATTTCTGGCAGGTGTCAAGGTTCATAATGGTAAGCTTCCCGCCCCAGACGCAGCCGGTGTCGAGGGCGACGGCCCATTTTTTGTCAGATTTTCCCTGAAGTGCGGCCCAGTGGCCGAAATATACGGTCTCAGCGGGCTTCAGTGAGAGATCGTACCAGGGAATAAGCCCTGTTCCGGCCGAGTCCTCCGGAGTGTACTTGCTGAGGAAATCGAGCCTCTCGTCGGCGTAGCACATCCTCATCCTGGTAAAGGCGCTCACAATATAGCGGAGCCTCTTTATGCCGGTGCTTGACGGATCCCAGAGATCCGGCTCGTCATAGTACATGTTTGAGAGGAGCCAGCCGATTTTATCGGACCTCAAGACTTCCTCAAGCTCCCTCGCGCGGCTCTCGGCCTCCGCGACACTCCAGGAGGGCGACACCCCCGCGTGGACCAGCACGGCATCCTTTCCCGGCAGGCGGTACATGACAGGACGTCTGCGGAGCCAGTCGATGAGCACTGCATGGTCAGGCGCCGAAAGGAGCTCGTCCAGCCTGTCGCTCGGTTTGGCCTTTCTGAGGCCCATCGCGCAGGCAATTGCGTTCAGATCATGATTGCCGAGCACGCTCACCGCGCCTATATCCCTGATGAACTTAATGGTGTCGAGGGACTTGGGGCCGCGTCCCACAATGTCGCCCGTGGTCATGAGCTGATCGCGATCCTTTCTGAATCCGGCCTGGTTCAGAAGGACTCTCAGCTCGTCAAAGCAGCCGTGGATGTCGCCGACTATGTATACAGCCATTTTCTGCCTTCCGGATTTGCAGCATCCGCCTTCTTGTCATATGCAAAGTTTGAGATCCTCACGAAATCGTCAACCGTGAGATTCTCAGCCCTGAGCCTCGGATCATAGCCGAGCTCCTCTAGCTCCCCGCCGGACACGAACGCGCCGAGGCTGTTCCTTATGGTCTTGCGCCTCAGGTTGAAGGCGTCCCTAACCATAATCCCCATGAACTTCTCGTCCTTGGCAACCGAAGGCTTCTCCTTAAGTGGAGTGAGGCGCACGATGCTTGACCAGACCTTGGGGGCGGGTATGAACGAGTCTGGGGACACGTCGAAGAGCTTCTCGGCATGGAAATGGTACTGGACCATCACTGAAAGCCTGCCGTAATCCGCTGTTGAGACCGCGCCAGTCAGACGATCAACCACCTCCCTCTGCAGCATGAAGGTCATGTCCGAGATGTCAGACTCGAACTCCATCAGGTGGAAGAGCAACTGGGTCGAGATGTTGTAAGGGAGGTTGCCGTAGATCCTGAGCTTCCGCTCATCTGTCCTGAATCTCCTGAAATCAGCCCTCAGGGCATCCTCCTCCACCACGTCAAGCTTTTCCCTGATGAAGGGATGGTGCCGGAGCTTCTCGGCAAGCTCGCGGTCAAGCTCTATGACAGTTATATGATCAGTGAGATCCGCCACAGGCTCAGTGAGCGCGCCGAGGCCGGGTCCGATCTCAATGAGGTTCTCACCCTCCTTCGGGCTGATTTCCGAGACAATTCGCGCTATAACGCCCTCATCGCGGAGGAAGTTCTGTCCGAAGGACTTTTTTGCAAATACCTTTCTCATGAGCGGCTTTCAAATTTCTTCTTTGCCTGAACCATCTCAAGCGCGGTCTTTACGGCATAGAAAAGGCTTCCGGTATCGGCCCGGAAGGTGCCGGCGAGATCAAGCGCAGTCCCGTGGTCAACCGAGGTCCTGATGAAGGGGAGCCCGAGCGTGATATTCACCGCATGGCCGAAGCCGCGGTACTTGAGCACAGGGAGCCCCTGATCATGGTACATTGCGAGAATCGAGTCGGCCTGCTCCATGTACTTGGGCTGGAAGACCGTGTCTGCGGGCAGGGGACCGGCGAGGTCAATCCCCTCCTTCCTGAGGTCTTCGAGCGCGGGGATGATGGTGTCGATCTCCTCGTGCCCGAGGTGCCCGTTCTCGCCAGCGTGCGGGTTGAGGCCGCAGACGAAGATTCGGGGAACAGGAGCGTCGAAATACTCGATAAGGGAGGAGTTAAGGATCCTGACGACTCTCTTGATAAGATCGCTCGTGATGGTGTCGGCGAGCTCGCGGATCGGAACATGGGTGGTGACCAGAGGAACCCTGAGCCCGTCCGTCGCAAGCATCATCACGACTTCCCTGACGCCCGCAAGATCGCGGAAGAACTCGGTGTGTCCGGTAAAGGGGATCCCTGCGTCGCAGATTATCCCTTTCTGCACCGGGCAGGTGACTATCGCGTCAAACTCGCCCTTGAGCGCTCCCTCTCCGGCGCGCCTCAGGATTTCAGTGACGTATTTCCCGTTATTTTTGTTCAGCACGCCGTGCTCGACTTTCTCCGGAGCCTCAATGTCAAGCACTGTAAGCACATGGGGCTCCTGGGCATTTCTGACTGCCGGATCGTATTCAGCCACCTTCCAGTCCGGGCGGCCCGACTCACGGAGGTTCCTCTCTATGAGCCTCCTGTCGCCTATGAGCACGTACTGTGCCTCTGCGGCCTTATCTCCAAGCGCCAGGGCAATCTCAGGGCCTATTCCGGCAGGCTCTCCTGTAGTTATGGCAAGACGCGGAATCATTTGAGCTGATCCTCCTTCACGCCGGCTCTCGAGAGAACCGGATCAAGTATCTTTATATAGGCGTAGCCGCGCAGCTCCGAGAGCCAGTCTTCAAGCGCGTCCGAGAACTTGCGGCTGTAGAGGATCTGATAGGCCTTGTCGCGGTAGACAGCCATGGTGTCAGGATCACTCCGCACCTCCTCGAGCTTGATGATATGCCAGCCGAAGGAGCTTCTGACCGGGTCGCTTATCTCGCCGGGACTGAGTTTCACGAGCGCAGCCGCAAATGCCGGATCAAAGATGCCGGGCTTCGCGAAAGGCATCTCGCCGCCGTTGGGCGCAGAGCCAGGATCCTCCGAGAACTTCTTTGCGAGCGCTCCGAAGTCCTCGCCGCTCTCGGCCCTTGACTTGAGAGTCCTGAGATCCGCCTCCACCGAGGCATCGGACCTTATCGGGGTCGGCTTGATGAGGATATGCCTTGCGCGGTATTCCTTCTCTGGCTCAAGCGCCTCTGCAGCGCCGCTCTTGATGTCAAGGATCTTGATGATGATGAATCCGTCCGAGGTCGGGAGAGGGCCGATTATGTCTCCTTTCTTGCTTCCCTCAAGCATCCTGCCTGATGCGGCGGGCAGCGCCTTCTCGGGCACCCAGCCGATGTAGCCGCCCTGCGGGGCTCTCGGGTTCGAGGAGTACTGGCGGGCAAGCTTCGCGAAGTCCTCGCCGGATCTCGCGCGCCTTGCGATGCTCTCGGCGGTCGACGCGCTGCTGTCGCCTGTAACGGAAATGTCTGCAAGCTGGTACTGCGCCGAGCCGTACCCCTCCTGCTCCAGGGCCTTCGCGAGCTGGTCGGTCTCCTGGTTGCTGATGTTGATTCTCCTCCGGAGCTCGCTCCTCTGGAGCTCCTCAATCATCATCTGCTCCCTGATCTCGTTTCGGGTCTCAAGCGGGCTCAGGCCCTTGTCACGGTAGGCTCCTGCGTAGAACTGGTCAACGGTCTTGCCGTCCCTCTTTGCCATTGCGGAAATGGTCTGATCGAGCTGCACGTCGTTTATCTCAAGGCCGTAGCGCTTCCCGAGCTGGAGGATAAGGCTCTTTGACATCAGGTTCTTCAGGGCCTCGCGCCTCACGGTTATCTCGTCAGGCAGGGCCTCACCGGATTTCTGGGCGCGGCTTTTTATCTTATTGACAAAGCTGTCAAGCTCGGAGGTAAGAATAACATCCCTGTTGACTACGGCCGCTATGTCATCAAGTTTTTCCTCGGCGCCGGCTGCTGCCGGGAGGAGTGCCGAAAGGCAGGTTAGAATGACAGGCAGGATTTTTTTCATGTTCTGTTCCTTCTTGAGATCAGTCAGACAGGTTGAAAGGCTGGCTGTAGGGCATCAGCCTGGTGTCAAGCTCGCCCTTGGAGTCCTTGGTGCCGATGCTTCCGAGGCCTTTCATCTCGAATTTGAAGCCGAACCTCGTGTCGCGCTCCGCGGTCATGGTACGGTTGTCAGGCTTGTTCTGCTGCTCTGCGGAAAGGGCAAAGGCCCAGCAGCAGGAGTCGTACTTGATTCTTATGGCCCGGTCAATCGAGGATTTCTGCTCCATATCATAATAGTACTCGAAATCCAGCCTGAGCTCCGGGCTGAGCGGGAAGGCTGCGAGCACGCCGAGCTGAGAGAGGTCAACCTTCTTGCTGCCGAACATGACGCGGTTGCCGTCCCTGGTGTAGCGGTAGTTGATCTGGGCGATACGGTCGCCCTCGTCGCGGTACTCGAGAGCGCTTCCGCCGCGCTGGATGTGGCGGGACTCGGTATCGTAGGCGAGATCGCCCGAGTAGTTGATGTACTTGTTCGGATGCAGATCAAGCCCGAAGCTCAGCTGTGACCTGCTGAGATCGGACTTTTTGTCCGAGGGGTTCAGCGTCACCTTCTGATCGGTAAGGTAGATTGACTGACCGGCGTAGAATCTCGCAATCTCGTCGTTGTTCTGCTTGTATACCCTTGAGACCAGTCCCAGCGTGATGCGGTTCTCGTCGCTTATGCGGTCGATGCCGGCAAAGCGGCCGTCGCCGAAGAGGTAGTAATAGTCAGAGTAGCGGTCAGTGGTGTCATACAGGCCGATATTCTCCTGGTTGCGGTACGGGACGTAGTAGTACTGGACGGTCGGCTCGATGGTATGGGTGTACTTCCTGCCGAAAAGCTCATAGTCCCTGTTAAGGACGAGGTGGCCTCCTACCTTGAAGGTGGGAATGAACCTCGTCACATTGTCCTCGAGACCGTCATAGCCTAGACGCGTGTTGTACCAGTTGAGCTGTCCCGGGATGTTCTGCGAATAGACCGTGTACATCAGCTTCATTTCGCTGTTGAGCTGGAGGTACGGCCGGTTGATGATTGGAACGTTTAGATCCCCCTCGAAATGCATGCGCTTTCCGGTATAGCCGCCGTCGCTCAGGCCGTCGTCATGGTGCCGGAAGTCGCTGAACTCGGCATAGGTCGTGAGCGAGTAGCGGTCAACCGGCCAGAGAGTCCTTACGCTGACCCTCGGCAGGAGCTCGAAAGGCTTGACTGTCGATGGAATGATGATCTGGTAGTTCTCGGCGCTTACCGTAACCGTGGTGAAGTCAACCGGAGTCCAGGTGAGCCACGCGGTCTGGGCAAGAGAGGTTGTCGAGGATCCGTCCGAGAAGTCGCTGAAATAGTTGTAGTCCCCGGACTTCACCTTCTGGTAGTTGATTCCGGCGTTGACCCGTCCGTTCAGGAACGATGAGGCATGGGTGAACCTGACATACCAGCGCTTCTCAAGCTCCGGATCCTCATGCTTCTCTATCGAGTCGTCGCCGATGTATGACCCGTAGAGGATTCCCCGGTGGTTGGGGGTAATCATGTAGCGGAACTCATCGGAAAACAGGGTGCCTCTTCTGGACATGATCCTGGGGGTGAAGGTCATGTCGTAATTCGGGGCAAAGTTAAAGTAAATCGGCTGGGCGTAATCAGTTCCGTCCGTCGAGTTCTGGGTGAAAAGCGGGTAAAGCAGTCCGCTTTTCCGCTTGTTCTGTATAGGGAAGTTGAGGTACGGGAAATAGAACACCGGAATGGTGTCGAATATCCAGATTGAGGTGTTCCATGCCGAGCCGAACACCTCGTTCTGATCTATGTCCAGTGTCGAGGCGTGCAGAGACCAGACATTGTTGTTCTTGGCGCAGGTGGTAAGATCCGCGCCCTTCATGATGGCCCTTTTCGTCTCCTGATCGTACATGATGCGGTCAGCCTTTCCATGCGCGGGTCCGCCATGGATTTCATAGACCGACT
The DNA here is from genome assembly GCA_002351705.1 of Gammaproteobacteria bacterium UBA2810. Lineage (GTDB taxonomy): Bacteria > Pseudomonadota > Gammaproteobacteria > Enterobacterales > Succinivibrionaceae > UBA2810. Next base: position 3,673 of record DEHC01000042.1, on the reverse strand, counting down.
TCTCGGCGTCAAGCTTTTTCTTCCGGAGGTTTCCGGTCATCCTCTCGGAGCGGTCGACAGTGATTACGCCGTCCTCATAGTAGATGTTGCCTCTCGCATGCATGTCGCCGGTCTCGTGATCGTAAAAGATCTCGTCGGCGTGCAGGAACCTGTTTCCCTGCTCGATGTTGGCCTCGCCGGTCAGGGTGACCTTGTTGCGGTCCTCGGTGCTTACCTGCTCTGCCGTGACATGGACTGGCAGCTCAGCCTCGTCGGGCGAGTTGGGGCGGTAGTCCTTGACGCCGAAATAGCAGCTGGGACTGAAATTCGGGAAAGGATTGGTGCCGTCCGACTTTATTGCCATGGCCGGCCCGGAGAGCGACATCAGCACGGCCGCCATTGCTGTCAGCCTGAAAAGCCTGCTGCTGAGCCCTCTGTATCTGTCCCTGCGGCAGGATGTGCTGCCAAAAATATTTCTGATGCTGTATTTCACTGTACTGTCCCGGAGCCCGACGGCCGTTGTAGGCAACGAAAGCACCCGGAGGATCCCGGATGCCCCCATTATTATAAAAATTTTCCGCCTTTTGGGCAAACTGCCGCAGGCGTGCCGGGTCCAAATAATTTGAAAAGAGCGCAGGCATGTTTATAATCTCACCGTTCAGGCTTTGGGCAGAAAGGAGTCTCCGGGGGATTTGATGACACGAAGAGAGGAGCTTGCCTTATGGGCGGCGGAAGTGACCGGCAGAAAGGATCTTGAGCTCTTGCCCCTCGCGGGCGACGCGAGCTTCAGGAGGTACTACCGCTCGGATGAGGGGATCTTTGCCGACTCGCCTCCGGAGACTCAGAAAAACAGGGAGTTCTGCGAAATAGCCGCACGCCTGGCTGCATCGGGATTCATCGTCCCCGAGGTCTTTCATGCTGATCTCGGAAGAGGGTTCCTCCATGAGCGGGATCTCGGCGGTATTTCCCTTGAGGATGCTGTGAGCGGCGCGGATGAAAAGAAAACCCGCTTCCTCTATGAGGCAGCGCTCGGTGTCTGCGCCCGCCTGAGCACCGTGCCTTCCGGCGGGCTGCCGCTTTTTGACCGGCCTTTCATTGAACGTGAGCTTGCGATCTTCACCGACTGGTTCTTCCTTGATGTGCCGGCAGAAGGCGGATGCGGCGCGCCGCTGAGGTTCTATGCAGGGAGGCGTCCTGCCGCTCCGGAATTCACTATGTATTTCAGCATGATTGCTGATGCAGTCATCTCTCAGCCGTACGTTTTCATGCACCGCGACTTCCACTGCCGGAACATCATGATGGCTCCGGGTGACACTCTGGGCGTGATTGACTTCCAGGACGCGGTTAATGGCCCGATTACCTATGATCTGGTATCACTTATCGAGGACTGTTATTTCAGGCTTTCCCCTGAATTCCGGGACTCACTGTTTGACAGATGGTACGGCTTTGTCCGCGGCAGAGGACTCAGCGGAGGGCTTTCCGAAGGCGCGATGAGACGCGCGTTTGACCTCACCGGGCTGCAGCGTCACCTTAAGGCTGCCGGAATCTTTGTCCGCCTTGCCGTCCGGGACGGGAAACGCGGGCATCTCCGCGACATACCGCTCACCATCTCCTATGTAAATGAGACTCTGCGGAAATATCCGGAACTCTCCGGGCTCCATGATCTTCTTTCTGAATGCGGGGTGTTCTGATGAAGGCAATGATTCTTGCCGCAGGGCGCGGTGAAAGAATGCGCCCACTTACCGACACCTGCCCCAAGCCGATGCTTGAGGCGGGCGGCGTTCCTCTGATCGTCCGGCATATCCAGAAGCTCCGGGATGAGGCCGGCATCTGCGATATCGTGATAAACACGGCATGGCTTCCTGAGGTTCTCCACAACGGACTCGGAGACGGAAGCCGCTTCGGCGTAAGCATAAGCTGGTCTGACGAGATCCCCGGAGGCCTTGAGACAGCAGGGGGCATAAAGAAGGCTCTGCCGCTCCTTGGAAAGGATCCCTTCCTCGTGGTTAACGGCGACTGCCTTATGACCTGCCGCTACGACACTCTCGCCCGGCCGCTTCCTGCGGGGATTTCAGCAAGGGTATTCCTGGCTCCTAATCCACCGCATCATCCGGAGGGGGATTTCTCCATAGTGGCAGACGGACTCCTCTCCGGGGAAAAGTCGCTCACCTTCACCGGGGCTGCAGTCTACACCCCCGGGCTCTTCAGTGATGTTCCTGAAGGAAAGATCAGGCTGGCACCATACCTCAGAAAATGGGCCCGCGAAGGCCTGGTGCTCGCCGAGGAAATCGGCGGACTCTGGCTTGACGTCGGGACTCCTGAGCGCCTGAGGCAGGCTGACAGGGTGCTTACGGGCGGGATAGGAGGGAATTCGCAGTCCGCCGAGGCGAATGCCGTTTGATGGCATGAAAATGGCCATCTCCGGCAGAAACTGGTAAAATTCCTACACATTTATTACCGTGCAGATATCATGACCAGCAATGAGCAAAATGAAGGAATAGGCTGCGGCTGCCTGATGATCGGCGTCGTTATAAGCCTCATGACCGGAACCTGGATCCCTCTGATTGTATTAGTAGTACTCTCGCTCCTGGGCGCAGGCTTCTCGACCGGGATCCCAGGCGGAACGAAGAAATACTCCGCCGAGAACTCGCTTGAGATTGTCGAGGCGGTATTCGCGGCCGCGGGCTACGTGGAGGCCGGCGAGGGCGAGATACCTCCGCAGAGCGTGCAGCAGGCCAGGGACTACGCAGCACGCCTGTCTTCGGGAAATGCCGGCGCGGCCAGCGAGTTCATGCGGGTGTTCATGTCCGGCGAGTCCGAGTATCAGTCAAAGCTGAGCAATGTACTCGGATTCATCCGCCGCGACAGCAGGATGAGATATTTCATGCTGAACATGATATCCGACATCGCCACCGCTGATCTCAACATTTCCCAGAGCGAGCTCAGGCGCTTCATGGAGGTTGCAGGAATCCTCGGCGTCGGATCAGAGGAGGCCCAGGAGATCCTGAAGTCCAACCTTCAGTTCAAGGCATTCAGCAGCAGCTTCAATAACGGATTCGGAGGCGGAAGCAGCTACAGCGGCGGAAGCAGTTACAGCAGCGGAAGCCGGAGCTACAGCGGCGGAAGCAGTTACAGCAGTGGAAGCCGGAGCTACAGCGGCGGAAGCAGTTACAGCAGCGGAAGCGGAAGCAGCGGAAGGAGCTATGGCGGTTCAGGCGGGAGCTCCTACGGCAGGAGGGAGGAGTCCGACAACGAGAAGGCCGCGAGCGGCCGGCTTGACCTACAGAGGGCCTATGAGATCCTGCATGTATCATCATCCGATGACGAGAGAACCATAAAGAAGGCATACCGCAGGGAGGCCAACAAGCACCATCCTGACAAGCTCCGCGCGAGAGGTCTCCCCGAGAGCATGATCAAGGCCGAGACCGAGAAGTTCGAGCTCTGCAACGCGGCCTGGGAAGTCATAAAGCAGGCAAGGGGCATACGCTGATTCTCAATCCTGTGCCTGTTCACCAGGCGCAGCCCGTCATGCCGTCCTGTCCCAGCGCAGCTGGCAGGGCGGCTTCTTCACTGAAATTTTACATAGTTAAAATTCCGGGCCTGTCACTTCGCTGTACAATAGCCTTCCAGTGTCTTATCAGACTGATATTGTTCTATTTCTTACTAGAGAGGTAACTGTTCAGAACCCCCTCCA
>DEHC01000069.1:66126-84335 GCA_002351705.1 Gammaproteobacteria bacterium UBA2810 | reverse complement strand
GACAGCAGGGGCAGGCTTTATTTCAGCTTTGACAGCGCTGGGGACATTCTCACAAGCATCGTTTTCAGCGTGTCAGTGCTCCTCCTCTCTGCCGGAGCCGCATTTGCCGCATTCAGGCTGCTGGATTTCGGTGCCGCCGTGAGGCTGATGCTCGTATTCATATTGATTTCCGCCTATATTGCAGGCGAGACCTGCCTGAACGTAGAGCAGGACAATGTGATTTTCTTCAGCAGCTATCTTGAGCTGCTCTCTGATACGGTGCTCAGAAATATCTCGATGATCCTCTTCATGCTCATCCTGTCAGTGCTGGCTTTTTCAAAGAGCCGAATCAGCTCTTCAGTTTCCATCCTGGCTCTTTTCCTCATTGTCTTATATGTTGCGCTGGACTGGGGCGTCACGAGCAATTTCGGTGTAAGGGCCGATTTTTCCAACATTTCCAGCCATACCGGAGCTGACAGCTCGACGGTTCTGGTCTTTGCCTCAAATTTCCTAAGGAATTCAGGCGCCTCATGGATGGCGCTCGTCATGCTTGCTGACATATGCATCATGGCGTTCTCGTTCAGGCTCAGGGAAAATCCTTCATTCGGAAAGTATCTTATTCTGCTGCTGGTCTTGAACTCAATCCCGTTCCTCAAGGTATACGAGAACTCCTATACTCCTGGAAGCCTCCGGACAAGGGAGGATATTTTCGATATCCAGAGAGGCTATCTGCAGGATGCGGACAATGTCTATACAGATGCCTTCCCGCTGTATGACTGGAAGCCTGATTATAAGATCATTGACGGCCTCGGCAGGCGGAAGAATGTCGTTATCCTTTCCGTGGAGTCTCTTGCCAACTCGTACTCAATGTATTTCAGCGGCCTCAGGGGCTACACGCCGAATGTTGACAGACTGGCTGGTGAGAATGTATCGTTTGTCAATTATCATTCCTCTGGACTGACGACAGTACCGGCGGTTTACTCAATGATGACCGGCAAGGTGTTTTTCAGCATGAAGCCTGCGGATCTCAGGTTTGAATACGGTGAGGCCCTCCCGAAAATCATGCGCTCTGAAGGCTACTCCACCTCCGCCATATATTCAGCAGAGGACTTTGCCGGGCTTGGAGATGTCTACAGGAACAGCGGCTTTGAGCATCTTTATGGTCCAGATGAAGCAGCCTATGAGGGAGAAAAAAGGGGCGTGTTCAATTCGGTGGCCGACGGAGTTCTGCTGAGCCACGCAGCAGATCTGATTAAAGTATTCGATAATCAGGGAAGACCGCACCTGACTTTTATAATGACAACAACCAGCCACAACCCTTTCACCAGCCCAGAGACAGGCAGGAAGAGCTACGAGGAGACAATATCGTACGTTGACCGGGAAATAGGAAAATTTGTCAGGAAGCTCGTGGAAAACGGCTTTTTTGACCGCGGAACACTGATCATAACCGGAGATCATATCCCGCCAGGGCTTGACCTTGCACCGGGAGAGCTTGCCAGGTACGGTGATGATCTGAACCGGGTACCGCTCATAATAATTGACCGAGACCTGGGGAAAGAGAGATTCAACAATGTATTCGGTCATGACTCGCTGAAGGCAATAATCGAGTACCTCAATCTCAAAAAAGTCAGGAAATATGAATACCAGCTTATTCCGTTCCTGGGGTCTGACAGGGACAGAGGAGTAACCGTGCTCTGTCCCATGCACCTCGTAAGCACGTATACCGGAGAGGTGAGAGTAAGCGGCCCGAACGGAGAGCAGGGCATCTACAGTGAGAAGGGAGACAGGTCCGTGTTCATCGGCCATTTCCTCTCTCCTGATGCAGAAAAGGAGGTGGCCGGCAGGGTAAAGTGGTTTAAACTGGAGAAATAGCCGTAAGCTGACCGGTCTGCCGGTGGCTGCTATGTCAGACATTTCATGAGAATGCTGTCAGCTCCGGAATGCAGCTACGGCACGTATTTTGAATGACTTTGGGAAAACCGGAGGGATCAAGATGAAAAGCTGTTACATATCATTCCTGGCCGCTGCTGCTATCCTTGTGTCAGGCTGCGAGTCGGTCATCACCGCGGGCGATCCGAAGCCCGATGATCCTGACTACGCGCCCGCGCAGCCTGTCGAGACCGCGAAGAACGTGATTCCGACCGGCTCGATATTCCTTGACGGCGGTGCCAACAGCATTTACTCCGACATCAAGGCCCACAAGGTCGGGGACCTCATCTCGGTGACCCTTGACGAGTCGACCTCCGCAAGCAAGTCCGCGTCCACCAAGACCCAGAAGAGCTCATCGACCGGGCTTGACGGACTGATGCTCGGCGGCAGCACCGTGAAGTTCGGCGGCAAGTACACGACCGAGGCCTCCTTCGGCGGAAACAACTCCTTCAACGCGAAGGCCAACGCCGGACAGACCAACAGCCTCACGGGACAGATTTCCGTCAGCGTCATCAAGGTCCTCCCGAACGGCAACCTCATGATCCGGGGCGAGAAGTGGCTCATGCTCAACAACGGCAACGAGTACATCCGCCTCACCGGCATCCTCCGCCCGGAGGACGTGAACGCCGACAACACCGTCTCCTCGCAGAAGGTCGCTAACGCCAGGATACAGTACGGCGGCACCGGCGACTTTGCCAACACCCAGAAGAGGGGCTGGCTCTCGAGGTTCTTCAACAGTATATTCAACCCGTTCTGATGAGGGAGGCAAGGTTATGAAAGGTCTGATGAGAGCTCTTGCGGCAGCCGTCCTGCCGGTCCTCATTGTATTCTCCTCTGATGCCGGCGCGGCAAGGATCAAGGACATCTCCTCGTTCCAGGGCGTGAGGACCAACCAGCTGATGGGCTACGGCCTCGTAGTAGGCCTCCCCGGCACCGGCGAGAAGAACAACGCCTTCTCCGAGCAGACCTTCAGGACCATGCTGAACAACTTCGGCATCAAGATTTCGGACAACCTCAAGCCCAAGATGAAGGACGTCGCTCCGGTCGTCGTCCATGCCGAGCTGCCTCCTTTTGCCAAGCAGGGTCAGACAATTGACGTCACGGTTTCCGCCATCGGCGAGGCGAAGAGCCTCAGGGGCGGCACGCTCATCCAGACCTTCCTTCGGGGAGCTGACAACGAGGTCTACGCCGTCGCGCAGGGCTCCCTTGTCGTCGGAGGCTTCGGCGCCGAGGGCGCGGACGGCTCCAAGATCGTCATGAACACGCCGACCGTCGGCAGGATCGCGAACGGGGCAACCGTGGAGCGCGAGGTTCCGACATCCTTCGGGCTCGGGGACACCATAACCATCAACCTCAACACGCCTGACTTCACCACGGCTATGAGGACCGCGCAGGCCATCAATGATGAGCTTGGCATTGAAGTTGCAAAAGCCAAGGACGCGTCATCGGTAACCGTATCGGCCCCGAGGGACCAGAACGAGAGGGTTCAGTTTGTCGCAACCCTCGAGAACCTCGAGGTCGATCCGGCTGACGCGAAGGCAAAGATTGTGGTTAACGCCAGGACCGGGACCATCATCATCGGGCAGAACGTGAAGCTCCGCCCGGCCGCTGTGACCCATGGCGGGCTCACGGTGACCATCCGCGAGGATCCGCAGGTCTCGCAGCCTGCGCCGCTCTCGAACGGCACGACCCAGGTGGTCCCGAACTCGAGCATCAGCGTCCAGGAAGGATCCGGCAGGATGTTCAAGTTCGACGCGGGAGCGACCCTGGATGACCTCGTGAAGGCGGTTAACGACATCGGGCTTGCGCCGGGAGACCTCATCAGCGTGCTTGAGGCTCTGCAGCAGGCCGGGGCAATAGAGGGCGATCTGCAGATAATGTAGTCCTGCAGGGAATTGGGAGGCATCGCAATGGGCAGCATTCAGGCATCAGGCGGCAATCTTGAGCTCACGAGGAGCGTCATTGACGATACCAGGAGCCTCGACAAGCTGAGGAGGATGGGCGGCAGCGCCGACTCCTCGTCGCGCGAGGCGGCCCTCCGCCAGGCGGCGACCCAGTTCGAGACCATCTTCACCCGCGAGATGTTCCGCGAGATGAGGAAGGCCGGCGAGGACATCAACCCCGATGGCATCGGCACCGGACACACTGACAGGCTCTACCAGGGCATGCTCGATGACCAGATCATCGCGCAGGACGCCGAGCGCCGGGCATCTTCATCGTCGGGCGAGCTCGGCGGGCTTGCCGGCATGGTCGTAAGGCAGTTCGACCGGAACCACTCCGGACGGAAGCTTGACAGCATCGGCGCCGGAAATCCGTCATCCGTATCAGCAGCCGGCAGCGCCGGAAAAGCAGCATCAGCAGGAGCCGCGTCCGGATCTCCCGTACGCCGTCTGAACAGCTTCCATATGCCGAATGAGACCAGGGCCTTCTCCCTCGACGGCTATATGGGCGCGGTAACGAACGGCAGGAAAGCCTCGGCATCCTCATTCATCGAGAACGCCTCCGCGCAGAAGTCCTTTGCCGCAGGCTCGGCGAAGGATGCGGATCCGGACGGCATCAAGTCGAAGTTCGTCGAGAAGCTGATGCCGCTTGCGAAGGAGATCGGCGCCGCAGCAGGGCTCAACCCAGTCGCGATTGTCGCACAGGCCGCGCTTGAGACCGGCTGGGGCAGGCACACCCCGGGCGGCTCGAACCTCTTCGGCATCAAGGCGGGCGGCTCCTGGAAGGGCGGCAGCGTGAGCGCAATGAGCCCCGAGGAGAGGAACGGCAGGACAGCCATGGAGAGATCCTCCTTCCGCGCCTACTCCGGCATCAGGGAGAGCATGCAGGACTACGCGGATCTCATCACCGGAAACAGCCGCTACGCGAAGGCCGCCGGGGCGGGGAGCGTAGACGAGTACTTCGACGAGCTGCAGAAGGCAGGCTACGCGACCGACAGCCGCTACGCCGAGAAGCTCAAGGGCATCGTGAGGAGCGGCGCCTTCGAGGGCTACATCTGAGAAATACTTCTCCTGTTCTTTTCTCCGGGCTGCCTTATCTTCCGGCAGCCCCATCATCACTCCATTCCCTTTCCTCTTCTTTTAAATACTGGCATTAATGTTGCAGACATACCCCGGAGCCTCATGGGGAGGCTGAGAGACCGGAGGATGTATGGCAGATATTCTGAAGATTGGCGCGTCTGGCGTCAGCACGATGCAGAAGGGGCTGCAGACAACCTCCAACAACATCACCAATGTAAATTCCGAAGGCTACACCAGGCAGCGCCTCGTAACCTATACCAACACGCCGATGCTCGGCGCCGGAAAGTCCATTGTCGAGCGTCTCTCGAACGAGTTCGCCCAGGCCGAGATGTGGCGTGACACCTCAGACAGCGCCTACTACAACAAGGTCTACGAGCAGCTCTACTCCACCGACCAGCTTCTGAGCGGCAAGGGCACCTCCCTTGCCACCGGCATCAGCGACATTTTCTCGGCGGTCGAGTCTGCAGACAATGATCCGTCATCGTCTGCGACCCGCGTCGATCTCCTCAACAAGCTCGAGGGATTCTCGAAGTCGCTTTCCAACATGGGTAGCCAGGTGCAGCAGAATCTTGAGACCGTCAAGGAGACCCTCGACAGCGACATCACCGAGACCAACGACATGCTGCAGCAGATCTACAGCCTCAACCAGCAGGTGAGGAAGGTCTGGCCGAATGTCAGGAACACCGACGGAACCGCGTATAATCTTGTTGACCAGCGCGATCTCCTCATCGAGAAGCTCTCCAAGAAGCTTGACATCCGCGTCGTCGACTCGGATTACGGCGTCCGGAACATCAACCTCGCCTCCGGGCAGAGCCTGGTGCTTGACACCTGCGCCGCCACCATCGAGCAGCTCCCGGGGCTCGTCAACCCCGAGGACACCAGGATGGCCTACTCCTTCAACGGGGGAGTGAAGACCGTCCTCAACAACAATACGCTCGGCGGCGAGATCGGGGCGAGCCTTGATGACCGCACCGCGCTCGACGAGGCACTGAAGCAGCTCGGGCAGACCGCTGTCGCCTTCACCGACTCCTTCAACCACGTGAACCACTGCGGTCTTGATCTTACGAACAAGGCAGGCGGCGACATCTTCCGGATCCAGGATTCTGCTGCGGTCACAAGCTCCGGCAACGGCACCGTCACCTCCCATATCAAGGAGGGATTCGGGAAGGACGTCACCACCGCTGATCTCTTCGTGAGGTTCACCGGCGCCGACAAGTACGAGGTCTACACCGTATCCCGCGGCGTCATGAGCGAGAAGCCCGTCTACACCGGAACCACTGGAGGCGAGGCTGATCTCTCCCCGCTGGGGCTCGGCGTAACCCTGACCTTCGACGGCACCTACGCGGCTGGCGACACCTGCTTTGTCCGTCCGGCGAAGGCTGCCGCTACCACCTTCGAGCTTGCCGCAACGAAGCCCGAGGATTTTGCCCTGGCGTCTTTCGTGAAGGGCTCCGCAGAGAGCGGCAACTTCGGGAACGCCGACATCAGGCTTGCCGCAGTCACCAATACTGACGCCAAGTCCGCTCTTGACACCTCGGCTGTTCCTCCTGTTTTCAAAGACGGCGCTCCGGTCAGCATAGAGATCCAGAACGACGGCTCCTACGGAGTCCTGGACTCTGACGGCAAGCTCCTCGGAAGCGCACCTGCGTCAACCAACGGTCAGAACGTGCTGAAGAACGCAGTAAAGGCAGACGGCACCGCGCTCTTCGCTGACAGCGCGCAGTACCCGGGCTATGACTTCAACGTCACCGGAACTGCGAAGGCCGGCGACAAATTCGACTTTGCCATCAACCAGAACGGCTTCTCGGACAACACCAATGGCCTGAACTTTGCAAAGCTTGCAACCGATGATACTGTCCGCGACGGCACTTCCGAGGGAGCTGACTCCAGGATGACCTTCACCGAAAGGTATGCGGCCCTCGTAAGCGACTTCGGCTCGGCACTCAACACGGTTGACACCAGCCGCAAGGCAGCCGACGCGAAGCTTGAGGCCAGCACCTCGAACTACGACTCTGGATCCGCGGTCAGCATCGACGAGGAGGCGACGAACCTCGTGATGTTCCAGCAGTACTACCAGGCTTCGGCCAAGATCATCACCGCGTCGCAGACTGTATTCAACGCACTTATCCAGGCGGTGTAAGGAGGCTTAGATGGGATTCCGCATAACCAACGCGATGATGTACCAGCGTACTGTACGCGATCTCAACAGCAGGAACCTTGATGTCGACCGCTACAGCCGCCAGTCGGAGACCGGGGACAAGTTCCAGTACGCCTCCGAGGATCCGGTGGGTATGTCCTCCAAGATCAAGCTGAGCGCCGAGATTTCGGCGTATACCCAGTATGACGTCAATGCCGGCTATGCGATTGACTCCCTCGGCCTCGAGGAGACCGCACTGAATTCCATCGAGAGCTCCCTGCAGCGCGCGAACGTCCTCATGATTTCTGGCGAGAACGGCGCCTACAGCATCGACGAGAGGAAGGCGATTGCGGTCGAGCTCTCCGAGATCAAGGATGAGGTCGCCTCCTACATGAACACGAGGAACGCCTCGGGCGAGTACATCTTCAGCGGCTCGCTCGGCGACACTGTCCCCTATACCGAGAACCCCGAGACCGGCCTCTGGTCATACCAGGGCGACAGCTCGCAGCGCTCCGTGAATGCCTCACCGAGCGTCAAGGTTGCGGTAAGCGATCCGGGCGACTCGATCTTCTCGGTCCCGCTTCCCCGGAGCGTCTCGCTCGGCAAGGACGACAAGGCAGCAATAGAGTACACCGGCACCTCGGACTTCTCGACCTGGTACAACCAGAACTACAAGACCAACACCGACGAGGCCGAGGAGAAGAAGGCCAATACGCTCTCGGTGAGCGTCACCGGCGACTCCTACACCATCAAGAACGCGGACGGCGAGGAGATCGCGAAGGGCGCGTACTCTGACGGGGGCGACATCGAGTTCCACGGCCTCACTCTCCATACGGAGAAAGGCTACGCGGGCGGCACCATCGAGCTTGAGCCTCCGGAGAACGACAATATCCTGAACACGCTGCAGAGAGTCATTGACGCGCTCAACGATCCTGCTGTCACCGGTGACAATCTCCGCGAGGCGCTCGACCGCGGGCAGATCCACAACCTCGCGACCCTGCAGAGCGCCGGGCAGGCGCTCGGCAGAATCGGAGGCCGTAGCAACATCGCCGAGTCCGTCATCTCCTCGAACGACGACATCAGGGACGTCAAGAAGGAGGCGAGGGCGACCATCGCCGAGGCTGACAGCGTCGAGTCCGCGTCGAACCTCATCCAGGCCCAGAACGCGCTCTCGATGGCTCAGAGGACCTTCTCGATGATCTCGCAGACCTCGCTCATGGACTACATCAGCTGAAGGCTCCATCAGCTGAGGCTCTGGGCGCCGGAATTCTGACTCCGGCGCTTTGTCTTTTGGCTGACTGCCGGATGCGGATCTCAGTGTCTCCTTTCTGTGTGTTAAAATCTCCATGTCATTTTTCTGTCACCGGCACAATCATGAAAAAGCTCAGAGGAATTTTCTCAGCGCGCCCGCTCCGCGCGCCGCTTCTTGCGGCCATGGCCGCGCTGCTTCCAGCCACTGCCTTGTACGCGGCTGACGATCCGGGCACGAAGCCTGTCAAGAAGCCCTGGAGCATCTACAAGCAGTCAGGCGACACTTATTCCTACATCAGGGCCGACGGCAGGGCGAATGCGGTGTTCCGCTTCCTGAAGGACGGTGCGTCTAAGGAATCGGCAGCCATTGAGCTTTCGAAGGCAAATGGCTGCGGTGCGCTCTCGCCGCTCACCGGCATGTGCGTGAACGCGGAGAAGAGCGAGGTCAGGAGCTACTACCGCGTGTCGGAGATCGGCGGGCGGAGCGCCATCGGAATTCTGACATCCCGCGGTCTCACGGAGAAGGAGTCTGCAGAGGAGCTCGATTCGGCGGAGAAAATTCTCCTCAGCGATACATCAGCAACGCCGGCCGGAAACGCCACTGCGGCCGGGGCGGCGGGCGGCAGCTGAACATCCCGGCCCGTTCTTTTCTCCTGAAGCGTGCGGTTTTTGAAAAACTGGCACGCTTTTTTCTTATACAGAGATGATCGCGGAAAAGTGCCCTGAGGCACGGATGCAGGAACTATAAATCCGCGGCGCTTTGAAACAGTTTCAGGAGAACAGAGTATGGCTATCTACGTCAACACCAACACCTCATCGCTCAGGGCGCAGAACGCGCTCGGCAAGGCAACCAGCAAGCTGCAGGGCAGCTATGAGAAGCTTTCCTCCGGAAAGAGAATCAACGCGGCGAAGGATGACGCCGCAGGACTTCAGATCGCATCGCGCATGACCTCCCAGATCAACGGCCTGACCCAGGGCAACCGCAACGCGAACGACGGAATCTCGATGTGCCAGGTCGCCGAGGGAGCCACCGAGGAGATCACCAACATGCTCCAGCGCATGAGAACCCTTGCGCTCCAGAGCGCGAACGGCACCAACGCCGACTCCGAGCGCGACGCCATACAGCAGGAGGTGAACCAGCTCTCCCTCGAGGTCCAGCGTATCGGCGAGCAGACCACCTTCGGCGGCACGCTCCATGTGCTTAACGGCTCCATCGGAACAGTGAATGACAAGGGCGAGCTGACCGACACCTTCACCAAGTTCCAGGTCGGCTCACACTCCGACCAGACCGTCACCGCGACCTTCTCTGACCTCACCTTCGCTGGGCTTCTGAACTACACCCAGCAGGACGGCGTCAAGGATACGGCGAGCGGCCAGAAGATCGCCTTCGCGAGCGCCGCAGAGCGTCCGGCTGCAGGCGCTGACACCCAGAAAGTGGCCGTGAAGAAAATCGATGATCAGGATCACGACGGGCTCACCGGCTGGAAAAAGGACGACAAGACGACCGGGAACCCGGGAGCCGGCAACACCAAGAAGGACATCACGACATCTGACAAAAAGACTGACGGCAAGCTTTTCGCCCTCAGCATGACCACCCAGGCCAACGCGGAGGCCGCAATCAAGTGCCTTGACATCATGATCAGTCATGTCGACTCCGAGCGTGCGCAGTGGGGCGCCGTCGAGAACCGTCTCTCCTCGACCATCAGCAACCAGAGCAACACCATAACGAACGTCTCCGACGCGAGAAGCCGCATCGAGGATGTCGACTTCGCCTCCGAGACCGCCAATATGACGCAGCAGAACGTCATACAGCAGGCAGCGTCGAGCGTCCTCTCGCAGGCGAACAGCACGACCCAGATCGCGCTCTCCCTCCTCCAGGGCTGATAAGCCTGCGCCCGGCAGAAATGCCGGGCCTTCAGGGGCTCAGGCCCTATTATTCCCGGAGCGCCGGAAAACCGGCGCCCCGCGTTTCCCGTTTTCTGACGCGCCCGCCTTTTTTCCGGAATTCCGTCACAGACCGTTTTTTTCGCAATTTTTACTTTTTCTGCAACAGATTCTGCCGTTTCCTCAATATCATCGCTCAAAATACAGCAAGTGCCGCAGCTTTAAGGCAAAGCGGCACATAGCCGCACGGGAGGCAGTGCATGAAGAAGGAAGACATGAGGAGGATCCTCAAGAAGGCTGAGAGCCTCTCGGCGCTCCTCAGGAAGGCCCTTTCGGAGCAGCGCTATGACGATGCGCTCCTGATTGCCGCGGAGCGGCGCTCGCTGCTAGGAATCAGCGGCGGGCAGGAGGCAGAGGAGCTTGCCGTGTCCCCGGAGCTCCTCCGCCGCCTCCTCAGGGGGGACGGAGCCTTGTAGCACTCTTCCAGGAGGGCGGAAATCCGCCTCTCCGCATGCTCGGGCGCAAGTCTCGTGCCGGAGTCTCTGCCGCTCTGATGCTGTGCGTAAGAAAAAGTGTTTCCATTCCGGATTTTTGGGCCTAAAATGCACTGAGAGTCGTCCTGTTTTGTGAACGTGCTCACGTTTGTCTGCAATGAGCCGCCATCCGGCAGAATCTTCCGGAAAGTGTGGCACGGCGAATGCTTCAATAAAGGCAAAACAAAGCGAGGATAACATCATGAATACCGGAATTGACGCAGCAGCACTTATGGGCAGGATTGACAACCTTGGAGAGTGCCTCAAGAAGGCCATCGGAGAGTTCCGCTACGCTGACGCGCTCAGGATCAGCTCAGAGCGCATGAGCCTTATCAGGACCTTCTCCGAGGTCGCTCCTAAGAGCGCCGAGTTCATGCCGGCCCTGAGGAGCTTCATCTCAAGGACCGTCAGCTCGAGCTCCGAGATTGTAAGGAGCGCCGGCAGGCTCGAGGCATCAGCAGCCCGCGCGGCCTGATTCCGGCCATGTGCCGCGCTTGCGGCACATTTATGTCAGAAGACGCCTTCCGGGGCGTTTTTTTATTTCTCTTTCCATTCATCTGCCTTCTGCCTGCCAGCGAATTCTCCTTGCAGCGGAAATTCCGGAAACAGTCAGACCCAGCTCACATATCAATCTTATTTCATGATCATGCGCTAAATTTCCTCCAAATCCTGCCGATGGTATACGTACGGTGCAATCAGGCAATGGGAGGAGACAATGGCGCTGTACATCAACACCAATACCGCCGCGCTCAGGTCCATGGTCTCCCTTTCCTCGGCAGCCTCGCGCCTCAACAGTCTTTACGGCCAGCTCGCGACCGGCTCGAGAATAACAAGCTCGAGGGTGGATCCGGCGGGCTTCATGATCGCGGACCGCATGACCTCCCAGATCAACGGCCTTACCCAGGGAAGCCGCAACGCCAATGACGGGATTTCGCTCTGCCAGACTGCGGAGGGCGCGGCAGACGAGGTCTCCGGCATGCTGCAGCGCATGAGGGTCCTTGCCCTCCAGAGCGCGAACGGCACAAACTCAGACTCGGAGCGCTCCGCGATACAGCAGGAGACCGACGAGCTCTGCAAGGAGATCCAGCGCATCGGCGAGCAGACGAGCTGGGGCGGAACGAAGAGGATGCTTGACGGCTCCATGGGCATCACGAAGTTCCAGGTCGGGGCCTATGCCGGGCAGACCATCTCGGCGGAGTTCTCGAAGCTCACCTTTGCCGGGCTCCTCTCCGCGGCGTCTGCCGACATGAAGTTCACGCTCTCCGCCGGAAAGGATCCGGGGGACGGCGTGCTCCTCCGGGAGGTTGAGGACTATGACGGGCTCAATGGCGACAGCGACTCAAAGGTGGAGGTTGACGGCGCAGCAGGGGCGAAGGGCGCGGTCTACTCCCTGAGCATGACCTCCGCGGAGAGCGCGCAGCAGGCCATCAAGGTCCTTGACCGGATGATTTCAAGGGTCGACTCGAAAAGGGCAAGCTGGGGAGCCGTCGGCAACCGGCTCGGGCACGCCATTGCGAACAACTCTAATACGCTCGCGAACATCAGCGACGCGCGCTCAAGGATAGCGGATCTCGACTACGCCGAGGCCACGGCCGAAGCATCAAGGCTCAGCATAATGCAGCAGGCCGCGGCGATGATGTTCACCCAGGCGATGAACTCCTCCTCAATCATCCTGAAGCTCCTCGGGAGCATCTAGCCGTCATCCGGACGCGGCACCGGCGATCATGCCTGCCTTTCATTCCGTCTCAGTTTTCCTGTCAGATCATTCTTCCCGCGTAAATTTTTTCCAAAGGGTGAGCAAGGTAAAAAAGTCACATTCCGAAAAACTATAAAATCCATGCCTTGGGCGCATGTGTGTTTTTTTGCCGGGACCTTTTCCCCGGCCGCAGAGGTAACGACAGATGGCTTCGGATCCAACGCTTGACGAGAAGATAAAAGAGGCGGAAAAGCTCAGGAACGATCTCGAGGAGCTTGCCGAGCTCGAACGCAGGATGGCAGAGGTGCTGCCGGTCCGCTTCGAGAGGAACAGGGAGGCGATTAAAAAGTACTTCCCCGAGCTCTACAGGAGGTTTGAGAACTACCATTTCAAGGGCAAGTGGCAGTTCTTCTGCTCCCTGAACGGCGAGGTGAACCTCAAGAACCTCGACACCGGCGTGCCGTTCTACGCCGAGAGCCCCTTCAGTGAGGCCAAGAAGCTCATCGACGAGTTCCTGAAGAGCAACAGCTACTTCAAGATGGCAATCGGAGGGGCCGGAATCGATCCGAGGAACCAGAGCCATCTCAGGGCCTACAGCGCGCTTGCCTCATATTACCGGGAAATCGACAACCGCGGGCTCCTTGACGATCATCCGGTCGGCTTCTACAAGGAGATCCCGATGTGCTACATGTTCGGCATCGGGCTCGGCTACCAGCTCGGCTACCTCTACGAGAAAATCAGGGTGAGGAACCTCTATATCCTCGAGCCGAACCCCGATCTCCTCTACGCCTCATTCTACACCTTTGACTGGTATACGCTGCTTCCCTACCTTAGCGAGAACGGGGACCATATCTATTTCTACACGGGCGACTTTGACCAGGACCGGATGATGCGCGACCAGATCGCCTTCTACTCCGACTTCCCGGGCTTCGTCCGCACCTACCTGCCGGTGCTCGCGACCTACGAGTCGAAGCCGATCCTCGAGACCTACCGCCGCTTCGTCAATGATGTCGGCATGCTGCAGGACCAGTCAGGCTTCTTCGATGACTACATCTTCGGCCTCTCAGGCGCCCTCGAGTCCGTCGCGCGGAAGGTGCCGTTCCTCAAAAACCTCACGGAGAGATCGAAGCTTAAGGACATTCCATGCGTCGTGGTCGGGAACGGCCCGTCGCTCGACTCCTCTGCGGAGTTCATCAGGAAGGTGCAGGACCGGGCGGTAATAATCGCCTGCGGCACGGCAGTCACCGCACTCGAGGGCTACGGCATCAAGCCGCATATCTATGTGGCGGTCGAGCGCCTCAGGAATGTCGCGGAGTCCCTCGACAACCTGAAGGATCCGCACTTCCTTGACGATGTCCTCCTCATCGGCACCGAGGTCCTTCACCCAGACACCGTGGCGCATTTCCGCCACCGTGTCCTGATGCTCAAGCAGAACGAGATGTTCCTTCCGCTCCTCATGACCTCGAGGACCATGAAGAGGGGGACTCTCATGGAGGCGGCCTACATCAACCCGCTCGTCAGCAACATGGGAACCTCCACGGCGGTGAACCTCGGCTTCCGGAACATCTACCTTGCGGGCATCGACTGCGGAGCGAAGGACGAGAGCCGCTCCCACTCGTCGAAGAGCTACTACTACGACGAGAAGGGGCAGATGAAGAAGGAGTACTCCGACAATATCCTGAACCGCTTCTCCGAGAGCGTCCCGGGGAATTTCGGCGGCGAGGTGAGGAGCAACTACCTCTTCAAGAGCAGCGTCAGCTACATGGGCGCGCTCTTCAGCGAGAACAGGGAGAGCTGCCGCGTCTGGAACCTCAGCGACGGCGCCAGGATCCCGGGAACCGAGCCGCTCCATGCGGAGGATGCCGACATCTCGTCATGGCAGGGCATCGAGCGGGAGAGGCTCTTTGACTACCTCGAGCACGAGGAGAGCATGGTCCTTGACACCACTCCGGAGAAGCTTCTCGACTTCATGCCGAGAAGGAGGCTGCAGGCCGCCATCGACTGGATCCTCCAGGGCTGGGACAGGCCGCCGAAGGATCTCGCCGGGTTCATCTCGCTTCTCTCCGAGCAGCAGGAATTCATCAGGGCCCTCCGCTACTCGACGGACTTCGGAGTCTACATGATGCTCTCCGGGACGCTCAACGCCTGCTTTGCCGTCATGAACAGGATGCTCTTCAGCCTCGAGGATCCGGAGCCCGCGGCCGGCTGCATCAATGTGCTCAGGTATTATTTCCGGGAGTACATGGCCATTTTCGACCAGATCCGCGACTATCATGACGGGAGCAACATCGCCGTGCAGCCGTACTCCCTTGAGCGCAGGGCGATGTGCAGCGGCAATGACCGCCTCACTGAGTTCTTCAGCTCGGCAAGGGGCGAGTACCGTCCTGCCTGCTATATGATTGACCGGAAGGGCAGGCACAACTTCAGCAGGTCCTACGGATGCTTCGAGCCCGCAGTAAGGCTTGACGGCTACCGCATTCCCGGGATCGGGACAAAGGCTGCCCTGGTGCTTGACGACATTCCCGAGATCCTGAGGCAGCCGTGGCCGGAGCTTCTCGCCGGGGCAGCGGAGCTCCTCCGCGGCGTGCCTGCGCCCTCCGGGGTCCTCGGCGTCAGGGGTGACGCGGACTATATCCTCGAGGGCGCGGGGAGCGGCGACGGCGCGGCCGCGGTGCTGAAGAACACCGATCTCTTCACCCTGAGCGTGGTCTCAGTCTCGGAGGAGATGATGCGGCAGCTTCCCTCCAACATGTACCTTTACGAGAACCATGCCGCGCTTCCTCCCTCGGAGCGCCCGTACCTGTGGTTTGATGTGAGCGAGTCCCCCGAGGAGCTCGCTAGCCTAACTTTGGGACGGCACCTCTATCAGAAGTTCCTCCGGCCGTGGCGCGTCACGGTTATCCCCTACTCGGCAGACGAGAGGTGGCGCGTGTTCGAGGACAAGGTGAGGCAGATTTATCCTGGGTTCCACTCGGGGACCCTCGGCCTTTACCGCACCGCCGCGGAGAGCATCGGGCTCATTCCGCCCGGGGTGAGGAAGCTCGCGGCGGAGCGGCTCCGGGCGATATCGGTGCGTCCCGCTGAACGCACGAGCCCGGGGAAGGTCGGCAGGATTCTGACCGGGGTTCTGGTGGAGCTGCAGAAGACCGGTGATCCGGATGACTTCTCGCGGAACATCGGAACGGTTGTCTGCTTTGCCCTCCGGGCAGCGCTCACTGCCGCCTGCTCAGGGGTGAGGCACAGCGCCATCAGGGAAATGCTGGCTGATTTCGCGGACAGGCTGGAAAAATGCTGAGCATGCCGGCCGGGTGATATTTTTACAGAGGTTCTGACCATGGCTCTTTTTGACGGAAAATCGATTCTTGTGACCGGCGGGACCGGCTCATTCGGCAAGTGCTTCATCAGGCGCGTACTTGAGACCTCGAAGCCGCAGAGGCTCATAGTCTTCTCTCGCGACGAGCTCAAGCAGTTCGAGATGCAGCAGGTCTTCAATGCGCCTTGCATGCGCTATTTCCTCGGCGACGTCCGCGACGAGAAGCGCCTGGTGATGGCCATGAAGGGAGTCGACTACGTCGTCCACGCCGCCGCCATCAAGCAGGTGCCGGCTGCCGAGTACAACCCGATGGAGTGCATCAAGACCAACATCGGCGGTGCGCAGCATGTGATAGACGCCGCCATCGCGACCGGGGTGAAGAAGGTAATCGCCCTTTCCACAGACAAGGCCGCTAACCCCATCAACCTCTACGGCGCGACGAAGCTCTGCTCGGACAAGCTCTTCGTCGCCGGGAACAACATCACGGGATCGGGCGTCACCAGGTTCTCCGTCGTGAGGTACGGCAACGTCATCGGCTCCCGCGGCAGCGTCGTGCCGTTCTTCCGCGGCCTCATTGACCGCGGGGCAAAGGAGATCCCGGTCACCCATAAGGACATGACGAGGTTCTGGCTCCGTCTGAGCGACGCGGTCGACTTCGTCCTGAAGAACTTCACCCGCATGAAGGGCGGCGAGCTCTTCGTGCCCAAGATCCCATCCATGAGGATAATGGATCTCGCGAAGGCCATGGCGCCAGATCTTCCGGTCAGGATAATCGGCATCCGCCCGGGGGAGAAGCTCCATGAGGTGATGTGCCCGAAGGACGACGCCTTCCACACCATCGAGTTTGACGATCACTACGTAATCGCGCCCGCCATAAAGTTCAACTCGGCCGACTACGACTATACGGTGAACGAGCTCGGCGAGCACGGGCGCCATGTGCCGGAGAACTTCGAGTACACCTCGAACACCAATCCGGTTTTCCTCTCCGTGGAGGAGCTCCGGAAGCTCAACGAAGAGATAGGCATGTCAAAATAATGCCCGGGCGCAGGGCAGCTGCGGCAGGCGGACAGAAAGGGGAGGCATCATGCAGACAGGGAAGATTCCGTACGGCAGGCAGACAGTCGAGAAGGACGATATCGCCGCGGTGACCGAGACGCTCAAATCGGACTTCCTGACGCAGGGCCCGAAGGTTCCGCAGTTCGAGGAGACCGTTTCCTCATACTGCGGGGCGAAGTTCGCCTGCGCCGTAAACTCCGGAACGTCCGCCCTTCATGTTGCCTACCTTGCCCTCGGCGTGAGGCCCGGCTCGAGGGTCTGGACGACTCCGGTGACCTTTGTCGCAACGGCGAACGCAGCCCTCATGTGCGGGGCGGAGGTCTCGTTCATCGATGTCGATCCGCTGACCGGCAACATGTCGGTCACGGCCCTTGCCGCATCGCTCCAGACCGCGGCACGCGATCACGAGCTTCCGGATGTGGTGACGGTGGTCCACCTTGGAGGGCTCCCCTGCGGCATGAAGAAGATCTCGGAGCTAGCTGCACTCTACCATTTCAGGGTGGTCGAGGACTGCTGCCATGCGCTCGGCTCCGAGTACCTCGGTGACATGGTAGGCTCCTGCCGCTACAGCGACATCTCGGTCCTGAGCTTCCATCCGGTGAAGGCCATCACCACAGGCGAGGGCGGCATGGCTCTCACGAACAACGAGAAGCTCTATGACCGGATGAAGATGCTCTCCTCTCACGGCATCACGAAGGACGATGATCTCTTCGAGGAGAAGCCGGACGGCGGCTGGTACTACGAGCAGCAGATGCTCGGGTACAACTACCGGATGCCGGATCTGAACGCCGCGCTCGGGCTCTCGCAGCTTAAAAAGCTCCCTCAGTTCCTGAAGCGCCGCCGCGCCATAGCGGAGAGATACCTTAAGGAGCTTGCCGGAACTCCCGCGAGGTGCTGCCGCGCGCCTGACGGCTGCCTCTCAGCCTATCACCTCTTCATTGTGCACGTTGACCGCCGGAAGGAGGTCTACGATGCGCTCAGGGCCGAGGGGATCATGGCCCAGATCCACTACATCCCGGTCTACCACCAGCCCTATTACCGCCATCTCCTGGGGAATGTCTGCCTGGAGTGCACCGAGGAGTATTACCAGAGCTGCCTCTCACTCCCCATCTACCCGCTCCTCCGCGATGATCAGCAGACCTATGTCATATCAAGGCTTAAGGAGATAATGTCGGAGCTCGGCTGCCGCTGAAGACTCCTCATTGCGCAGCGGCCGCCTTCCACCTCCGGTGCGGCCGCCATTTCTGTCCATATTTTTGACATCGGTTCAAAATTCTGACACTGCTCCTTTTTCGGCCTCCCTGTTCATAGTAGGATAGACAGAATGGAGGATTGTGCCTATGTCCGGTATTCTGGTAATCGACGGCGACAGGCCGCGCAACGGCAGCCTTGAGACCATCCTGAGGTTTCT
>DEHC01000069.1:0-65996 GCA_002351705.1 Gammaproteobacteria bacterium UBA2810 | reverse complement strand
ACGCCCTTTATCCTCATCGAGGACGAGGGCCATCCCAAGATGCCGGAGCCTCTGCCGAACCTCATAGGCTATCTCAGGGAGCCCTTTGACATCGACACGCTGACGGAGCTCCTCCATTTCTGCCAGTCGTTCCATTCCCTCCACCGGAAGGTGAGGGAAAGCGAGGACGCCGGCCCCCTGATGCACATGCTCATCGGGCAGGGCGAGAAAATCCAGCAGGTCAGGCATCTTATCGAGCAGGTCGCCTCGCGCCCCGCGAATGTCCTTATACTCGGCGAGTCCGGAACGGGAAAGGAGGTTGTCGCGAGGGCAGTGCACGCGCTTTCCCCGAGGAAGAACGGTCCGTTTGTCCCGATAAACTGCGGAGCCATTCCGGGCGAGCTCCTCGAGAGCGAGCTATTCGGCCATGAGAAGGGCGCGTTCACCGGCGCGATCACCTCAAGGGTCGGGCGCTTCGAGCTCGCCCAGGGCGGAACGCTCTTCCTTGACGAGATCGGCGACATGCCGCTGCAGATGCAGGTGAAGCTCCTCCGCGTGCTGCAGGAGCGGGTGTTCGAGAGGGTCGGAAGCAACAAGCCGATAAAGACCGATGTAAGGATAATAGCGGCGACCCACCGCCATCTCGAGGACATGATCGCCGAGAACAAGTTCCGCGAGGATCTCTACTACCGCCTCTGCGTATTCCCCATCGAGCTGCCGCCCCTTCGCGAGCGCGAGGACGACATCCCGCTTCTCCTCCAGGATCTCATCCGCCGGCACAGCGCCGAGCAGGGGGCGGGAATAAGGCTTACCCAGCGGGCGATTGAGTCCCTGATGCGCCACTCCTGGCCGGGGAACGTCCGTGAGCTCTCGAACCTCGTCGAGCGACTCATCATCCTCTATCCGGACTGCATCGTGGATTTCCAGGACCTGCCGGATAAGTACCGCTACAGCGCGGACGGGCACTCAGGGCAGGAAGGCTATACCCCCGAGGACGAGAGGGCCGCGATTTTCTCGATATTCAGCAATATGGAGAATGAGGAGAAGGAAACCAGGGCTCCTCATTCGGAGGGAGTATCGGATCCCGGACTCAATGACAGCACCTTCCCCGAGGCGGATGCGGCCTTCCCGGATGAGCAGCCGGAAACCGCCGCATCTCCGGAGGAGAGCGCCCCGGCGGCCCCTGTGCTTCCGGAGCGCGGCGAGCAGCATCAGAGGCAGGCCTCTGAGGCCAACAGCAGCCGGGTGACGCCGCTCGACGACGAGAAGGATGTCTTCGCCCAGGTGCTCCCGGAGAAGGGAATGGATCTGAAGGAGGTTATGGCCGACTTCGAGATCAACATGATCCGCCAGGCCCTTGACCGCGCCGGCGGTACCGTTGTGAGGGCCGCTGAGCTGCTCGGCATGCGGAGGACGACGCTCTTCGAGAAGATGAAGAAGTACGGGATAACCGCCCGTGACGACGGAGAGGGAAAGTGATGCCAGACATTGGTTCCGTGGTTTCCGGAGAGAAGCTGGAAGGGGCTCCGGATATCCTCGGGGATTTTTGCGCGGCTGCAGGGAAATTCGTGCCGCGCGCGAGGAAGCTCCTCTCGTCTGCAATGAGGAGCGCTGCCGTTCTGCAGAGCCCCGGCATAGCGCCTGATGCTGCTGCGGCGATGCTGAGGAGGCTCACCGGCCGGCTTTCGGACATTGAGTCCCTTCTCAGTGACCTCTCCATCCATTCTTCCGTAAAATCCGAGCCTCAGGAAAGAGTTTCCTTAAGCGGTACGGTCCGCGCCGCCGTACGGGGAGCTGATTCCCTCCCGCTGCACATCGCTGAAATCAGGGCGGAGCTCCCTCAGGATGAGATATTCGTCCGCGCACCCCGGACGGCGCTCTCCGCCTCAGTCATGAATCTTCTCAAAAACGCCATTGAGGCCCACGCAGCTGAAATAAGCCTTTCGGTCAGCTGCTCGGAGGGTCATGCGTCGCTTATTGTCGCTGACAGCGGTGACGGCATGGCTCCTGTGGTCCTCGGAAGATGCACCGAGCCGTTCTTTACCACAAAGGATACAGGAAGCGGCCTCGGGCTTGCCATAGTCGCTGAGACTGTCTCCGCGGCAGGCGGCAGTATCCGCATGGAGTCCAAGGAAGGCGCCGGCAGCGTGTTCATGCTCTCACTTCCAGTTTGCTCCGGTGAGTGACGCCGGTCACGTTCAATTCAGGTGAGTATCTGCCAGTCTGCTATAATCCAACCGATCTTTTTTTGAAATTCAGGTAATGCCATGACTACTGAAACAGAACAACAGGGCTCACGCGGCGGCTTCAGCACGAAGCTCGGCCTCGTACTCGCTGCCGCAGGATCCGCAATCGGCCTCGGCAACATCTGGAGATTCCCCACTGAGACCGGCGAGTACGGCGGATCGGCCTTTCTCCTTGTCTATCTGATCTGCATCCTGGTATTCGGCCTGCCGCTTATGATCGCAGAGTTCACCGTAGGCCGCGCAGCACGCTCGAGCACCGGCAATGCCTATGCGATTCTCGCGCCGAAGACCAGCTGGAAGTTCATCGGCCTCGCGAGCACGCTTACCGCTTTCCTGATACTTGGCTACTACAACGTGGTCGCAGGCTGGACGCTCTTCTATCTAGGCGAGGCCGCCGCCGGCAGCTTCGTCTCGATGTCATCGCAGACTGCGGCAGACGGCAGCAACGTCTTTGCCGAAAGCTTCGGCGCGTTCGTGTCAAATCCATGGAAGCCGATTGTCTGCCTGGTCCTCTTTATGGCATTCACCCATGTGGTAATCACCGCTGGCGTCAAGAAAGGAATCGAGCGCTTCTCGAAGCTCATGATGCCTCTCCTCTTCATCATCATGCTCTTCCTCTGCGGCTGCTCGTTCACCATGCCGGGATTCAGAAAGGGCATGGAGTTCCTGTTTGCGCCTGATTTTGACAAGATTGACGCCAAGGTCGTGCGCTCGGCCCTCGCGCAGTGCTTCTACTCGTTCTCGCTTGCCATGGGCTGCATCTGCACCTACGCATCGTACTTCAGGGCAGACGCGAACCTCGCCAAGACCGCCGTATCAGTCGGCGCCATGGATACCCTCGCAGCAGTCCTTGCCGGCATCGTCATTTTCCCGGCGGTATTCTCCGTCCCGGGGCTTGAGCCTGACTCAGGCGCGAAGCTCGTGTTCATCGCTCTCCCCAATGTCTTTGATTCGGCCCTTGCCGGAGTGCCGGTACTCTCCTGGCTGGTGTCCTGCCTCTTCTATCTGCTCCTTGTCATAGCGACTGTCACCTCGACGGTATCGCTCCACGAGGTAATAACCTCCTACGTCTCCGAGCACTGGGGCTTCAGCAGGACGAAGTCCGCGTGGATCGTCTCAATCCTCTGCGTGATCCTCGGCGTCATCTGCTCTCTGTCCATGGGCCCTTACCTCGGCGACATCAAGGTTGCCGGCATGAACATCTTCGATCTGTTCGATTTTGTAACCGCCCAGCTGATGCTTCCGATTACCGGAATCTTCATTTCGATATTCGTCGGTTGGAAGATGAACAGGGACACCCTCATGCGCGAGCTTACAAGCGGCGGCAACTGCAGCGGCACTGCGTGGCTCTATAAGCCCCTGGTATTCATCCTGAGGTTCATTGCCCCGATCATCATCGCCTGGATCATGATCGCCGCATTCCTTGACTGATATCATCTCTGAAAGATATTGAAATAAGCCCCGGCATCTGCGAGTTTCTCCGGTGCCGGGGCTTTTTGTCACTCCGAATCATGTAAGCAATTCGCTTGCCTTCCTGCTGACTTTCCCCTATTAAGATGGCTCATCAGATATTTCGTGCCATAGAGGCGCAGGACAGTGATATTTCGGGAGCGACAGCTCTGGCTGTAAGCAACAGCCCGGCGGACACCTGTCTTAAGACGAGAGCAGGATACAGTGCACTCCGAAGGCAGTGGCTTCGGCCACTGGGCAGGAAATTCTCCTGGCTTGCTGAAATACAGAGGGACTGGCTCAGGCCGGTCCTTTTATATTGGCGGTATTGGTCCGGAAGTTACGTCAGGTGAATAAAACCGGAATTCTGCGTATGCTTGCCCACGCATACCGAAGCGAATGCACAGGAGATTGCAACGATGAGTCTCGGATGACTGCAGGGACTTCACCAAAGAAACTTTTTTCGGATAGAACAATGAAAATGCCCGGCCGGCAGACGAATCATCGGTCCGGGCATGACTGTCACTGGAGAATCACGTTCTCCGAGCGGAGCCTCTCAAGGAACTTACCGCTCCCGAGATATCCCTCGATTCTGAAGGCCTCGCTGCTCCCGTGGGTGAACACGATGGTCGGGAGCCCCTTTATGTTCCAGCGCGAGGTGATCTCGTCAGCCTTTCCGGAGAAATCCGTAAGGTCGACCCTCACGATCCTGATTCCCTCCATTGCCTTCTTCACATCATCCCTTGCAAAGACATTAACGTCATACTCCTTGCAGCTCACGCACCAGTCCGCATAGAAGTCGATCATGACGGTCTTTCCGTCGGCACCTCTTAAGAATGCCTCAAGCTCCGCCTCGCTTGTAATGGCATCCTTGCCGGCGGCCTCCTGCGGAAGGGCGATTACCAGGACGCTCGCCGTTACGGCGCCGGCCGCAAGGGCAAGGAGTGCCTGGAACCTCCGCCTTATGCCGGGCATGATGAACCTTGAGAGCGTCATGATTATGCCGGTTGCCGCGACTGTCCAGAAGATGACCGAACCCAGGAACGCGTTGACCCTTCCGAGAAGAACTGCGGGCACGAGGAGCATCAGCCAGCCGAACACGTACTCGACATGTCCGAGCCATTTGCCGCTCTTCGGAAGGATTTTCCTCCCGAACGATCCGATGAGGAGCATCGGGATGCCCATGCCGAAGCCGAGCGCATAGAGGGCGGCAGCGCCTCTCAGCGGATCACCCCTCTCGGCAAGGTAAAGGAGGACGCCGGAGAGCGGGGCAGTGGTGCAGGGCGAGCAGACGAGCGCTGAGATGGTTCCGAGGACGAACGCACCGATAAAGCTTCCCGACTTCTGCGCGTCAGCGATCTTCTGCATCCTTGAGGTGAACGAGGAGGGAAGGGCGAGGCTGAAGAAGCCGAACATCGAGAGCGCGAGGACAATGAAGATGACCGAGAAGATCCCGAGAACCAGGGGCTGCTGCAGGAACGAGTGGATCCTGGCGCCTGCAAGCGAGATGAGTATGCCGAGTATGGTATAGGTCACGGCCATTCCCTGCACGTAGCTCATCGCAAGGGCGAACGCCCCCGCGCTCTTCTGCTTCGTGCTCCCGAGCACTATGGTCGTGAGGATCGGGTACATGGGGAAGACGCAGGGGGTGAAGGCAAGGCCGAAGCCCAGGACGAGAAAGAGAAGCACCATGCCGGCAAGGCCGCGGTTCCTTATCGCGTCGGTCTCCTCATTGATGAGGCTGAACCCCTCACGGGCGGTGCCATCCTCATCAGACGGCTGTGACGATGCGCTTTCAGCCTTCTTCTCGGGCTCTCCCCCGGTCACGGAGTCTCCGGTCCTCTCAAGAGGAATCTTCTTTGTCACAGGCGGGTAGCAGAGGCCCTCCGTGCATCCCTGGTACTTCACGGTGAGCACCGCGTCATCGCCTGCCTTTTCAACGGGGACGATGATGTCAGCGGAGTGCTCGAACACCTCCTGATGCCCGAAGTCCGGATCATCATGCATGACGCCCTTCGGGAACACGGGCTTTCCTATGACGGCGTTCTCGGCCCTCGCGCTGAACCTGCTCTTATAGAGGAAGAAGCCGTCAAGGGTGTCGAAGTGCAGCGCCATTATTCCGCCGTCCTGGTGCGCGCTCATCCTGAAGGCCTTTTCAACCGGCGGGAATTTTCTCTCTCCCTGCACGCTCCCTGCGGCGCTGTCTGTCCCTCCGAGGCCGAGAAGATCATCGAGATCATCAGCCAGTGCGCTTATGGAGAGGGAAAGACTGCAGATCACTGCAGAAATGATTAAACTGACGGCGCGCATCGGAGCCTCCGGAACTGTGAGCGTTAAATGTTCATATTCTAAACCAAGATCCGCTTCATTGAACGGATATGAAATTCATGAGCTTTTCTGCCTGAGATTCCCTTCATTCCGCAGACCTGCCCGCAGTGCCGGCTGTATGAATTTATCTGTCATCCTGAAAATATTTAATATTTTTGAAAAATTTTTACTTGAAAAGAAACATGACAGCCCCATATACATGCGCAGATGAGGTTCAGCCTCAGCGATTTGTCTATTAGGAGATAAAAATGAAGATTCGTCCACTTGGTGATCGTGTTATCGTTAAGCGCGTCGAGACTGAGGAGAAGTCCGACGGCGGAATTATCCTTACCGGCAGCGCAGTCAAGAAGTCAACCCGCGGAACCGTTGTCGCAGTAGGACCCGGCCGCACTCTTGATGACGGCAAGGTAGTGCCGGTAGCAGTCAAGGAAGGCGACACCGTGGTATTCAACGAGGGCTACACCATGAAGAAGGAGAAGCTCGACGGTGAAGATGTTCTCATTCTTTCCGAGAACGACATTCTTGCAGTGGTTGAAGACTGATTGATTGAGGTTTAATTAAGATGAGTGCAAAGGAAGTATTTTTCGGAAATGATGCCCGTGTCAAGATGCTTGAGGGTGTCAACGTTCTTGCTGACGCAGTCAAGGTAACTCTTGGACCCAAGGGCCGCAACGTAGTCCTTGACAAGTCCTATGGCGCGCCGACCATCACCAAGGATGGCGTATCCGTAGCTAAGGAGATCGAGCTCGAGGACAAGTTCCAGAACATGGGCGCCCAGATGGTCAAGGAAGTAGCTTCCAAGGCCAATGACGCAGCAGGCGACGGCACCACCACCGCCACCGTTCTTGCCCAGGCTATCGTTCAGGAAGGCCTGAAGTCAGTAGCTGCCGGCATGAACCCGATGGATATCAAGCGCGGCATCGACAAGGCTGTCAATGCAGCTGTCGAGGAGCTGAAGAAGATGTCAACTCCCTGCGCTGACAAGAAGGCAATTGCCCAGGTCGGCACCATTTCAGCAAACTCTGACGCAACCGTAGGCAACCTCATTGCTGACGCAATGGAGAAGGTCGGCCGTGACGGCGTCATCACCGTCGAGGACGGCAACGGACTTCAGGATGATCTGAAGCTCGTCGAGGGCATGCAGTTCGACCGCGGCTACCTCTCACCGTACTTCATCAACAAGGGCGAGACCGGCACCGTTGAGTTCGATGATCCGTTCATCCTTCTCTATGACAAGAAGATTTCCAACATCCGCGACATCCTCTCCCTCCTCGAGAGCGTTGCAAAGCAGGGCAAGCCGCTCGTAATCGTCGCAGAGGACGTTGACGGCGACGCTCTTGCCACCCTCGTGGTCAACAACATGCGCGGCATCGTCAAGGTTGCTGCTGTCAAGGCTCCCGGATTCGGCGACCGCCGCAAGGCAATGCTGCAGGATATCGCCATCCTGACCGGCGGCACCGTAGTCTCCGAGGAGCTCGGCATGAAGCTCGACAAGGCTACCCTTGCTGATCTCGGCCGTGCAAAGCGCGTTGTAATCTCCAAGGATGACACCACTGTCATCGACGGCGCAGGCGACAAGGAGGCCATCAAGGACCGCGTTGCCCAGATCCGCAAGCAGATCGAGGACTCCACCTCCGACTACGACAAGGAGAAGCTTCAGGAGCGTGTTGCCAAGCTCGCCGGCGGTGTTGCCGTCGTCAAGGTCGGCGCAGCTACCGAGGTTGAGATGAAGGAGAAGAAGGCCCGCGTTGAGGATGCCCTCCATGCAACCCGCGCTGCAGTTGAGGAAGGCGTTGTCGCAGGAGGCGGCGTTGCTCTTGTACGCGCTGCCGCTGCCATCAAGGACATCAAGGGTGACAACGAGGAGCAGAACGTCGGCATACGCGCAGCACTCCGTGCCATGGAGGCTCCGCTCCGCCAGATTGCCTACAACTCAGGCGATGAGCCTTCAGTTGTTGCCAACAACGTCAAGAACGGCCAGGGCAACTACGGCTACAACGCTGCTACCGGCAAGTACGGCGACATGGTTGAGATGGGAATCATCGATCCTACCAAGGTCACCCGCTCCGCACTGCAGTTCGCAGGCTCCGTTGCCGGCCTCATGATCACCACCGAGTGCATGATCACCGAGAAGCCCAAGAAGGATGCTCCTGCTCCCGCAGCAGGCGCCGGCATGGGCGGCATGGGCGGAATGATGTAATTTCCGCCTGAGGGCAGAATCAATCTGCCACAGCACCATAAGGGCCCGGATGTTTCCGGGCCTTCTTTTTTTTCTTTCCGTGCTTTTCCCGCGCCGCGTCCTGCGGCGTCAGACGCTTTTTCAAACTGTGATATTGTTCTATTAAATCATCTCTCCCTGTGTCGGTCAGGCAGATTGGTATATATAATGAGGTGAGTTTTCGGAGCGGGGGCGATTGTCTGAATGCCAGGCCTAATGTCGGCTGCTTTCTCAGGTTCTGCAGCAGATTTGCGCTGTCCTTATCAATCAGTACCTCCATTTCCGCTCATTTCCGGGTTTTTGACTCCTCCTGCTGGATGGATCCTATATGTCTGTAGCGGTTGTTGTTGCTGTGCTGCTTTTTGCTGCGCTGTTCGCCTCGCTTGTTGCCCTTTTAAGGCAGAGAGCGTACATCAGCGCCTACAGAATGCTGATTGATCATTCGAAGGATCTGATGTGGGTCAAGGACGAGAAGCTCAGGCTCTTCATAATCAACCGGGCCTACTCCGAGGTCTACGGCAAGAAGAAGGAGGAGCTTCTCGGCAAGACCGACCAGGAGCTCTCCCCGAGGGGCCTTGCCGAGGGCTATAAGCGCGATGACGAGTTCGTGGTGAAGACCGACTCGGAGTATGTCTATGAGGAGAACGAGAAGGGCGACTGCTGGTTCCATACCGTGAAGTTCCCCTGGCACTCGCTAAACGGGCTCTTCAACGGCTGCGGCGGCGTCGCCCGGGACATCACGGACAGCAAGCTCAGGCAGCTCAGGTTCGAGCAGATGAGCAACATCGACGCGCTGACCGGCCTTCCGAACAGAAGCTGCATCGTGGGCAGGATGCAGAACATGATCACCGGCATTACGGGGGACGGCTGCCTTGCCGTGGCCCTGGTAGGCGTTGACTCGTTCCGCTCAATCAATGACTGCGCCGGCAGCCGGACCTGCGATGAGTTCATCAGGCTCGTCTCATTCAGGCTCGGCAGGGCCTGCCACTCGCTCGGCGCGGATGTCGGAAGGGTGGGCGGCGACGTCTTCTGCATCTTCCTTCCGATGGAGAGGAACCAGTGGAACAACAGCGACATGCAGCAGCGGATAAGCTCGGTATTCGCTGAGCCCTTCACCGCAGATGACATGTCGGTTCACCTTACCGCATCCACCGGCCTCAGTGTCTATCCGGATGATGCCGGCTCCGTACAGTCGCTCCTCGCGACTGCAGAGCTTGCCATGAGAAGGGCAAAGAAGCTCGGCTTCGGGAAGACCGTAAGATACTCGAACGACATGTCGATAGCGCAGGAGAGATCGAGGAAAATCGCCTCCCGCCTCTGTTCCGCCCTCGGGAGGGGAGAGATCGCTGTTGTCTACCAGCCGAGGCTCTCTGCTTCGGGAGACGGGAAGGTGCTCGGCTGCGAGGCGCTCATCAGGTGGAAGAACCCCGAGCTCGGCGAGCTCTATCCGAGGGATTTCCTCAGCGAGGCGCGCATGCTGCACCTCATAGCCTCGTTCGACGAGTTTGTCATCAGGAATTCTGTTGAAAGGAACATCGAGCTTGCCGGCTCGCTCGGCCATTTCATCGAGCTCTCGGTCAATGTCTCTGCCGATCTCTTCCTCAGGGATGATTTCGCGAAGCGCCTCAAGGAGTTCCTGGAATCCAGGAAGTATCCTGAGAGCAAGCTCATCATCGAGATTTCGGAAAGCGAGTTCATGGCGCAGCCGGAGAAATTCAGCAGGGCGGTCAAGCTTGCCCGCGACAGCGGCATCAGGGTCTGCCTCGACAATTTCGGCTCAAGCGCCTCGTTCCTCGGGGCTGTCAACGGCTACCTCTTCGACAAGGTTACCGTCGACCGCTCGATAATCTCAAGGCTCCGGAACCGCGAGGACGCTCCGGAGCTCCTCAGGCTACTCATGACCTATGCCCAGACCTGCTCGAAGAGGATCACCGTGGAGGGCGTCGAGAACATCGATGATCTGAGAAAGTTCTCCGGTCTTCCGCTCGAATGCCTCCAGGGATTCTATTTTTCCCATCCCCTCTCAGCCGAGCTCTTTGAGGATTTTGTCTTCAGCCACGCCAAGGCAGCCCCTTCTTCTGCCGCTGCACTCTCGCCGGCCGTATCAGCGTCATCCGCTTCACAGGTTTTGTTTTAAATTGCGACTCCGGTCACATTCCGGAGTTCTTCCGATAAAATTTAAATTAAAGTTCCTGCTTATTCTGCCGATGAGCTGTCAGAATTGGCAGAATTGTACAGCCCTGGCATAACCGGGAGACCCCCGGGAAATGGCAGAAGGAGTTGGATATGAATGTATCGCGCATGGCAGGACTAGGCGGGGTGACGTCCGCCGCCATGAACAAGCCGCATTCCGCAAAGGATCCGGACGGCAGACGGATCCAGGATGATACGGAACTGCAGCAGAGGGCGGCGCAGACAGACAGGAGTCAGAACAAGGGCCCGAGGGGAGTAGACTCGGTAGGAAAGGACGACAGGATTTATTCGAAGGCAGACGGAAGCACCAAGACTGAAGCTGCGCGTGAGAATGGCCGTCCTGAGGATGCAGACGAAGAGAAGAAGGAAACTGAGGCCCTCAACGAGGAGCTGACCAAGTTCAGCCAGCTCAAGGACGTGAGCCTTGACTTCGCGATCGACAAGGATTCCGGGGTGAACGTCATCACGGTTACCGAGAGGTCGACCGGCGACGTGATAAGGCAGATCCCGAATGAGGAGTTCATTGAGATGAAGAAGCGCATCGATGAGATCCTCAAGGAAGGCGGCGCCGAAGAGGAGACCGGCAGCATGATAAAGGGTCTTCTCGTAGACAGAAAAGTGTGAGGTGAGCTATGAGCAGTACTATCAGCACGCTCGGCACGCAGTCTGGAATGGATCTCAAGTCCGTCATCGACGCGATGGTGAGCAATTACAAGAGCACCCTTGAGACATCCGTGACCACCCAGAAGAAGCTGATGGAAGTGCAGATTTCCGGCATCTCCACGCTGAAGTCGAGTGTGTCGACCTTCTCGGACAAGGTCTCGAAACTCCTTGATGACGACTCCTATACTCCGGTCTCGGTCTCCAGGGAAACCACCGACTCTGAGGGCAACGAGCTCAAGTCCTACCCGTACGGCATCTCCGCCAAGAGCGGGGCGAGCGCAGGAAGGTACGACATATCCGTCCTCCAGACGGCCAAGAGCACCGAGTTCTCCTCGAAGATAGCGTCTGACAGCTCTGCCTACAAGGCTGACTCCGACGGAAACCTCGTCACGGACAAGGACAGCACCCTCACCTTCACCAAGGGCACTGGCGATGACGCCAAGACCTTCACGGTCAGCGTCAAGGCCGGCTCCTCGGTCGATGACGTGAGGAAGGCCATCAATGACGCGTCCGGGAACTTCGGGATTTCCGCGAACTATGTCCGCGGAAATGACGGGGCATACAACCTCAGCATCCAGTCCGACAGCACCGGCGCCTCAAACGAGGTGTCGATTACCGGCGACATCGCGATTCTCGGCATGGACGAGTCCAAGGGATCATCCGATTCCATCAAGCAGCATGCCCAGGATGCGAAAATCAATGTCAACGGTACGGAGATTTCGAGCGACACCAACACCTTCGACAAACAGGTATCAGGCGTGACCATCACTGCCTATGAGGAGTCCGCGAAGAATGACGACGGATCGCACGCGACTGTCCATTCCGAGATCACCAGGGACTACAGCTCAGTTACCTCGACCGTGAGCGCCATGTTCTCCGGTCTCAACGAGCTCTCGGCAAGCTGCGAGAAGCTCGGGAAGCGCGACACCTACACCAACGGCGTCAGCAACTACGACGGCGGAGACCTTGCGGGAAGCTCCATCACCCAGAACCTGCCTATTGCCCTGAAGAACGTCATCCTGAAGTCCGACAACCTGCCGAAGCTCCTCGAGTACGGCGTCACCATGGCGAAGGACGGAACGTTCTCCCTGGACTCCTCCAAGTTCCAGAAGGCCCTGAAGGAAGACTACACCGGTGTGACGAACGCCTTCAAGGAGCTCGGCAACCAGATGAACGCCTCGCTCAAGACCTACACAAGGACGGGCGGTATCCTGGACACCTACCAGAACAGCTCTAAGTCCCAGCTTGACAGCTACGAGAAGAGGCTTGAGCAGTATGACGAGAGAGTCAGCGCCTACGAGAACACGCTTACAGCGCGCTTCTCCAAGCTTGACAAGCTCGTCTCCACCTGGAACGGATACTCAAGCTCGCTTACCAGCATCTTCAAGCAGCTTCAGAATAGCGGTGACTGATTGTTTTAGGTTACAATAAGCCGGAAATGATTGAGCGGGGAATGAGATGTACGGAAGAAATCTGAAGGCTTATAAGAAAACCAGCATCGATGCGGAT
This sequence comes from Gammaproteobacteria bacterium UBA2810, assembly GCA_002351705.1. Taxonomy (GTDB): domain Bacteria; phylum Pseudomonadota; class Gammaproteobacteria; order Enterobacterales; family Succinivibrionaceae; genus UBA2810. Next base: position 53,411 of record DEHC01000069.1, on the reverse strand, counting down.
CTCGCGGTAGCGGATCCGTACCGTGTCATCCAGCTGCTCTACGAGGGACTTCTCACCTCAATCGCGAAGGCCCGCTTCGCGATTGAGAAGAAGGACATCGAGCGCAAGGCCTCAGAGATTGACCGTGCCATCCGCATAGTCGGCGCGCTGAGGGCCGGCGTCCAGTATGATCCCAACAACGAGACCCAGAGGAAGATCGGCGAGAACCTCATCAACATGTACGCGGTCTGGAATGACCGGCTGATCCGGGCAAGCGCCAACCTTGACGTCAAGCCGCTCGACGAGCTCACCGGCTATGTCGTCATGGTCAAGAATGCCTGGGACAAGATCCCCCCTTCCGAGAGGGAGAAGGCGTATGAGATGCAGGACGCCAGGGACAGGGCAAAGAACCAGACCCCTTCACAGTAAGCGGAGCAGAGCCTATGACTGAAGCCGAAGACCTCTCTGAGACCGAGAAGAGACTCACTGATCTTTCTGCAGCAATACAGAAGAGCCTGCTTGATGAGTCTGAAGAGGGCCTTGAGCAGGTTCTCCGGCTTTCTGCGGAGTTCAGGAAGGTTTCCGATGAGTTCATCAGGAACCATCCTTTAACACCTGATCTTCAGCCGACGGTGAGGAACTGCTTTTTCCTGATCCGGGAGCAGGTAAGGATTGTCCTAGATGCCTGCATAGGTGCGAGGGACAAGACAGGGCATGAGCTGGCGAAGCTCAGATCAGGCGGCAGGGCAAAAAAGCTTTACGGCAGCGTCGGAAGTCTCAGATAGAGTTCTGCAGGATATACAAAAACCCCGGAAACGGCATATGCCGAGTCCGGGGTATTTTTTTGCACTTCGCTCCGTGCAGTTTTCAAAATCTTAATAAAATGCAGCTGTGTCTTCAGAGCCTCAATGCCCTTTCAGATGGGAGGCCCCGGCAGGAAACAGGGGAAGGCTCCATAATAATAAAGGCAGCCTCATGGGCTGCCTTAGAGCTGAAAGTGCTCCACACCCGGTGGGGCCAGTATCAGAAGATATCGTCAGAGGTCGGTGCGGAATGGCTCTCATTCATATCTGCGCTCCCTGTGTCAGTGTCATCAGGCTGCTGCTGGCCTTCAGGGATATCGTAGCCGGAGCCGCTGTCATCAGAGCCGAAACTGTCAAAGAAGGAGTCCTCCTCGGTTTCCTCATCGAGCGGCGTGTAGATTTCGCCGGTGTCATCTTCTATATACTCAGTCCTGGTACCTGCTTCTGACAGCTTGCCTGCCTGATCGACCTTCCTGAGGCTGACATTTGAGGGAGCAGGAATAGGGCTTTCCGGAGTCCCTTCAAGGACTGACGCCATGAACTCGTTCCATATGGGCTGCGCTGACTGGGCGCCGGCCTCGTAGCCGGCCCAGGAACGCCCGAGCGAGGTGTGGTCATCGAATCCGATATAAACTGAGGTGGCGATTTTTGAGTTGAATCCGCTGAACCAGCAGTCCCTTGAGTCGTTGGTCGTTCCGGTTTTCCCGTAGAGATCCGTTCTCTCTGGCAGGTCCCTCTTCGCCCTCCAGCCTGTGCCGTTGAATCCCGGGAGCCCACGCTCGGCTGCTCCGTAGATTACGGAGTGCATGGCCTGGGCGGTGAGGAACGCGTTCGCGTGGCTGATGATCTGCTTTGCGCGCTTGGTGCCTGCGTAGGTGACTGCCGGAGGAAGCTCGGCGGTCTGCTTCTTCGGCTCCTCGGGGATTTCTCCGGGGAGCGGCTCGCTGTCGTCAAGGCCGTCCGGGAGATGCGAAAGTGCCTCGAGCCTCGGATCCTTCTCGCGCTTGTCATCCGCGGTGCCAGGGGCATCGGTGCAGCTCCGGCAGGCAACCTCAGGCTCTGCCTGATAGAGGATGTTCCCTTCCTCATCCTCAATCCGGTCGACCAGGTAGGGATTGATGAGGAATCCGCCGTTCGCCATCGCTGAGTAGCCTCGGAGGAGCTCAATCGGGGTGATGTCAATGGCTCCGAGGGCAAGCGTCGGATGCCTGTAGAGGCTCGTTACATTGAAGCCGAACCTCTCGACGTGCTCTGCGACCTTGTCAAGCCCCACCTTGAGCAGAAGGCGTACAGAGACCACGTTCTTCGAGAGTGCGAGAGCCTTGCGGAGCGGGATGGGACCGGCGTAGGTGTTCGGTGAGTTCTTCGGCGTCCAGAGCTTGCCGTTGCCTGCCATCATCGAGAGCGGGGTGTCGTTCACGATGCTCGCAAGAGTGAATCCGTGCCGGAGGGCCGAGGAGTAGATGAAGGGCTTGAAGTTCGAGCCCGGCTGCCTGTGCGCCTGCGTCGCTCGGTTGAACTTCGACGCGTCATAGCTGTAGCCGCCGACGACAGCGACAATCTGCCCGTCATCAGGCCTGAGTGAGATAAGAGCGGAGTTTATCTTCGGCAGCTGCGCCAGCGTCAGAATCTTTTTGGGCTCTGCCTTCTTGCCGGAGGGCTTGCTTCCGGCCGCATCAGCATCTTTCTCATAAACCCAGATGAGGTCTCCCGGAGAGAGAACCTTAGAGGCGCTGTCAGGCGCAGCGCCCTGCCTCGTGCTGCTTATATATGCCCGTGCCCACTTGATCCCCTCCCAGCCGAGCACGGTTTTGGTGCCGTCCTTAAGCATTATCGAGGCTTCCCTTCCGCTGACGCTGAGGACAGCAGCGGGTCTGAGGAGACTGTAGGTCTTCATTTTCGCGAGGCGCTCTGCTATGGCAGTCTCGTCTAATGGAGAGCCTTTCCTGTCCCAGAGCCTCACCACATCATCCTTACGGTAGCCGTGGCGGCGGTCATAGGCCATTACGCCGTTGAAAACTGCCATGTCGGCGGCAGCCTGGACTTTGCTGTCAATCGTGGTATAGATTCTGAGCCCGCGGTTGTAGGCCTCCTCCTCTCCGAACTGATCGAGGGCGAAGAGCCTTGCCATCTCGCTCGCGTAGCCGGCGCTGAACTCAATCTTGGGGCCGTTGAACTCCGAGACGACCGGCTCGTCCCTTGCCGCTATGTACTGATCGTGGGTGATGTGGCCGAGCTCGTACATTTTCTCGAGAACGATGTCCCTTCTCATCCGGCTTTTGTCGGGGTGGGATATCGGGTTGTAGTCAGAGGGGCCCTTCGGCATGCCGGCAAGTATTGCCATCTCACCGAGAGTGAGATCCTTAAGCTCCTTGTTGAAGTAGAGGTGCGCGGCAGCCTTGACGCCGTACGCCTGGTGGCCGAGCCAGACCTTGTTGAGATAAAGCTCGAGGATCTGCTGCTTCGTGAGGACCTTCTCGATGTGGATGGCGATGAAGATTTCCTTGATCTTGCGCTCGACGGTCTTCTCGTTGGAGAGGAAGAAGTTCCTTGCCACCTGCTGGGTTATGGTGCTCGCGCCCTGGCTTATCCTTCCTGAGTGGGCTATGGCCATTGCCGCGCGGGCAATGCTCTTTAAATCGAAGCCGCTGTGCTCGTAGAAACGCTCGTCCTCTATGGAGATGAAGGCTTTCTGGAGGAGATCCGGGATTTCATCTATTGAGGCCGGCTCTCTCTTGATCTGACCGAATACGCCGATGAGCTTACCGTCCGATGAGAAAATCTGAAGCGGCGTCTCGTACCGCACTTCCTTGAGCTTGTCGACATCGGGGAGCTCGTCCTCGACATTCTGGTAATAGATGATTACACCGGTGGAGAAAACAATGCCGGCAAGGGCAATGATGCACGCAAGCCTCAGCAGCCAGCGGGCAATAAAAGAAATGCAGAGATAAAAGAGCTCGAAGAGAGGCATTTTCCAAACCACAAGGCAAAGGTGAACCGTCCGGGTAGTATTCCCGTCAGATGAGAGAACGGGCGCAATTTTACCATAAATAAGGAAGGGCACTGCCGGATCCGCGGATGCATCGCTTTTCCTCACGGGGAGTGCACAGGCCTCAGTCTACAGCCGGAACGACAGCAGAAGACTGTATTTTACGCGGATACAAAAGTGTGTGTTCAGGCAGCGTCTGCTGGCGGCACGCTGTTATTTTGCTTCATTATATATAGGCAGAACGCTGCAAGCTGTAAGGGCGCTGATCTCGGGACGGTTTTCCAATTACGTGATCTGAATATAAGCAGGTGGCTATTAAAAGTACTAAAATTCGGCCATAGTTTTCCTACTATAGGCAGTTCAGTTCCACGGGATTTGTTACTTGTATCATATTCGGACGAAAAAATTGACGTCTGATTGTGGCGCATGCGGGGAAATGAATATAGTATAGAATCAGGGAAATTTAGTTTTAAGTCACTAACAGCACGGATGCACTTATGTTTGGAAAAAAACAGGGTAAAACCTACCAGCTAATCGGCGTCGATTTTGGTAGCCAAACCATCAAGGCTGTTGCGATATCCGGCAGAAAAGGCTCTTTCCAGATCGATTCTGCCGTTGAGGTAGCGTGCCCTCAAGGCGCGGTAGTCAACGGGAAGATTCAGGACAAGGAGAGAGTCGAGCAGGCTCTGGCCCAGCTCAGCCGCAGTATCGCATCGCGAGGTAAGTATGTTGCAACTGCTGTCTCCGGAAATGATGTGGTTACCAGAACAATCACACTGCCCAGGGACATCGACAGCGACAAGGAACTTGGTGATCAGGTACAGGCTCAGTCTGAACAGCTGATTCCGTTCCAGAATACAAGCATCGCTCTTGATTACGGTATTTTAGGTCCCAATAACAGTGATTCGGACCAGAATGATGTTCTCGTCACTGCAGCCCGCGGAGAGAGCGTACTTGACCGCAGCGAGGTCATGGCGCAGTGCGGTTATGAGGTCAAGGTCGTCGACGTAGGCTACTACGCGCTTGCCCGTGCTGTCATGGCACTGGTTCCCAAGCTGAACCCTGATCCGTCCGGAGCAAACCTGCCGCCCACCGCAGCAATCGTTGACTTCGGAGCTTCCGAGACCGACATCATTTTCCTCGAGAACGGAAGGATTACCTCAACAAAGTCAATCCCCACCCTCTCGGGTGCTGTTTATGACAAGAGAATAGCAGCAAAGACCGGCTATCCTGCAGCCGAGGCGGAGAGAGCGAAGACCCAGTCCCGTCTTCCTCCCGAGGTTGAGGAGGATGTCACCAAGCCGTACATCGCCTCCATCATCAAGCAGATTGCCCAGGCGGTAAGGATCCAGCAGAGCAAGGTCTCCCTCTTTGTTCTGACCGGCGGCTCAAGCCTTATCCCGGGACTTCAGCAGGCCTTCATCGAGGCTCTGAAGACCGAGACCATCGTTCCTGATCCGTTCGATCTGAACCCGAAGCTCAGAACCGAGTATGTCCAGCACGGTGCCAAGTACATGACCGCACTCGGACTTGCCCTCAGAAGCTTCGACAATGAGTCGCCCAACATCAACCTGGTTGACTGGAGAGCGGCAGAGGCTAAGCAGAAGACCCATAACTTCTTTGTTATGGCAATTGCCTTCGCTGTTGTCGGTGCCCTCATTGACGGCGGCATCTGGACCATGCTCAATGCCCAGATTGACAACCAGAACGAAAGAAACGGGTATCTTAATTCCCAGATCAGCCTCCTCCAGGACAAGATCAACGAGATCGAGAAACTGAAGAAGGAAAGGGACGAGATGATCAACCGCATGAAGCTCATTGAGCAGCTGCAGCAGAGCCGCAGTACCGTGGTCAATATCTTCAGCGACTTCCCGACCCTCGTTGCAAACGGCATTTACCTCGACAAGATTGATTTCGACGGAATCAAGATCTCCGTTGAAGGTCTTACCGAGACTCTCGCACGTGTCTCCGAGATGTACCGCAACATTGATGTCGAGAGCAAGGGCCGCTACGGCAACGTCCAGATTTCCTCAATCAGGGAGGACAAGCAGAACGATTCCAAGTCGACCATGACTCTCAGCAACTTCGGCCTTTCCTTTGTGTCCAACGCAATGGTTGAGGCGCAGAAGAGCCTTGAGAAGAAGAACAATAAGAAGGGAGGCCGCTAATGAACTTAAGTGAGCTTAATTTCCGCGATCCGGGCAGTCTGCCTGGCAGCGTGAAGTTTGTAGCCTGCCTGCTGATTGTTGCCCTGGTCGTCGCAGCCGGATATCTCCTGGAATTCGCAGATCAGTACGAGAAGCTTGACGGTCTGAGACAGAAGGAGGTCAGCCTCAAGGCGGACTACGAGAAGAAGGCCATGGAGGCCGCAAGTCTCGAGGACTACCGCGCACAGAACAGAAAGCTTCAGAGCCAGCTCAAGAAGCAGCTCCAGCAGCTTCCTAACACCGATGACATTGCAACCCTCCTTGATGACGTAAGCTTCAGGGCCATGGATCACGGCCTGAAGATCGAGGTTATCAAGTGGGATCCTGAGCAGAAGCTTGACGACTATACTGTTCTTCCTATGGAGATCAGCGTTGTAGGTGAGTATGCCCAGCTCGGAAAGTTCGTCGAGGAAATTGGTAAGATCAAGCGTATTGTCGCCATCACCCAGTTCCAGCTGACCCATGCCAACGGAAAGGGCGGAGTTGTCCAGACCGGACCCAACGGAGCTCTTCCGAAGGATGCCGATCAGCTTGCAATGCACATGGTCGCCAAGACTTACCGTTACAACCAGCCGGTTGATAACAAGAAGGCTAACAATAAGGCCGGGGGTGCAAGATGAACGGAATGAAGATGCGTAAACTTTCAGTTCTTGTCGCATCATGCGTGTCCGCAGCCCTGCTTACGGCCTGCGGCGGAACGGAAGATCTGCAGCAGTTTGTGGTTGAGGTCGGAAACAGGCCCCATCCCCAGATTCCGGAGCTTCCTGTAGTGAATGACTATGTGCCTGCGTCCTTTACCCCGGCGACTGATCGCTCGCCGTTCGTAAGGCCCCGCGCAGAGCTTCCTCAGATTACCCAGAGCTTCCATGAGGAAGGATGCGACGACATTACCGCTCTTGTCTCAAGAACGGTCAAGGACTCGCTCGAGCACTACTCTCTTGACAATCTGATCATGAAGGGAACTTACAAGGACGGAGCCGGCCAGCTGTGGGGCATCGTCCAGGTGGGAGCCCATTCAGTCCAGAACCAGAAGGTCAAGGTAGGCAGCTACATGGGTCTCAACATGGGCCAGGTAACTGCGATAACACCTGAGGCTATTCAACTTGACGAGTACGTTCAGGAGAAGCCGGGCTGTTACAAGAAGAAGAGCACTAAGATTGAACTTAATGTGGCAGACAAGCGGAATTAGCAAGCAGGAATTATTATGAAATTTCACAAATCCAAAATAGGTCTTATCGTTGCTGTTGCAACACTTGCTGGTGCTTGTGTACCGGCTGAGGCGGCGAAGCTTCAGAACGTTAAGATCAATACAAGCTACGCAAACCAGATCAGTCTTGACTTTGTCTTTGACGGTCAGGTTGGCAACTATACCGACAAGCTCAGATATCATCCGGACGAGCTGGTGCTCGAGATCCCGGATTCAGAATCAGGGCTTGCACGCAACACCGTCGAGGTTCTCCGTCACGGCGTAAAGAAGATTGACGTCGCAAACATCGGCGACAACCTTCTCATCAACGTCGGACTTGAGGAGCTCAAGCCTTACCAGATCTCACAGCAGGGCAACTCCCTCAGGGTCATGGTAGGCGAGAGCGGCAAGGTCACCGCTGCCAAGATGAACGCTACTCCCAGCGTGCTTCCCTCTGCAGCAGGCTCCTCTTCCTCAATCAACACCGTTACCAAGGTTGATTTCCAGAAACGCAGCACTGACGGCGGCGTTGTCGCAGTTTCCCTCGACAACAACTCCGCTGCCGTTGATGTTCATCCGCGCGGAAACCACCTGATCGCGACCTTCCACTCGACTGATGTCCAGGCCAACCAGCTCACCACCATGGACCTTTCTGACTTCGGCACTCCGCTTAAGAAGGTAAGAGTCACCCGTGAGGGCGGCAATGCCATCGTTGACATCACCTACGACGGAAAGGTTGACTACAAGTACAACCAGAACGGCCGTCAGGTTGTGATCAGCGTCAACAAGCAGATCGAGAAGCAGGAAGAGCTGCCTAAGTACACCGGCAAGCCCATCTCCCTTAACTTCCAGGAGATTTCCATTCGCTCCGTGCTGCAGATCCTGGCTGACTTCAACAACTTCAACCTGGTCACGACTGACTCTGTAACCGGCAACATCACCCTCCGCCTTGACAATGTGCCCTGGGAGCAGGCCCTTGAGACTGTTCTCCGCGTAAAGGGACTTGACAAGCGCCTTGAGGGCAATATCCTCCTTGTCGCTAAGGCAGAGGAGCTTGCAAACCTCGAGAAGACCAAGCTTGAGGGCAAGAAGAAGGTTGAGGAGCTCGCTCCGCTGACCACTGAGTTCATCCAGGTCAACTATGCCAAGGCTTCCGATCTTGCTACCCTCATCGGCGGACTTTCCCGCGGTGTCGCCAACGACGAGGGCAGGAATGACGCTGCCAACCAGTCAATCCTTTCACCCCGTGGCTCGGTAGCTGTTGACGCGAGAACCAACACCCTCATTGTCAAGGACCTTCCTGACAACGTCGACCGCATAATCGACCTCGTCGAGCGTCTCGATGTTCCTGTCAAGCAGGTTCAGATTGAGGCAAGAATTGTCTCCATCAACAATGCCTCCACCGACGAGCTCGGCATCAACTGGGCTTACTCCCGCACCAGCGGCGCAAGCTCGAAGCAGGGCTTCTCCCCGACTTCGAACTCACTCCCTGCTAACGGTACCGGCAGTGGTGAGGATCCTTACGGCAACTTCGCAAGCACCGGACACTATTCTGCTCATGTCAACACTGCGCTGCCTATCGCAACCCAGGGTATCGGCATTGAGATCGGCAAGTGGTTCGGCGATGACCTGCTTGATATGTACCTCTCCGCACTCGAGACTGAGTCCAAGGGCGAGATTATCTCCTCACCGCGCGTAACCACCTCCAACCAGAAGGCTGCCAAGATCCAGCAGGGTACCGAAATCCCGACCAACGTAAGCACCTCATCAGGCGCAACCTCCGTTGACTGGAAGGAAGCAGTTCTCGGACTTGAGGTTACCCCTCAGATCACTCCGGATAACTCCATTATCCTTGACCTGAAGGTAACTCAGGACACCCCGGGTGATACGGTTGCAACCGGTACCGGTACCGCTCAGGAAATCAACACCAAGAGGGTTGAGACTCAGGTTCTGGTCGGCAACGGCGAGACCATCGTTCTCGGCGGAATCTACCAGCAGCAGATCACCAAGTCCGTCAGCAAGGTGCCTATCCTCGGCGATATCCCTTATCTCGGACGTCTCTTCAAGTACACCCGCGACGACAGCCGCCGCCAGGAGCTCCTGATCTTCGTAACTCCGAAGATTGTAGAGATCAAGCGCTGATACTAAGCAGTTCAGGTGAATCAGAAGGGGGCTCCGGCCCCCTTTTTCGTCTTTGAAATTCCTTCCGCCGGGGCATATCCCCGTCCCGTCCGTTCTTTCCTTAAATTTTGTGATTCAGAGCCTGTTTAGCTTATAATGCACGTGTAACCCGGAGTGATTTATGCGTGAAAACAGCGTCATTGTTCTGATCGGGCCAATGGGGGCCGGAAAGAGCACAGTCGGAAAAATACTTGCCTCCGTACTCGGCAAGCAGTTTGTCGATTCCGATGAGCAGATAGAGAAGAACGCAGGCGCGTCAATTCCGTATATATTCGAGGCGGAGGGCGAGACGGGCTTCCGCGCAAGGGAGGAGAGCACCATAAAGGACCTGGTGTCCGGAGAGGGAATCGTGCTCGCGACCGGAGGCGGTGCTGTTTTGTCCGCCAATACCCGAAAGCTGCTGAAGCGCGACTGCTTCGTCGTTTTTCTAGAAACCTCAGTCGGCGAGCAGGCTGAAAGGACCGCTAAAAGCGACTCCAGGCCCCTACTCAAAGGGCAGAACAGAGCCGAGGTGCTCGGCACGATTTATGAGAAGCGCAAGCCCCTCTATGAGGAGTGCGCTGACTGCAGGATCCTGACTGACGGCCATTCTCCGAGGGAGATCGCGGCCTTCATAGCTAAGGAATTTCGGAGTAACTGATGGAACAGCTGAAAGTAGATCTCGGGAGCAGATCATATCCGATTTTCATCGGAAGCGGCCTCATATCCGCCGCTGACTGCTTTGCCCCGTATGTAAGGGGCAGGGACGTGATGATTGTCTCCAACGAGACCGTGGCCCCTCTTTATCTTGAAAAGCTCGAGAAGACCCTTTCAGGCTTCAATGTCCACTCAGTCATCCTGAAGGACGGTGAGCAGTACAAGAACCTTGACGGCATCGAGAGCATCATAACGGCCCTCCTCAGGAACGATGCCGGACGCGATGTAACCCTGGTAGCGCTCGGCGGCGGCGTTGTCGGCGACATGACCGGCTTCGCGGCAGCCTGCTACCAGAGGGGCGTTGACTTCATCCAGTGCGCGACAACCCTCCTTGCCCATGTCGACTCCTCCGTAGGAGGCAAGACCGGAGTGAACCATCCTCTCGGGAAGAACATGATCGGCGCGTTCCATCAGCCTAAATCCGTTGTTATAGACACTGATACGCTCAGGACTCTCGACCGCCGCCAGCTCTCCGCCGGGCTTGCCGAGGTCATCAAGTACGGCATCATGTGGGATTCTGACTTCTTCCGCTTCCTTGAGGACAGCATGGACAGTATCATGAGCCTCGACGAGGAGAGCCTCGTGAGGACCATAAAGACCTGTTGCTCAATCAAGGCCGAGGTCGTGCATGAGGATGAGCGGGAGAGCGGAGTGAGGGCACTCCTGAACCTAGGGCACACCTTCGGGCATGCCATCGAGTGCCATGAGGGCTACGGGGTCTGGCTTCACGGTGAGGGCGTTGCGGCAGGCATGGTCTGCGCCGCGAGGGTTGCCGTATACCTCGGCAGGATGAGCGAGGACGAGTTCAGGCGGATAACCGCGCTTCTTGAGCGCGCGTCGCTTCCTGTGCAGGTCCCTGCCGACATGAACTATGACATTTTCTATGAGAACATGATCCACGACAAGAAAGTCCGGAACGGCAGGATCCGCTACGTGATTCCGGACGGGATCGGACATGCGGGTGTTCTTGATGATATTCCGGCAGAGCTTGTCAGCCGTGCCATTGAGGATCTGAGGAAAAAATGCTGATTATAGCCAGCCAGCGTCTGCTGGCAAATAAAATTGACGAGAAGGTCAGAACAGCCAGCTCGATGATTTACCTCCTGGGCGAGCATGGAAGCGGCCGCACCGTGATTTCCGAAATGGTAATCGGTGACCTCCAGGCCCAGGGCATCCAGACCGTCTACTGCGAGTGCCACCCCGGGGATGATCCCGCGCGGGCCAGGGAGATGGTCGTCAAGGGGCTTTTCCCTCCTGCCATCTTCGATCCGCAGGACAGGCTGACCAGCACCTGCCAGTATCTTGACTTCTCCGGAAAGAAATTCTTCATTGTCATCGACTCCGCTGACTATCTCGGCCAGGTCTTCGCCTCAGAGATTTTCGAGTTCTTCGCAGCCTACAAGGACATTTGCAGCATTTCGATAATGCTCACTGGCTCTGCTCCGGTGCAGCAGCTCTTTGACGAGAAGAGCCGCGCGGCTGTCAGCGTCATGGAGATTGAGGCCCTGAAGCAGGATGAGAAGAAGTATCTTGCGGAGAATTATTTAAGCAGAGCCGGCAACGGCAAGGACAAGCCGGATCCCAAAGTCATCGCCGAGGTAGTGTCCAAGTGCGGGCCTCTGCCCGGTGAAATCGTCAAAATGGTAGGTAACGTTATGTCAGATAATTTGAACGGAAAATCTGATGCCTTCGGTGAGGGCATTGTCCCCGGCGCTGATTCCCCGATAAAAAGAAAGCCCGGAGACAGCTCCAGGCTTGAAAGGCGCAGAGACAAGACCAAGATTATCCTGATCTGCGTGACTGCGCTCCTTGCCATTGCAATGATCGCGATACTTATCCCTCTTCTCACCTCCGGCGGCGAGAAGAAAGCTCCGGCTCCGGAGCCTGTTGTAGTACAGCAGGCCAAGATTTCCGGACCTTCGTCCAATGCAGGGGAGGCTCCGGCCGCCCAGACCCCCGCACCTGCCGCAGCTCCGGCTCCTTCAAAGCCCGCTGAAACACCTGCTGCCGCTGAAACGCCCAATCCTGCTGCAGAGGCGCCGAAGCCTGCTCCCTCTGCATCCGCCGCTGCTCCTGCCGCCGAGAACCCCGTATCTCCCTCTCAGTCCGCAGCAGCGCCTGCATCCGCTGAGAAGCCTGCCCCAGCTCCTGCAGCTGCAGAGCAGCAGGGCGCAGCGCAGCAGTCTCCTGCGGCAGCGCCCGAGCAGAAGAAGGAGCAGCCTCTTCCGCTCACTGACGCGCATGGCAAGGAGCTTCCTGCCGAGTCTGATGTAGCACCGCTCAGAAAGCCCAATGATGGTGCCGAGAAGAAGAGCTCATCTGCTGATGATCAGAAGGCCGAGGCAGCGAGAAAGGAGGCTGAGGCTAAGGCAAAGGCAAAGGCCGAGGCTGAGAAGAAGGCACAGGAAGAGGCGAAGGCCAAGGCTGATGCAAAGGCCAAGGCCGATGCCGAGAAGAAGGCCAGGGACGAGTCGAAGGCCAAGGCTGATGCAAAGGGCAAAGCCGAGGCTGAGAAGAAGGCCAGGGAGCAGGCTGCAGCCGGGAAGAAGACCGATGCAAAGGTTTCCGATGCGGCAAGGAAGGCTGAGGCTGAAAGGCGCGAGAAGGCCGAGTCCGGCAGAACCTCTACCCTCAAGGCAGGCCAGGTTGTGCCTTTTGCCGAGGTGCAGGGCGGCAGGTCTGCAGCGTCCTCAAAGCCTGCAGCAGCGGCATCTTCAGCTGCCGGCAGATATACTGTACAGCTCTCAAGCTCCTCTGACTTCGAGAAGCTTACCGAGATGAAGGCAAAGTGCCCTGAGGCCTGCCGCATAGTCAAGGTAGGCCGCAGCTACAAGCTCTACATGGGCTCCTACGCAGACAGGGCATCCGCGGATGCCGCCAGGAAGAAGGCCACGAGCCTTGCCCATGATGCGTGGGTTACCAAGGAATAATCCATCAGGCCATGTTTTACGGGAGCCGCTTATGCGGCTCTTGTTTTCAGAAGTCAGTCTTTAATCTCATCTGTTTCAGTTTTACAGCTGTGTTCGGAAAAATGACGCTTCAGCTTTTTCATAAGCGTCTTTAAGGTGCAATGCTGTTAGAAGTCGTTTTCGGATGAGCTGAAATCAATTAAGACTAAGAATGGTTCCGGCACTGTTTGTAAAGCGAACATCCGGATTTTTAACGGCAGCCTGCGCTGCTATGCATATACTCTGATATGAACAGCGGAATTCTGCAGGCTGGTACATTGTACTTGTTAAAAGAGTTCCACAAATTGCTTAAATTTATGTAACTTGCCGAATTATCAGTGTTTTATAAAATTGCAGCAGTTTTTGGCAGAAGTTTTGAAAACTCAGATCATCTAGGAGAAAATCCCGTGTCCAGGAAATATCTTATTGCTCCCTCCATCCTCTCGGCTGATTTCTCAAGGCTCGGGGACGAGGTCAGGAATGTCCTCAGCGCCGGTGCCGATGTCATCCATGTTGACGTCATGGACAACCACTATGTCCCGAACCTCACCATCGGACCACTCGTTGTGAAGGCTCTCAGAAAGTGCGGCATTGAGGCCCCACTTGACTGCCATCTGATGACATCGCCGGTGGATCCGCTCGTCTCTATGTTCGCCGAGGCCGGCGCCTCCTATATCACCTTTCATCCTGAGGCCTCGCAGCATCCTGACCGTACGCTCCGACTCATAAAGAGCTTCGGGCTCAAGTGCGGGCTGGTGCTCAATCCCGCCACCTCGACCGAGTGGCTCCGCTATGAGATGGATACAGTCGACATCATCATGCTGATGTCGGTGAATCCCGGCTTCGGCGGACAGAGCTTCATCCCTGGAACCCTAGGGAAGCTCCGTGAGGTTAGGAAGATGATCGATGACTCTGGCCGCGATATCCGTCTGGAGGTCGACGGCGGCGTCAAGGCCTCGAACATCAGGGAAATTGCTGACGCAGGCGCCGACATGTTCGTTGCAGGCTCCGCGATTTTCGGCGCGGACGACTACGGCAGGGCAATCGCTGAAATGCGTGAGAAACTCGGAGGGGCCTGCTGATGAACTGCTTCCTTTTTGACATAGACGGAACCGTGGCAGACACTGTCCCGCAGATGGCCATCAGCATCAAAAACAGCTTCTCCTCGCTCGGCCGTGACTATCCTCCCGAGAGCGAGGTCAGGGGCTATGTCGGAAACGGCCTTGACAAGCTGGTGCTCCGCTCCATGAAGAGAAGCTTTGACGCTGACTACTCTGACTTCAGCGAGGAGGAGTTCGTAAAGTTCAAAAAGGCCTACTCTGACGAGTACATGCGCCAGATCACTGCGAACTACAAGCTCTTCCCCGGCGTTGCGGAGACCGTAAGGAAGCTGAAGGAACTCGGGAAGAAGCTCGGCATAGTTACCAACAAGCCTCAGCCCTACATCGAGCCCTTCCTCAGGAGCGCAGGGATCTTCGAGTGCTTTGACTTCACCCTGGGCGGCGGCGTCATAAAGGAGAAGAAGCCGAGCCCGGCTCCTATCCTCTACGCCATGGAGAAGCTCGGTGCGAAGCCCGGGGAGACAGTCATGGTCGGCGACTCCTCAAACGATATCCTGGCGGCAAAGGCAGCCGGTGTGTCGTCTGTCGGACTTACCTACGGCTACAACTACGGGCACGACATCGGAGAGTTCGGCCCTGAGCTCGTGACCGGAAATTTCAGTGACGTCCTGAAATTTGCCTGAAAGCCAGGCCTTGCCCGGATCAGTGCCTGAAATGGTTCCAGCCGTCAGGCACTTCCCGGGGAACGCCTCGGAGCAGATACTCTGCCTTCCCCGAGCCGGTAATTCTTCCAATCTGCGTCAGTCCGGTCCTCTGGAGGACCGGAATTTTAATTGCCTCCCTGAAGCTCTCCTCTGACATGGTCAGGAGGAGCTCGTAGTCTCCGCCGCCTGCGACGGCAAGATCGATTTTCCGCTCCTCAGGAAGCGCCGAGAGTGCCGGGGAGAAAGGGAGCTGCTCAAGGTTTATCACTGCGCCGAGCCCGCAGCGGAGAAGATGACTGATGTCTGACGAGATCCCGTCGGAGATGTCGAGCATCGAGTGCGCAAGTCCCCTAAGGGCAATTCCTTCCTCGATCCTCGCCTCCGGCCGCTCAAGGCGCCTCCGCGCCTCCTCCCATGAGGGGCGGTCGACTGTGACCTTTCCGCTCATGGTGTCCTCCACCGCGAGGGCCGCGGCCCCCAGGGTTCCGGTTGCCGCGATTATGTCTCCCTCGGCTGCGCCGACCCTTCTTACAGCCGTGCCCAGAGGCAGCCGTCCGAGCGCTGTCACCGTGATGCTGAGTGGGCCTCTCGACATATTGCCTCCCGCAAGGAAGGCATTGCGGCGACTCAGATCTGACCGGAGCGCCTCGGCGAAAGGAATGATAAAGCTCTCGTCCGGGGAGGGAAGGACAAGAGAGAGGAATATGCAGAATGGCTCGGCGCCCATGGCGGCGAGATCGGAGAGATTCACCTCGGCTGCCTTGATCCCGAGCGATCCCGGTGAGGTGTCCCTGAAGAAGTGGACTCCCTCGACGAGGGAGTCAGTGGTGACAGCCGTCTCTGTGCCCGGCGGACAGCCGAAGACCGCGCAGTCGTCACCGTTGGGGACGGAGAGGCGGCCTTCATCATCATAAATGAAGTATTTCCCGATGAGGGAAAACTCATCTGTCATTCAGCGCTCTCGGGAGGGAGGTCTTTCCCTGGTGCACGGGGCTTCCATGGGCCTGATCTCCGTCCATCTGCCGGACGGCGGCCGCCGTGCGGCCTGTGATCATTCCTGAAGCTGTGCCCTTCGCCGCGCTCACCTCCGGCTGACTCACCGTCCTCACTCTCACTTCTGCCGAAAGGGCGGCGGCCCTTTCTGAAGGATGAGTCGGAGTGCTTTCTGAAGGAATGCTTCCCGTCAGAGTCCCTTCCGCCGGCTGATCCTCTTTTTTCGCTGAAGGCACGCGGCTTTCTCCGGCGGCCCGGGGAATTCGGATCAAGGCTCATGGGTTTCGGCTTTCCATTCTCCTCTGCGGCAGCGTCCGGAGACGGGGCAGCCTCTGCGGATCCATCGGTGGAATCAGCGGGCTTTTCTTCTGCAGCGGCAGGCTCTTTCTCAGCCTTATCCGTAGCGGCATCATCGGAAGCCTTGGTGTCAGCTCCGCCTTCAGCAGCTTCGCACTTGAGATGGAGCCCCTTTGACGCAACCTTGTCGAGCACGCCGTTGATGAAGCGGTGGCTTTCCTCGGCGGCGAACTGCTTCGCGAGGTTGACGGCCTCGTTGATGACCACACGGTAGGGAACCTCGGAGGAGAGCCTCAGGAGCTCGTAGCAGCCGACGCGCAGTATAGCACGGTCGACCTGGTCGAGATCCTCGCTGCTGCGCTTCTCGAGAAACCTTTTGTAGAGGCAGTCAAGCTCTTCGTGCTCTGCGACAACTCCGTCGAAAATCCGGTCGAAGTAATCCCAGTCGACGTTCTTGCATTCAGGGTCAGAGCTGAACTGCGCCTTGATCGATGAAGGGAGGTCACCGGTCATCTGCCACTGATAGATGGCCTGCATGGCAGTGCGTCTGGCCATGGTACGCTGAAAGGGTTTCATCGGGCTTATCCTACGTTTTTGAGGTTATTGAGAACGTTGATCATCTCAAGCGATGAGAGGGCGGCCTCGGATCCCTTGTTGCCGGCCTTCGAGCCTGCTCTCTGCACGGCCTGCTCGATGGTGTCGCAGGCAAGGACGCCGAAGGCGACGGGAATATTGCTGCCGAGCATGGTCTGGGTGAGGCCCTTGGCGCACTCGTTGGCAACGATCTCGAAATGGTAGGTCGCGCCGCGGATTACGCAGCCGAGGGCGATGACGGCGTCATACTTCCCTGACTCGGCGGCCCTTTTGACGGTGAGTGGGATCTCGATGGCGCCCGGGACGCGGATGCAGGTGATGTTGTCAGGATTTACCTGTCCCTGGCGGAGGAGGGTGTCTTCCGCACCTTCAAGAAGGCGCTCGGTGATGAAGCTGTTGAATCTCGATACGACAATGGCTATTTTGGCTTCCGGGCAGGGAAGGCAGCCTTCGATGGTTTTCATGGCAAATCCTCTTTCGTCCAAACAGACTCAGTCTGCTAAAGTGTGGCTCTCATGATAATTTGAAGGGGCTGTTTTTGCAAACGGCGCATCTCCGGGAAAAGTTTTCATGCGCTCAGATGAATCCGTTCGCCCCGAGCGTCTCAAGCGTCAGCCCTCCGGCATCCCCCGTGCCTTTCCCTGCGTCTCCCGCGGAGCCTTCCGCGGCGCCCTGCATGGAGAGAATTCTCGCTACGTATCTTGCGAGTACGTCAACCTCGAGGTTGAGCCTTGTCCCCGGGGTCCAAAGGGAGATGTTGGTCGCGCGCATGGTATGGGGGATGATGGTAAGCCTGAAGGTGTCGCCTTCCGTGTCATTTACCGTAAGGCTTATACCAGAGACTGCAATCGAGCCTTTCTTCGCGATGTACATCATGAGATCATTCGGCGCCTCTATGACGTAGTCAGTGCCGGCACCGTTTGGCGTGATGCTCTTTACTATGCCTGTGCCGTCTATATGGCCGGTCATAATATGTCCGCCCATTCTGCTCTGCGGCTGCAGGGCCTGCTCCAGGTTCACGACGTCGCCGGGCCTCAGGTATCCGGCCGCCGTGAGGTCGCGTGTCTCGTGGGAGACATCTGCGGTGAAGATGCATCCGTGAATCGAGGTGGCGGTGAGGCAGATGCCGTTCACCGCAATGGAGTCTCCCACGGCAGCCCCGCGGAGATCAAGCGCTCCGGCATCAATGGTGAGGGTCATGCCGCCGCTCGCTGACTTAATCCCCGCAATTTTCCCCGTGCATTCAACTATTCCGGTAAACATCCGATCTCCTGGCTGTGTTACTTCGCATGCGGTCTCCATGGACCGCTCCCTGTGCTGCGGCAGCTGACAGATTCGTCAGAATTTGCTCGTTTTTTTCACATTCTTTTTGAATTTTTTATTATACGCCTTAAAATAAGGATATTGCGTACGGCCGCAAGCCGCGCTTGAATTATCAACGAAGGCGCATGGAGCGTCTGAACAGGGAGATCGGATCAGAGGATCTGTTAGTTTGCTTATGATGAAGAAAATGTGGGTGATGACCGCAGTTGCTGCGGCAGTTATGGCTCTTTCCGGATGCAACGATAACAGCAGCCAGACTGCCACCGCTGCACAGGCTCCTGCCAAGACTGACGTCAAGGCCGGTGCCCAGGCTCCTGCCAAGACTGACGTCAAGGCCGGTGCCCAGGCTCCTGCCAAGGCAGAGAAGGCAGATGCCAAGGCTGCAGAGGCCGGCAAGAGCGCTGACACCCAGAAAGCCGGTCTGGCCGGTGACGATGCCGTAGCATACGCTGTAGGACAGTCCCTCGGCTCATATATCGAGAAGACCAACAAACAGCAGGAAGAGTTCGGACTGAAGCTTGATCCGGCGAAGATCATCGACGGCTTCTCCGACGGCATGAACGGCAAGGACAAGCTCCAGGGCGTTGACAAGCAGAAGCTTCTCTCTGACTTCGACGCAAAGCTCAAGTCCAAGGCTGATGAGGCTGAGAAGAAGAAGAATGCCGAGGAAATCGCCAGGGGCGAGAAGTTCCTTGAGGAGAACGCCAAGAAGGAAGGCGTCAAGACCACCGAGTCCGGCCTCCAGTACCAGGTCATCGAGCCTGCCAAGGACGCCAATGCCCCGAAGCCTGACAAGGATTCAGTTGTCAAGGTATTCTACAAGGGCTCTTTCATTGACGGTAAGGTGTTCGACCAGAACATCGGCAAGGAGCCCATCGAGTTCCCTCTCACCTCTGTAATCCCCGGCTGGTCCGAGGGCGTGTCCCTCATGCAGAAGGGCTCCAAGTACCGTTTCTGGATCCCCTCGAAGCTCGGCTACGGCGACAGGCCGATGGGCCAGATCCCCGCGAACTCCGTACTCGTATTTGAGGTCGAGCTCGTAGACATCAAGACCGCCGAGCAGGCAAAGGCTGAGGAAGAGAAGAAGGCCGAGGCTGAGAAGAAGCATGCCGAGGAGCAGAAGGCCGCAGCAGAGAAGTCCAAGGCTGACGAGGAAAATGCCAAGAAGGCCGAAAAGCCTGCTGCAGATGCCAAGAACGATGGCGTTAAGCCTGCTGAGCCCGAGACCATCAAGGTCGAGGATGACTCAGGAGAAGTACCCGCAAACAAGAAGGTCCAGTAAAGAGTTACTGCCGGAGTTTATGAATGAGGGGCGGGCCGCAGAGGCCTGCCTCTTTTTTTATAAAAAATCAGAATTTTTAAATCGGCGTCAAAAAAATTATTTTATTTTCAAAAAATTTTCTCTACAATCCCCATAAGGCAATGCCTTACGCAGGTATTCCCGCTTAATTTTTTTTGCAACCTGGCAGTTAACCGGACATCCGATGCAGTTCTCCTGGCGCTCTTCACTATTCATTGCTGCGAGCCTGCTGTTTTCCGCGTGCGAGTGCGCGGAGGCCGCAAAGGGCACCGCTGTGCCGGATGAAGGACGGATCAGGGACTGGGTTGAGCAGTACAACGAGGATTTCAGCCAGAACAGCGGCCTCGACTTCTACATCTATTTCAACGATGTCTCGGATCAGGAGAGCTTCCTCGCCGTCTCATACATCTTCACGACCCGCTACGAGGATGTGTTCCGCGAATACCACGACAGCATGATGGGCGACTATTTCCGGAGGAGGGGCAGCTCTGATCTCGGGGAGTTCTATTCGGACACCTCTGATCCGAGGCATTACATCTATGTCCGCAAATCCGACTGCAGGGCCCGCGAGTACGTGATCGTGAGGTTCGCGGAGTTCCTCGCCCCTGACGCCACCCACAGCCTTGACCGCCAGCTTCTCGCCGGAGCTGACTCAAGGTTCCGCCAGGAGAGGGGGCAGCTCAACGCGAAGGCCATCAGGAGCCTCGCCGCCGTCCGGACCTTTGACAGCCTCTTCACTGATGACATCGTGGATGACACCTTCCCGGATGATCTGAGGAGATCCGACGGGAGCCACGTGCAGATCCTGGACGCGGCCGTCACCCATCCCTTCGATCTGCCGTCAGGAATGAGGTTCGTCGGAAGCGCCGGAGGCGCCTATACCTATGCCGTGAAGGACGGGAGCCGAAGGGCCTATGTCAGGGTGCGCTACCTCCGTGGCAGGTCAAGGAGTCTCCGGGGCGACGGGACCTGCGAGCTGTTCCGTCAGGGGCCGCATACGGAAGGCGACATCTGCCGGGAGGTCTTTGCGCCGGAGTACGCCTACGAGGGCGGAGGGAACTACGAGCGCGTGATGCAGCTGAGCTTCCCTGACGGGAAGAGGTTCCGCCTCTCCGACGTCGATATCGAGTCGCTTGAGCTCAATGCCGACGTGCGGCGCTTCCGGCTCTTCCTCTACGAGCCTCTTCAGCCGAAAAGGGAGGAAGGCGTGTACAATGTACTCATCATAACAGTTCTGAGCCTCGCTGTGCTTTTCATCCTCCTGAGAATGATAAGTCTTATAAGGCTCAGAAGGTACCTCAGGGCAGCTCACAGGATAACTGAATGAAAAATATATTAATGATAACGTCCGCCATTGCTCTTCTTTCCTTCTCACTGGAGGCCGGCGCCTTCGTTGACGCGGGGTGCAACGCGCCGCAGTACTCGTCAGATGACGAGGGGATTGAGGTGCTGCTTCCCTCAGGCGGCATGAATCCTTCAGCCAGGTACTTTGACAACGGCGAGACGCTTGTTGATACTGACGAGCTTGACGACTGCTTCTTCAAGAACGGAGACAGCGAGATCACCGGCCCGGTATTCGCAGGAAGGTAGAAGCACCGCTTTTCATGATATGGCACGATCCTTGCTGATATACAGTCAGGAAAAATATCATGGAAGGTGCGGTATGAATATCAGCGGAATCGGCGGGGACTATCTCCTTCAGGAAATGGCGTCAATGCGCCTCCAGGCTTCTGACATCAGCGGGAGAGGCGCAGGTAGCGTCCCAGCAACTGCAGGAAAGGCAGGCGAGGACTTCAGCGAGGTCCTGAGCCGAGCCCTTGACGGCGTGAGCGACGCGCAGAACACCGCCGATGATTTAAGAACAAGATTTGATCTGGGCGACCGTTCTTTGTCGCTCTCTGATGTTATGATATCGTCCCAGAAAGCCTCGCTCTCGTTTGAGGCTGCAGTCCAGGTAAGGAACCGTTTTGTTGACGCCTACCGCAGCATCATGCAGATGCAGGTCTGATTTTCCGTAATTTCATTTTGGCTTCCAGGAGGCAGTAGTTATGGCCGATGAATCCCTGCCGGCAGTAGCCGGAGGTTCCGCTGCGGCCGGAGAAAGCGTTCCGGCGGCCGCTCCGAAGTCATCATTGCTGAGTTTCCTCAAGTCGGGAGACGTGATGCGCCAGGTAATCATCATCCTGACGCTCGCGATCTGCCTTGCCGTCGTCGTCTATCTCATGGTCTGGGCCAAGGGCTCGGACATGCGCCCCCTCGGGCAGTTCACCACTCCGGAGCTCATCAAGACCCTGAACGCCCTTGACGCTCACAAGTTCGAGTACAAGGTCGAGCAGGGCACCAACACCATTTACGTAAAGGGCGACGACTACAACAATATCGTCCTCAGCCTCAAGCGCGACGGCATCATGGGCGAGGAGGCGAACTCCGGCGACGAGCTTATCCTCAAGGACTCCGGCTTCGGCGTGAGCCAGCGGCTTGAGTCAGAGAGAATGAAGCTCTCGAGGGAGCAGCAGCTCGCCTATGCCATCAGGCAGTACCGCAACATTGCTGATGCGACGGTGCTCCTTGCCATTCCCCGCGAGAATGTATTCGCCCGCGACCAGAGGAAGCCGAGCGCCACTGTTGTGGTAAGGCTCAAGAACTCCGGCTCCATGCTCAAGCAGGAGGAGGTCGACGCCATAGTCGACACGGTTGCCTCCGCGGTCCATAACCTCGAGCCCTCCCGCGTCACGGTTACGGATCAGAACGGACGCCTGCTCAACTCCGGCTCCCAGGACGCGAAATCCGTACAGGCAAGGCGCGCCTTCGAGATGGAACAGCGCAAGGAGAGCGAGTACCGGGAGAAGATCGACAGCATTCTGTCGCCGGTCCTGGGCTACGGCAACTATACGGCGGAGGTCGACGTCGTCATGGACTCCTCGGAGCAGGAGTCGACCTCGAAGCTCTACAACCCGGATGAGTCTGCAGTGCGCTCCGAGGCGATAAAGCGCGAGTCCTCGAGCGGCGCCATGGCAGGCGGCATCCCGGGAGCGCTCTCGAACCAGCCTCCGGCTGCGAGCCATATTCCGGAGACCGTTACCGGTACGAACGCCGGCGCAAACGCAGCTGACGGTCAGGGCGCCGGCAACGGCACGACCGCGACCGAGAGGGGCAACGCCAAGAATCCGGCGTCAGGTCCCCAGGGAGCAGGCGCCGGGACATCGGCTGTCCTTTCCTCATCATCCTCAGGCGGCCGGTACTCGAGCAATGAGACCAGGAACTACGAGATTGACACCACCATCTCCCATACCGTGCGCCATCCTGGCGGCATCAACCGCCTTACGGTCTCCGTAGGCGTTGACTACGCGAGGAAGGCCGGTGCTGACGGGAAGGTGGAGTATGTGCCGAGAACTCCGGAGGAGCTCGAGAACATCAGGCGGCTCCTCGAGGGCGGACTCGGGTTTGACGTGACCCGCGGCGATCAGCTTGAGGTTGTCTCGGTGAAGTTCAACAAGGCTCCGGTCGCCGAGACCGTCGCCGAGAAGTTCTACGAGAGCGACTGGTTCTGGCGCCTTGTCAAAATTGCGGCGTCCGTACTTGTCATCCTCGGCATCATCATGATGATCGTGAAGCCGATGGTCATGAAGCTCATCTACTCGAAGGAGGAGTCCGAGAAGCAGCACGAGCTCGATCTGGACAATACCATGGTCGGACAGGGCGACGACGATCTCAGGCTGCTTGCCCAGTCTGCAGACTCGCCCGAGTCGCTCTACAACATCAAGAACGGACAGCTTATCCTCCCTGATCTCCACCGGGATGAGGATCTGCTGAAGGCGGTAAGGGCCCTCGTCTCGAACGAGCCTGATCTCGCGGCCGAGGTGGTAAAGAAGTGGGTTGAGGAGGACATGCCTAAGAAATGAGCGACAATCAGAACAGCCAGGCCGGCGCTACTGCTCCGGCTGCCCAGAAGCCCGCGGCACCTGCAATCTCCGGAGGCCTTTCCGGCAATCCTGTCATGGAGCTCACTGAAGAGCAGCGACAGATGGTCTCCAAGATGACCGGCATGGAAAAGGCCGCGGTCCTCATGCTGAGCCTCAACGAGGAGGACGCCGCGGAGATCTTCCGCCACCTGGAGCCGAAGGAGGTTCAGCGCCTCGGCATGGAGATGGCCTCCATGTCGGACTTCAACCATGACAAGGTCATGGCGGTGCACAAGCTTTTCATTGACAACATCCAGAAGTACTCCAGCATCGGCGTAGGCTCGGAGGACTTCGTCAGGAAGGCCCTCGTCGCAGCCCTCGGCGAGGACAAGGCCGGAAACCTGGTCGAGCAGATCATCAAGGGATCCGGCGCTCACGGCCTTGACTCCCTCAAGTGGATGGACGCGAGGCAGGTTGCCCATATCATCAAGAACGAGCACCCGCAGATCCAGACCATCGTGCTGAGCTACCTCGATCCGGAGCAGTCCGCGGACATCCTCTCGCAGTTCCCCGAGAAGGTCAGGCTTGATCTCATCATGCGAATAGCGAGCCTCGAGGAAGTCCAGCCGGCAGCCCTGCAGGAGCTGAACGAGATTATGGAGAAGCAGTTTGCCGGCTCTGCCGGAACCCATGCCGCGAGGATGGGCGGGCTCAAGGCCGCGGCCTCCATCATGAACTACCTTGACACCAGCATCGAAGGGCCCCTCATGGACTCAATCAGGGAGAACGACGAGGAGGTAGGGCAGAAGATCCAGGATCTCATGTTCGTCTTCGACGATCTCATCGATGTCGACGACAGGAGCATACAGACGCTCCTCCGCGAGGTTCAGCCCGAGATGCTGCAGAAGGCCCTCAAGGGCTGCGACGACGCGCTCAAGGACAAGTTTTTCAAGAACATGTCAAAGCGCTCGGCGGAGATGTTCAAGGAGGATCTCCAGGCGATGGGACCTATCCGCGTCAGCGATGTGGAGGCAGCGCAGAAGGATATCCTCTCGACGGCGAGAAAGCTCGCGGACGCCGGACAGATCATGCTCGGCAGCGCCGGCGGCGAGAGCTTCGTCTAGCATTTGCATCGTTTTTCACCGGATCTGAGCCGGCGGAGGTATTCGGAAAATGGCATCAGGAAGGAACCGCGGCGGCTCAACGTTTCTCGGCGCAAAGGCCATGGAGCCGCTTGACGGTGCGCAGGCCGCTGATGAAGGCGGCCTCGAGGGGCTCGGAAGCCTTTTCCCGGGCTTTGGGGAGACGCCTGAGGACGTGACGCCAGCTGATCCTGCAGCACCTTCACCGCAGCAGGCGGCCCCTGAGGAGCCTCTGTCCCCCGATCCCGCTGCAGAAAATCCTCCCCGGAGAGCGGGGGCATCCTCCGGAAAAAAGCGCAAAGTCTCGAGAGTCTCCCCCTTTTCCGATGATGAGTCGGTCGTAATCGAGGATGACGGCCCAGGCGGCAGCCGCTACCATTATTCCGCATTCAGCTCGCCTAATCCCTTTGTGTCTGATGACGGCACGGATGCAGAAACTGATGCCGGCACACCGGAGCAGCCTGAAGCAGGCGGTGATGCTGGGCAGGGAGCCGGACTTCCGCCTGACGGCGCTGCGGATGGGGAGACCGTACCTCAGCAGGAGCAGCCTTCGACTCACGGTGAAGATGCCGGTCTCAAGTCCAACGTCTTCGGCTACGAGGAAGGCTGGTACGAGAAAGGGCTTGCTGAGGAGCGGAGAAAGAAGGAGGAGGCTGAGGCGCGCGAGCGAAACGAGGTCCCCTGCATCACGCTTGCGGAGCTCGAGGAGATCCGGAAGGGCGCCTATGACGACGGCTTTGCCGAGGGGCAGAAGGCCGGATTTGACAAGGGGCATGAGGAAGGCCTCGCCGCCGGTCATGAGGAGGGCCTCAAAAGCGGACACGACGAGGGATATCAGGCCGGAGTAGCCGACGGCGCCGCAGCGGTTGAGGAGGAGAAGGCGAAGTTCGCCGCTCTTGCGGAGAGGCTCGGGAAGCCCCTGGAGCTCGTCAGCGAGTCGATAGAGAAGGACCTCCTCCAGGTGGTCGCGAGAATCGCCAGGGCTTTCCTCGAGAGGGAGGCAAGGGTTCCCTCCTTCCTCGCGAAGTCCCTCCACACTGCCGTTGCGGCGCTTCCCTCGACAAAAGAGGGCGTTACGGTCATGCTGAGCCCAGCTGACGCAGCGGAGCTCCTTAAGCTCATGCCTGATGAGTCGCTTAAGGACCTCGGCTGGAAGGTGGTCTCCGACGCGTCAGTCGCTGACGGCGACATAAGGATTGACTCGGGGAGCTCAAGCGTCGACTGGAAGCTCTCCGAGAGGATTGACGCCGTTATAGAAAGGTTCGTGAACGAGAATTCCGGAGGAAATGACTGATGAGGTCCCTTTCCGAACGGATAGCGTCATGGAAGACCGGGGAGGCATCGCCGGGCCCCGCGGTTGCTGGGAGGCTCGTGAGGGTCGTCGGGCTCACGCTCGAGGCGGTCGGCTGCCGGGCCGCAGTCGGCTCGCTCTGCCGCGTCGAGACCATGAACGGGAGCCTTGACGCCGAGGTGGTCGGCTTCTCCGGAGGAAGGCTTTACCTGATGCCAAGCGGCGACATGGAGGGAGTAGTCCCCGGGGCAATGGTTGTACCGGTTTCGGGAGAGGCATCGCTCCCCCTGGGGAACGGCCTTCTCGGCAGGGTCCTTAACGGCATCGGGGAGCCGATTGACGGAGAGGGGCCCATTACGGGAGTCCTCAGGGCCGCACCTCCCTCGAAGCACCTCAACCCGCTCGCAAGGCGCAAGATCACGGAGCCCCTGGACGTCGGCGTCAGGGCAATCAATGGAATAATCACGGTCGGCAAGGGGCAGCGTATGGGTCTTTTCGCCGGCTCCGGCGTAGGAAAGTCAGTGCTTCTCGGCATGATGACCCGTGGATCGTCCGCGGATGTCTCGGTCGTCGGGCTCATCGGCGAGCGTGGTCGAGAGGTGAAGGAGTTCATCGAGGACATCCTCGGGCCCGAGGGCCGGAAGCGGGCTGTCGTCATCGCGGCGCCTGCTGACGCCTCGCCCCTCATGCGCCTCAAGGGCTGCGAGACCGCGCTTTCCTGCGCTGAGTATTTCCGGGATCAGGGGAAGGATGTACTCCTCCTCATGGACTCCCTCACCCGCTACGCCCAGGCCCAGAGAGAGATTGCGCTCGCCGTCGGCGAGCCGCCTGCGACCAAGGGCTACCCTCCTTCGGTATTCGCGAGGCTCCCCGCGCTCGTGGAGCGCGCCGGAAACGGCGGCGGCAGCCAGGGCTCAATCACGGCGTTCTTCACGGTGCTCACCGAGGGCGACGATCTGCAGGACCCCATAGCGGACGCCTCGCGCGCCATCCTCGACGGACATATCGTCCTCTCCCGTGCCCTCGCTGACTCCGGGCATTACCCGGCGATTGACATCGAGAAGTCCATAAGCCGTGTCATGCCTATGGTGGTGAGCCCCGAGCAGATGAAGATCGCGAGGTCTGTGAGGCAGTGCTACTCGCTCTACGAGCAGAACAAGGATCTCATTTCGATCGGCGCCTACCAGAAAGGCGCGGATCCGAGGATTGACCTTGCCATCGCGGCAAGGCCGGTGATCGACGGCTACCTGCAGCAGGGCATGAAGGATGTGATTACCTTTGACTCGTCGCTCAAGGGCCTGCTGTCGCTCGGTGAGACGATAGGCGCCGGCAGATGAGCAGGGCAATAGAGCTGCTTATCGAGCGGGTGGCAGAGGAGGAGGAGCTCGCGAGGAAGCTTTTCGCGAAGGCAACAGGCGATGCCGCCTTCGCCGAGCAGCAGCTCGACGCGCTGAACGGATTCAGGGAAAGCTATACGGAGAGGCTTACGGAGGAGGGCGCCGCAGGCATGGACAGCGCCCAGCTTGCCCATTACAACGCCTTCATCGACAAGCTTGACGGAGCTGCCGAGTCGCAGACTCAGGTACTCCGGACCGCGCGTGATCAGGCAGAGAAATACCGGGAGAAATGGCTTGCGGTGAAGGGCCGGAGAAAAGCCCTCGAGACACTCCTTGAGAAGCAGAGGGAAAGGGAGCGGATCGCCGAGATGAAAAAGGAGCAGAAAGCATCCGACGAGGCCGCGCTCAACTCCTTCATGCGGAGGCTCAGGACTGAGGATGGGGCCTCAGGGGAGGAAGAGTGCTGACGCAGTTCCGTCAGGCTCTGATCCACTCCTCTGCAGTCACTCCGGACGACGGCGGGCTGACATAAACCGATCCAGATCCTGTCTTTCCAATGATTCCTGTGACGTTTTTCTGTACAGATGCTGGCATGCTGTTTGCTTTAATTACCGAAATCTGTTTTTCTGTCTGGAGGGGGTGCTGATGTCTGCATCTGTTGACTGCGCTGTGAGGGTGAAATCACAGGATACAATGTCCGGAAAAGCCCCGGCAAAGGCGGGCGGTGACGGCTCGGAGCTCCTTCCTGACTTTTCGGAAAGCCTGGAGGCGCTCTCGGAGCCTGCCGCAGGGGACTCAGCCCAGGTAAAGAATAACTTTCCTGATTACGCCCTGGAGAGCCGGAAGCCTGAGGACAGAGGGCCGGAAGAGCAGAGCCCCTCGGAGCTCCTTGCCGTCCTCACTGCATCCGAGAGCGGTGATGCGTCGCTTTCCGAAAAAAACGACGTATTATCGGCTCTCCCGGAAAAAGAAAGGCCAGTTAAGGATGACGAGGAGACTGACGAGGCCCCTGAAGAGGAAGATCCAGCAGTTCCCGCAGACGTGGCTATGGCTGAGACAGCATCTCCCGCTCAGGAAGATTTGATCCAGCCTGCCGCTGCGCCGGCAGACATTCCTGACACCAAAGCTGTGTCCGAAGGAGATGGCTTCCAGGCCAACGGCCCCTCAGGCGTGACTGATAGGGAAATCAGAACTCCTGATGTCGGCGTCGCAGGCAAATTCTCAGAAATTTCGGCAGATAAAACCACAGCCGGTGAGCAGGCGGAGGATTCCGTCAGCGAGGAAATCCCAGAGGATGCAGAAAACTCTGCCGGAGTTCAGACCTATGTGGCTCAGGACACTGCAGAGACAGAAGATTCCATTCGGGACAGGACTGCCGCGCGGCGCAGGACTCAGGCGGCAGCGGATGGGGTGAATTTCGCGTCTGCTCACGGAGCTCAGGAGAGGAACAGCGGAATTCAGATCCCGGATGAACCAGCAGCATCCAGGTCAGGACCCAGTGACAGCGCCGACACAGCTCTTTCCGCAGGTCAGCCTGCATCAACCGGCACCGGGGCTGCTGATTCCATATACACACTGCTCCACAGGGAATTCAAGGCAAAGCCCGGAGCTGCAGCTCAGGCGGGACAGACCAGGGATGCCTCATCAGGTGAAACTGGCGGAGAGGCCTCAGCAGAAACTGGAGAGACTTCCGGCTACGAAGACTCAGGAGAGCAGTCCGGGGAAGAAAGCGGAACCGGTGAGAACAAGGAGTACCCCAAGAGGGATGAGACTCTTCTCTCTGATTCCCGCCTCAGGGATACCGGCCTGTTCAGCAGGATCATCCAGGGCGCCGATGCGTCATCAGCTGTTCCCGGGCATACGGCCGGAAGCTCCTTCGGAGGAGGATTCGATCTGGGGGCGCTTCAGTCAGCGGCGCAGGTCCGCTCCGCAGTGCAGGGCCAGTCCCAGCAGAACCCGATGGACGTCCTCTCGAGGCCCCTCCTCATGACTGATGCATCGTCACGCGGGAGCGGCATGTCCGAGCGCGTCTCAGCCATGATCTCGCGGAACCTCTCTGATGCTGATATCCATCTTTCGCCCGAGGGCATGGGCAGACTTCACATTCACCTTGAAATGAAAGACAGAACTCATGCCAAAGTTGCTATAATTGCCGAGCGGCAGGATACGGCGCAGCTCCTGCAGGATACCATGCCGAAGCTCCGCGAGAGCCTCCAGGGCTCTGGAATAACGCTCGATGGCGACAGCGGGGCAAGCGCCGATGCCGGAAACAGCGCGTTCGGCAGCGGACGGGACACCGGAAGCGAAAGGGGCGCGTTCAGGAGCACTTTCAGAGTGCAGGGAACCGGCGGCCTCAGGGGCTCCGGAAGCGATGACGCCGGCCTCACGGAAGCCGCGCCGGAGATCCGGATTAAGTCCGGCAGCTCCGGGGTTGATTATTACGCCTGATGATTGGGAATGATGTATGGCAGACGAGAAGAGCGGAGCGAAGCTGAAGCTTAACGGCGAGAGCGCCGGAAGGAAGAAAAAGCTCATAATAATCATCGCCCTCGTCCTCCTTCTCGGAGGCGGCGCCGCCGGCTTTTTCCTGATGAAAGGATCATCTGAGCCCAAGGAAGGGGCTGAGGCCGGCGCGGAGGAGGCTAAGGCCGCGCAGCCTGCCGACACCGAGACCATGTTCATCTCGGATCCGGAGGCCTTCACCTTTTCCGTCAGGGACGGGAGACGCAGCAGGATAGTACAGATCCGGGTCGCCTTCGAGGTAACCGGGCAGAAGAACCTCGATCTTGCGCAGCACCATCTTCCGCTCATACGGAGCGCTGTCTTCGGCGTTCTTGACGCGACCGGATTCGAGGCGCTGCAGACCGCTGCCGGCCGCGAGGAGATGAGGAAGAAGGCCCTTGAGGCCGCAAGGACCAAAGTCCAGACCGTCGCCGGCGATCCTCTCCTCAACCGCATGTTCTTCACTGCTCTGGTTGTCAAGTAGGAGGCTTCAGTGGCTGATGACATGTCAGAAGTCCTGTCGCAGGACGAAATTGACGCGCTTCTCAACAGCGACGCGGGCTCAGATGACGAGAGCCAGAAACAGGCGGCCTCCAGCCAGGACGGAGAGAAGGTAGCCGCCTATGACTTCCTGAGCCAGGAGCGTATTGTCCGCGGACACATGCCGACCCTGGAGCTCATCAACGAGCGCTTCGCGAGGCACCTCCGCATCAGCCTCTTCAATATGCTGCGCCGCCAGGCCGAAGTCGAGGTGCAGGGCGTCAAGATGCTCAAGTTCGGTGAGTATGTCCATACGCTCTTCGTGCCTACGAGCCTCAACATGGTCCATTTCAAGCCGCTCAAGGGAACAGCCCTCATCACGGTCGAGGCAAGGCTCGTATTCAGCCTCGTGGACAACTATTTCGGCGGCAACGGCAGATTCCATTCGAAGATTGAGGGACGCGAGTTCACCCCGACAGAGAGGCGAGTCATACAGCTCCTTCTCCGCATCATCTTCGGCGACTACAAGGAGTCCTGGGGGCTCGTGATGGATGTTGACTTCGAGTACCTCGACAGCGAGGTCAACCCGGCGATGGCCAATATCGTGAGCCCTACCGAGATTATCGTCGTAAGCTACTTCCACATCGAGCTCGACGGAGGAAGCGGAGACTTCCACGTCGCCATGCCGTACTCGATGATCGAGCCGATAAGGGAGCTTCTCGACACCGGAGTGCAGAGCGATCAGGGTGACACCGACGAGCGCTGGAGCAAGGCGCTCCATGAGGAGATCATGGACGTGAAGATCAAGCTCACGGCGCAGCTCCTCCAGAAAAAGCTCTCGCTCCGGCAGATTATCAACCTGGAGCCCGGCGACATCATCAAGGTGGACATGCCTGACTCGCTCCTCGTCTACGCGGAGGATCTGCCGAGCTACAGGGCGAAGCTCGGGCGTGTCAAAGACAACTACGCCCTGAAGATTTCAAGAATCATACAGAGGCCGGCGTCGGTCAAGAGCAAGCTTGCGCTTATCACAAGGCGCGGGGAGCATATTGACAGCTCCGGCGACGATGATGACGTCGAGAGAAGCATCGGTGACGCAGAGTAGGCAGTGCCTGGCAGGGCAGCCGGATCAAACAAGGAGGTTATATGACTGATCAGGACGATATGGCCGCTGCCTGGGCGGCCGCGCTTAGTGAGCAGCATGATGCGGAGGCCAAGCAGAAATCCGAGAGCGAGTCGCCTGACGACATTCTGGCGTCAGTACAGTCGCAGCCGGGGGGAGACGGCTCCTCGTCGCAGTCATCAGTTGACGACATCCTCAATGACGTGGGGATGACCGGCGAGGAGAAGAAGGATTTCCTCGATCCGTCCGCCGGCGCCAAGGATGTCCGCCTTGAGGACTTCTCCGCGGATGCCGAGGCCAAGCACAAGCAGCAGGAAAAGCTTGACGCCATACTCGACATACCGGTGACCATCACCATGGAGGTCGGCCACTCGCAGATCCCCATAAGGAGCCTTCTGCAGCTCAACCAGGGATCGGTAGTGGAGCTCGACAGGATCGCAGGAGAGCCGCTTGATGTTCTCGTCAACGGAACGCTCATTGCCCATGGCGAGGTCGTGGTCGTGAACGACAAGTTCGGCATACGTCTCACGGACGTCATCAGCCAGACCGAAAGAATCAAGAAGCTGAGATAAGCCGTGCGACAGCTAAGGTTTCTTGCGGCAGCGGCCGCAGGCGCGCTCTCCCTGGAATCATGGGCAGCGGAAAAGACAGCTGCCGCAGGCGCCGTGTCAGCCGGCGGGCCGTATTCGGACGCTGCGACGCTTGCCGGCATTGCCGAGTGGTTCGTGAGCTCGGTTTTTGTCGTCGCGCTTATATTCTTCTGCGCCTACCTCGCAAGGAAGCTGAAGCTCGTGCCATCGGCGAAGGCCGGGGCGCCTAAGGTGCTGCAGGTCCTTCCGCTCGGCGGCAAACACAAGATTGCCGCGGTTGAGATCATGAACAGAGTGCTCATAGTCGGAATAACCCCGTCCGGAATGTCACTCCTCGCTGGGCCCTTCGAGCCTGAGGACAGCAAGGCCGGAGGGAAGGACGGCGAAGGCTCAGATACAGGCAGTCCGCTTCCGGAGAAAGAAAGACAGGACAGGCCGTCCTTCCGGAGCGTCCTTGAGTCATTCTCCGGCGGCCAGAACGGCGGGCAGCAGGGCAGCGGGAACGGAGCCGGTCAGCAGGAGCAGTGACAGGTTGATGGAGATAGTGATGTCCGGTTTATTCAGAAAGGCCTTTTCAGCTGCCGTGATTCTTGCCGCTCTGCTGCTGCCTGCAGTCTCTCAGGCAGCGGATCTGAGCATGAGCGCGATGACCGTCACCAAGTCCGCAGGCGGCTCGGAGGAGTACAGCATTTCGGTCCAGGTCCTGATCCTGATGACCATGCTGACCTTCCTCCCCTCGATCATCATAATGATGACCTCGTTCACGAGAATCATCGTTGTCCTCGGGATCCTCCGCCAGGCGATAGGCCTGCAGCAGAGCCCCTCGAACCAGATCCTGGTCGGAATCGCGCTTTTCCTCACATTCTTCATCATGTCACCTGTGCTTGACGAGATGAACACCACGGCGCTGCAGCCCTACCTCAATGACCAGATAACCTCCAAGGAGGCCTTTGAGAAGGCACAGGAGCCGCTCAGGAAGTTCATGCTGCAGCAGACCAGGGTCAAGGACCTCAACAGCTTCATGGAATACGCCGGGGAGAAGGCCGACACGCCGGAGCAGGTCCCGCTCAAGGTCCTGATCCCCGCGTTCATGGTGAGTGAGCTCAAGACCGCATTCCAGATGGGCTTCATGCTCTTCCTCCCGTTCCTTGTCATTGACCTTGTCACAGCGAGCATCCTCATGGCGATGGGTATGATGATGCTGTCTCCGGCCCTCATCTCGCTTCCGTTCAAGCTGATGCTTTTTGTCCTCGTGGACGGCTGGTCTCTCCTCATCGGAACGCTGGTCTCGAGCTTCGGCATAGGCACAGGAGGCTGACATGGGACCTGAAGGGTATGTGGACATTATAAGAAGGACATTCGGCGTAGTGTCGCTCCTGGTGTCGGCGGCAATACTCCCGAGCCTCATAGTCGGACTTCTTGTGTCAGTATTCCAGGCCACGACCTCCATCAACGAGCAGACCCTGAGCTTCCTCCCGAGGCTTCTTGTGACGCTCCTTGCGCTTGCGCTCGGAGTAAACTGGGGTCTCCAGACCCTGATGGACTTCTTCTACGAGATCATCAGGGCAATACCGGAGGTGACCGGATAGTGGCTATTGCGTTTGAATACCTCTCGTCGCTCATAGCCTCGTATTTCTGGCCTTTTGTCCGGCTCTCCTCCATGATGATGGTCATGGTGGTCTTCGGGACGAGGATGATGCCGACCTTCATCCGCCTGGTATTCTCGGTCGCGGTAACCGCTGCTGTCGTGCCGCTCCTGCCTCTGCAGAATCTGCCTTTTGAGATTATGAGCCTGCCGGGGTTCCTCGTCACGATCCGTGAGGCTCTCATCGGCATCCTCATCGGCTTCGCGACGGAGTTCCTGTCGCAGACCTTCGTCCTTGCAGGAAGCGTGGTCGCCATGCAGACCGGACTCGGCTTCGCCGCTTTCATGGATCCGGTGAACGGCGAGAGCGTCCCGGTCGTGGGGCAGTTCTTCTCGACTCTCTGCGCGCTGGTGTTCCTCAGCATTGACGGTCACATCGCCGTGATTTCTATGACGAGGGAGAGCTTCATAACGCTGCCTCCCGGGCTTTACCTTCTTTCGCCCTCATCCTGGATGGAGATGGCAATGTTCCTCGGTGTGATGTTCCAGGCCGCCGTATCGTTCGCTCTCGCCTCGATTGTCGCGATGCTGGTGATTAACTTCACCTTCGGCATCATGACCCGCGCTGCGCCGCAGCTCAACATTTTCAGCATGGGATTCGCGGTGAGCATGATCCTGGGCATTATGGTTCTCTGGCTGACAGTAACCGGCTTTCTCTCGCACTTCTCGTCACTCTGGTCGCGGGTGCAGAGCCTGATAGGCACGGTGACAGGAGCGCTCTGATGGCAGAATCCGACGGGCAGGAAAAGACCGAACAGCCGACCGACCGGCGGCTGCAGCAGGCAAGGGAAAAAGGCCAGATCCCGCGCTCCAGGGAGGCGCAGTCCTTCGCAGTGCTTCTCGGCGGAGTCGCAGGGCTCGCCATATTCTCCGGCTGGTTTGTCTCGGCGTTCAGAACTATATTCAACGAGACCTTCGGGGCAAGGAGGGAGACGTTCTTCGATCCGACCGCGATGGTCCGGGTTTTCACCAGAGTGATAATCGAAATAGCGCTTCCTGTTATCTGCTACGGGGCTGTTGTCTTCGTCTGCGCGCTTATAGGCTCAATAGCCATAGGAGGGCTCAGCTTCTCGCAGGAGGGGCTGATGCCGAAGTTCCAGAGAATTAACCCTCTGTCCGGCATCAAGCGCATCTTCAGCATGCAGAGCATAGTGGAGCTTGTGAAGTCTGTGCTCAAGGTTGTCTGCATCGGGGCAGGGGCGTACATCTTCATAAAGCTGGAGTTCGAGTCAATCATGACTCTTCCCTCGCTTGTGATGCCTGAGGCGCAGAGCGAGGCAATGGGGATATTCTTCAAAATCCTGATAGGCGTCGTCTGCGCCATGATCCCGATAGTCCTTATAGATGTCCCGTACCAGAAATGGCACCATATCAACGAGCTAAAGATGACCAAGCAGGAAATCAAGGACGAGATGAAGGATACCGAGGGGAAGCCTGAGGTCAAGAACCGCATCAGACAGCTCCAGTACCAGATGGCGAACCGCAGGATGATGGCGAATGTCCCGAAGGCCGATGTAGTGGTCACGAACCCTACACACTACAGCGTGGCAATCATCTACGAGCGGGACAAGCCCCACTCGGCCCCGCACATAGCTGCTATGGGAGTCGATGAGATCGCCTTCAAGATCAGGGAAATCGCGAGGGAATATGACGTTCCCATCATAGAGGCTCCTCCGCTTGCGCGGTCGCTTTACTACAACGGGAAGCTTGACACTGAGATTCCGGAAGGGCTTTTCGCGGCAGTCGCGCAGGTCCTGGCATACGTTTACCAGCTTAAAATGTACAAATCGAGGCAGGGCGGCGCACCGAGACCGCTGCCCAGGGTTCTGCCGATACCGGAGAATCTGCAGCACGACTGAAATGCACCATAATGACGTATGGCCGTTCCGACAGAAATCCATGCAGCGGTGGAATTTCCGACGGTCCTTCCTGTTACGGGATTTATTCACCGAAGGCCGCCTCTGATCATCTATTAATCGAAAAATATCCGTGATCACGCTCACATTATTTGATTAGAGACTGATGTGGTTGCCTGCCTGTGGAGTAAAATGTCAAAAATATTTTGTACGGGCCTCACAGGATGCAGACGGCCCTAGGATAGAAGGTGCAGGCTATGCGTACTGATAGATACTTGAAGGAAAAAGGAAGGCCAGGAAGGCAATCCGGCTACACACTGATGGAAGTACTGACAGTGCTGATCATTGCCGGCATTCTCGCAACAGTTGCGTTTCACTCGTACCGCCAGTATAAGGAGACAGCTCTCTTTGACAGCTATCGCTACAACATGGTGCTTGGAGTTAACACAGCAAAGCAGGCCGCGAAGACCGGCTCCCACAAGGCAAGGCTGTGCGCAGGGTTCTCCGGCATGGTTGATGTTCTGAAAGAGGGCAAAACGCTGAATACCGACGAGCAGACCTGCAACGTCACCGGCGCTGACTGGAAGTACGGCTGGTACACCGTTGAGGCCATGGCAGTCAAGGAAGGCGATGACATTGTCTTTACTCCGATGGTCACCAGTATCAACGAGATTGGCGGCCGGTATCCGGTAACACTTACCGGAGGCGGGAAAAGGATTGACTTCATGTCCAACGGCCGGGTTATTCCATACAACACTGATGCTGAACATCTGGTGTTTGCGGCAAAGCATGACGGCTTCAGGATGTGCAAATTCGTGCTCATTCATCGGGCCGGCGATGTCCAGAACGGCGAGTGCACAGTCGGCAAGTGCCGTGACGCCGCTGCTAAGGCATGCGAGAGCAGTGACAGCCCCTGCTCAAATGCAATTGTGAAAGCCTGCGGAAGTTGAGTTGAGTGGTAAATGCTATGAAGAATTCAGAAATAATATGCAAGGCAGGAAGGGGAAGGCAGCAGGGCTTTAACCTTATCGAAGTGCTTGTTGCAATGATGCTTATATCAATTGTCCTGTTCTCGATCTGCTCGCTTCTTGTCTACAGCTCGTCAACCATGAACAAGACACGCGGTCAGACAGAATCGACGGTAAGGCTGTACGGACTGGCAGAGCTTATTGACACTCTGAGCGGCGCTGAAATAGTGAATACCAATATTGTTAAAGGAGCCTATGACTCACCGTTAAAAATGGCTATCGGAAACAGTGACTCCATTGTTATTCACAGCAACGACCGCTGCACTGAAATAAGCGACCGCAATAGAACTTCTGATTACAAGACTCTGACAGACTCTATTGATACCTGGTATAAGGCGGCTGTGGCTTCAGATCCCGGACAGAAGGTTTCATTTATTGCAATAATAAGCAAGTCAGAGCTGAAGAATGCGGACGGCAATAGCCTGCCGTCTTCCGCATCAGGGAGTGACGGTCCGTATGTTGCGGAACTGACTATATTCAGGATGCCATTCGGTGCTGAGACAAAATCTGACGAAAAAGGCTGTTTTAAATTCAATGACGGGCCAGCAGACGCTATGGCAACTACAGTATCTGGTTACAGAAACGATATTGCAGAATCTGTCAAAAAGCGTGCGGAGGGGAATGACAGCACGCATCTGTCAGAAGGGACATATTCAACAGTTACTGTAATGCTGGGGTACTGATCAAATGAAGAGAGTAGAAGCAGTAAAAGGATTCACCCTGATAGAGCTAATGATAGCCCTGGGTATCGCTACCGTCATCGTACTCGGTCTGTATTCGTTTCTTGTAAACACTCAGCGGACATATCTGAACGTTGCAAGCAACGAGCAGGGCAACAGAAGGGTGATGAATGCGAACAATGCCATGCTTAACTACCTTAACCAGGCAGGCTTTGCAGGTTTCATAAGAAGATACAAAAGAGAGTCTTTAATCCAGTTCCGCAGGTCTGACAGCGCGTGCACAATCAGCAAGGTCACTGCAGACACCGCAGACGGCAGTACAGTCTGGCGGGATATATGTGTGGACTATGCCGGAACAGACAATTACGGAAAAGCATCGCCAAGGATATACGTGCATTACGCGGGCTCAAGCATTGATGATCAGTTCCCCGTGGTAAATGACCCGACCGTCATTGCCGGCAGGTCGAAGTTAAAGGAGAAAATCAGAGAAGTCCTCGGAAATCCTGCTGGCAATTACGCTGACAACAGGTCTTTTATATGTTCCGGTGAGTCAATCGACAACAGCCACGAGGTGGTGGTCAGACTTTCGCTCAGGCCACATGAAGGAGATGGGGATAAAAGTTCTGACCTGATATGCGAGACTGTGTATGATAACGGACAGAAAAACAACCCTCAGGCCTACGTGCTGGAACGCAATATAGACAAGCTCAGCATCAGGCTATACGTATGCGCATCAGCCTCAGGCGGAACAGGCAATTCATGCGGCTACAGGACATATGACAAAATCAGGGACGGTTTGAGCATCAGCAGCTCTTCCAGATGGGATAAAGGCATCGGTGCCGTCAGGTATGTAATGCTTCAATCAGAGGATTCCGGACAGAAAGTCCAGGAAACCGGGGACGAAACATATTTGCCGTGGTCTGACGAGACGGAGCTTTGGGATATCCCCAGCGATTCAAGGGTGCGCCAGATTATTGCGAATGAGGCCTTTCTCAGGAACGGAGGCTATGAATGATTAGAAGTAGAAAAGCTCATGAGTCAGGCGTCGCGCTAGTAGCCGCACTCGGGGTAATTGTAGTGGTCGGTATAATTGCGGCCTTCGTCTGCAAAGTCGCAGTAGTCAGCAATCAGGTAACCAGCAGCCAGGGGAGAAGCCTCGTCAGCTACAATCTTGCCATATCGGCTCTTAATGCAGGCAACCAGTCGCTTTCATCCCGCCAGGCCGAAAGCAGCCAGATAGATCTGACGCTGCTCTTCCCAAACGGTTACGAGAATGATCCGAATGCTGTTGCTGACTACCCGGACTGCTCATCAAATGAAAAGCACTGCTACTGGTGGCTTTACGACGGCGACAAGCCTCAGAACTTCAACGGCTGGAAGAAAGGTACAGGCTGGGATGTTCATGTATTCAACGTAGCCAATACAGTAAAACCGAAGATCTCAGTCACAGGCGGAGACAACAATGTTCTGTTCGATAAGACCGAGGAGCGTGCCATTTACCGTGTCGAATGGATGGCGCTGGACTGCCGTGATGACGGACAGCC
Organism: Gammaproteobacteria bacterium UBA2810; assembly: GCA_002351705.1. Taxonomy (GTDB): domain Bacteria; phylum Pseudomonadota; class Gammaproteobacteria; order Enterobacterales; family Succinivibrionaceae; genus UBA2810. Next base: position 15,030 of record DEHC01000069.1, on the reverse strand, counting down.
GGGATGGCAGTGGTACAGGGTAACATCGAGAGGGCTCGATGCGTCAGGAAGCCGGACTTACCTGCAGGAATACGTAAAGGTTCCTGTGTCATGCAAAAAAGACATCGAAGTCGATGAGACACCGAAAGTGGCAGGCTCATCTGACGGCACCCGGAACAAGCGTTTCTAGCAAGGAGAAGATTATGAAAAGGAATTCAGGTTTTACCCTCGTTGAATTGATGATTGTCATTCTTATGATAGCCATCCTTGCCGCCATTGCAGTTCCTGCCTACGGCAGATACTCAAGGCAGGCGAAAAGGCAGGATGCCCAGACTGAGATGTTCAAAATACAGCAGGACGAGGAGCAGTATTACTCGCTCAAGCATAAATATTTTGAGGCGGATCTGAGCAGCCGGTTTACCGGGAAAATGTATGACAGGGCATGTGTCGAAACCTATGCTTCAATTTCCAATCCTGAACCGACCTCATCATGCGGCGGCGACGGCACAGACGGCGCAAAAGGTGAAGTTTCCCATAACTACGCAATCAAGGCATTCGTAAGATCCAGGGATGCAGGCAAGGATGACTGCGATGTGCTGATACTCTATAAGGACGGGACCAAGAAGTCCCTGGTCGGCTCTAATACTACTGCAGGATGCTGGTAATAAAGCGAGGCTCTGTGATTATGTTTAAGGCAAAACTTAATAAGTCTGCCGGCATTGTTCTCGCAATGCTTGCGGGACTAAGCGCGTTTCCGGCGCTCTCGGATGATTCTATTGCAACGAAGGACCTTGAGATAGGCACCAAGCCGCTCTATGTCGGCAACAGTGAACTCCCCATGCTCATAATGCTGATTCTGAGCAAGGATCACACCATGTTCACTGAATCCTACACCGATGCCAGCGACATTGACGGTGATGGAAAGATTGACTATTTCTTCAAGCCGGAGATTAACTATTACGGAATATTTGATTCAAACCTTTGTTATAAGTATATATCCATCGAAGGCTACTTTTCTCCTGTAAACGTTGCGAAGATCGGCCAGTATTCAGACGGCAGCAGGAGTCTCGAATTCAGATACTGTGATGGAGACATGTGGAGCGGCAACCTGCTTAACTATGTTACTACCAGCCGTATGGATGCTGTAAAGAAAGTTTTGATAGGCGGTGAAAGACAGGATTATTCGGATTTCAAACCTGCTCCTAACAATAAACTTCCTAAAGTAGGGAATGATGTAGTAATTGGGCACACTTTCATAACGTCGGACGCGCATAGCTGGGGCAAGTCTATCGTATCGTCCTATTACCACGACAATTACAAGCTGGCTTCCGGCGCGCCAGCAACGCTGTGCAGTTTTATGCCAGCCAGCGCAACAACCGATCCAAATTGCTCATCAGGGACTTCAAAGGACGCATCGTCGTTCAGCGAGGGCTCTTCCGCCTTCATTGGAGTGAGGGAAAACAGATTTGTTGTCGTTAAGCCTAAGCATACTGGTACAGAACTTCCCATAGGCTCGCTGGAGCGCTATGAGTATCTGGGCGAAAAGAAAAGCGCCACTGAGCAGTCAGATTACCTCAGAAAACATGCATGGGTTTGGAACTGGGCAAGCCGCGAGTCAGGAAATGGAATTCTGTCGGAAAGCTCTATGGATACTCCGGATGGCGGTACCCAGGCGATGGAAGTTACGCAGAGTGCGCAGATTCGCGTTATCCCCTGCCCCTCAGAAAGCACACCTGGTTTTAAGGCGACCGGCTATGTCCGTGACGAGTCTGTCTGCTACCCATATAAATCAGACATGGGGACCTACTATGTTCCTGAGGGGCTGGTTCAGCAGAGGGCCCATGACAATGAAGCTTCGTTCGGACTCATTACCAGCGGTTATTATGGATTTAATAACATCAATACCGGCGTGCTGCGTTCACCTGTGCACAATGTAAAGGATGAAATCAACAGTGACGGAAGTTTTGCCGCTCCCGCCGGAGTCGATTGCAACACCGCCGGTGGCACCGCCTGCGGCGTGCTTTCAACGATAAATTCCCTGATGATCTCGGATTTTCAAGAGAAGTTCTGGTGGTCCGCTGGCCAGACTCATAAATGCCATGACGGCTCGTACGCAACTTATCAGCCGTTTTGGGACAAGAACATAGAGTGCAGCATGTGGGGAAATCCTCTTGGAGCGATGCTGCTCGCCAGCTACAGCTACTTCAACAAAGGCGTCGCCCAGAACGTCGACACTGAATCCCTTTCGAATACCAATCAGTCTTCTACGGTTGCTTCTGTAAAAACTGCTCAGTCGCCCTACGCTGTCAAGGACAAGACAACAGGTGAGCCGGTATATAACTCAAAATGCCAGAACGCGGTAAACCTGGTTCTCAGTGAGGAAGACAATTCATTCGACAACGTCTCAAAGCAGAAGAGATGGGAAAATGGTGTCAGCATGAATTCCGGTGGTCTTGACATTGCAGGCGCAGTTCATAATATCGGAGAACTTGAGGGAATCAACGGAGGAAACTATTTCATTGGTCAGACCGGAGACTATAACTCATCACTGGATGTAAATTCAGAATCCTATCTGAACGGAATTGTCACGCTCAAGAAAGTTACAAATCTTGAGAAGGTAGCAGGTCTTGCTCCTCTGGGAGCCCCGGACTTCGGTGATTATTCAATAGCAGGCGTTGCGCTTATTGCTGCAGGAAATCAGCCTGACACGGATGTATCCGATATTAAGGCTGGCTGCAAGCAAGGCCATGGAGGCTGCATCAGCAACACTAACAACGTTCTTCTTACCACTGTGGTTTCCATGGCGCCAAGTGTCCCGCGTTTCAGTATCGTATCCGATTCGGGCAGGAAAGTTGAGATTGCCCCCGCATGCGTAACTCTCCTTAACGGCAAAAACATCAGTGAAAGCGGCAGTTATTATTACAAGAGCACGAAGCGTTTTCAGACGTGCGGTATTGTTGACTTCTACATGGATTTCGTCAGGTACGGCACGAACCACAATCCGATTGACATGTCGTTCAGAATCAACTTTGAGGATTCATCATACGGCACTGACTATGATCAGGATGCAATTGTCCAGTACCATCTCAGGTTCAATGAGGATCAGTCAAAAGTACTTGTAACCGCATATGGATACTACACTGACAGCTATGCGTCACAGCATTTCGGGTATTCCATATCAGGTGTTGATGTGGGGGTCAGTGATTGTCCGAGTGATTTTTATAACAAATTGCCTGGCAGCATAAGCTCATGTCACTATAACTGGGGCAAGTCAACTTTCTTTGATATAGCCAAAAGCCTTAACGGCAAAAAAAACAGCTCGGGCACCAGGTTTCCCTTCATCGGTGTTGACCAGCTGGGCATAGACAAACAGCGCAATCCCGACGGCAGCCTTGTTCAGGTGGTTGAGTATAACAGGGGGCAAAAAGTACGCTATAACTATGATGACAACGGGACAGTAAAATTCGTAACAGGCAATATAGGAGACTGCCGCTCTGTAAGTGATGTTAACGCCGGAGTATTCCTGCCTTACATGAATTTTTCCGGTTATTGTCAGCCCGAGGTGACAAGACAGTTTGATGTTCTGGCAGATTCCGGCAAGTCTCAGTTCCTGCCGCCTCCGTCACTCCTTGCCGCAAAGTATGGCTACGGGAAGATCCAGACGCTGAAGCTCAATACTGTCACCGGTTTCGAGGAGCCGAGCAATTACTATTATGTGAACGATGCCTCGAAGCTTGCATCGCAGCTCAAGAGCGCAATGGACTCGATACGTGAAGGCAAGAGGCGTGTTTCCACTGCGGCCTCGTTCTCCAGCACCAATATTGTGGCTACAGGCGACGGCGGAACCAACTCAAATTACTTCCAGGCTTCTTTCGAGGAGCAGAACTGGACTGGCGAGCTGATAAGCTACAAGGTTCAGGTAGAGGACGGTGAAACCAAGATCAAGTCCAACGCGCAGAGATGGCGTGCCGGTAAATCCCTGTTTGCCCAGCTCGGGTATATTCAGGGGAATTACGATGCCTCATCAAATGCCTCCCTCACCGGAAGCTTTGACAGCTCAAAGCGCAATATTTTCATTGAGGACAGGAATGGATTCCTCCACCTCTTCAAGTACTGCGATTCTGCTGCCGCAGCTGATGAGAGTTCTGATGCTGACACCAGCGTTGACAAAACCCCGGCCGCTGATGGCGATTTGCGGTGCATCAATCATGACATGTACGAAAAATTCCTTGCCGGAAACAGCAAGGCCCTTGGTCTTTCACAGTTTATAAAGGGTGACGTAACGGCGCAGAACGATATAGTAAGCCGTTTTGTCGAGTATATGCGTGGCGATCGCTCGTTCGAAACGGACGAGGACAAGCAGATAACCGACGATGTGAAGGCCCAGATTGATGGTCTCGGATACACTGATGAGTTCAGAGGATTCAGATCCCGCGGAAGTACGACTCTGTATGATGCTTTGAATCCTACAACTCTGATCGGCGATATATCGAGCGCAACGCCGGTCTACGGCACCGACTCAAAGGGAAATGCCTTTGTAATTTTCGGCGCCAATGACGGCATGATACATGTAGTCAGCGACAAGACAGGAGAGGAGCTGCTTGCCATTATTCCGTACAATATGGCAGATAAGCTCTCCCACCTTGCCGATCCCAGCTTTGTGTCCGAGCACACTCAGTATGTTGACGGAACCATTACGGTTTCATCGTATAAAGCAGGACAGAGCGGCAGGCGTGTCCTTGCCCTGGGAACTTACGGAAACGGTGCGAAAGGAGGATATGCTCTTGATATTTCTGATCTGAGTGATGTTGTAAACGAATCAGGCCATATCCAGCCCCTTACTGATACAGCCAAAATCCAGAGTTTCCTCAAATGGGAGTTTGATGATACAAACAATCCTTTTGTCGGAAAAATAATGCGTGCGCCGAAGGTATTCGCCTATAAGTCTGATGAAGCTGACGCCAAGACCAGGCTCTATGCAGTATATGGAAACGGCTATAACAGCATTGCTGACAAGGGAGGTCCGGCGCTGATATTCGTTGACGTGCTCAGCGGAAAATTCGCAAACACGATATATGCGGATGAAGAGACACTAAGCGGTTCGACATCAAGCTATTCTCTCTATGCCAACCTTTGGGACGGCGGTGACTATACCAATGGCAATTATAAGGACGGCATGTCAGAGCCCACTTTGTTTGATGATGACCAGGACGGAAACCCGGACGTTATCTATGCAGGAGATCTGCACGGCAACATGTACCGTCTGTCGCTCCGGAAGGCAATTGCCAATGATGACGGTTCTGGTTATACGTACAGTCACGGCAAACTCTCGGTTGAGGGTGCGGGACTTGAGGGCAACCACCGCAGTATGCTTAACGGCATGATTACCGCGAGTGATCTCAAGCGCCTGGCCGTCTGCACTGATGAAAAGGGGCACAGGCTGAGCATTACAACTGCACCTGCTGTTATTAACAGGGGTACGCTCGGCGCTTCCGGAGTTGTGAACAAGACCGTCATGTGGGGCACGGGCAGATATCTTGTTTCCAATATTGACAACAAGTACAACAAGAGCGAGCCGGTCAACTCAATCTGGATGATTAACGATCGCGGTGATTCATCCGAGTCGATCAACCGAAACAGCAGCGTCTATGTAAGCACCATGGATTACGCAGGTGTCGATCATTCGGGCCTTCTGGCGGACTACGACAGAACCAAGCTCAGAAAGCTCGATACACCGGTCTGCCGAGCAAAGTCAGGAGCATGCACAGACGGCTGGATTTTGGATCTCACTCCGATCTACTATGGTAATACTCTTATGAACGGCGGAGAGAAAGTAGCGTTCAACCCTGCTGAGGCTTTTGACAGGTTTATTGTAAACACGCTTGTTCCGACCAGTGATCCTTGCTCGGAGAGTGCGGAAAGCTATCAGTACGTGCTTAATCCTACTACCATGAAGATTGACAATGTATCCGACAGTGCGAGCGACACCTCGAACCAGCGACGTTTTGATCATACTGCGACCGATGTAACTATTGCCTATTCATCGGTTAGGGGGAGAACGAATGTAATTGCAGTGTCTGCGGTCGACTCCAGCGCGCTCAAAAACGATGAGTCTGAGACGGAATCTTCCAAGAAAACAACTGTTACTGATGTCGGCCGTATGGCAACCTCCTATCAGGTCCTGATCGACAACGAGAAGCCCTGGTAACACAGCCGTCTGAAGAGTCAGTAAAAACTGGCAATAAACAAGCCCCCGGTTCCGGATACCCGGAACCGGGGGCTCTTTTTTAAGCTGTCTCCTTATCCCTCAGCTGCCTTTCTCCGAGAGCCTTGATAGAACTGAAGAGCTCTTTCCAATGCCAATGGATATTTCAAGCTCACTGAGAACCTCCGCTATTTTACGGTCCACAGAGAATGGACAGTTGAAGATGATGACCCCTGATCCGCACATGCCGAAATCTTCCTCCTGCACTGACGTTCTTATCTCCGCACGCCAGGTGTCGGGTATGGAAAGTCTCCTCGCCTCCGAGAGGATTTTCTGGCTTCTGTCCCTTTCCTTGGAGAGCACAGGATACCAGAGCATCATGGTCATGGTCGGGCATTTGCGGAAGGCCCTGCCGATAGAGCTCACGCTTTTCACGTAGTCGGTCTCAACCTCATAAGCTGGATCCATGAGGACCGCGCCGCGTCTTACCGGGGGCGGGACAATTGCGTCGAGTCCCTCGAAGCTGTCGCGCTTATGGAGGCTTATCCTGTGATCCCTTCCGAAATTGTGCCTCAAAGCGTCAAATTCAGCGGGGTGCAGCTCGATGAATATCCCTTTGTCATTCTCGCGGAGAAGCTGCTGCTCGATGTAGGGCGATCCGGGGTATACATTGACTTTTCCATCGGGATTGAGAGCCTCAATGATTCTGAAATACTCAGGAACGATATCAGGGAGCTTACCCGGATTGCGCAGAAGCCTGACGATGCCGTCCTCTGCCTCTCCGGTCTTCTCAGCCATGGCGTCATTCAGTCTGTAGATGCCGCCTCCGGCATGGGTGTCTATGATGGTGAAAGGCTTGTCCTTCTTCCTGATGTAGGAAATTACGGCGCACAGGATGAGATGTTTCAGGACATCCGCGTTGTTTCCGGCATGAAAGCCATGTCTGTAGCTTAGCATCAGCGTCTCCTGGTAAAAAAGAATCCTGCCGGGCCGTATTTGCCCGGCAGGTTAATGAACTATACAGCAATGGCCTGCTGTCAGAGCGAGAACTACTCGAAGCGCAGGGTATTTGAAGCGGCCAGTCCTGGCGGAGCTCAGCTCGTGCAGGCCACGCTTACAGTGAAGAGGTGTTTTCTGCTTCCCTGATTCTGCTCTCTGCCTCCTCGAGCTTTTCCGAGGCTTCAAGCCAATCAGACTCTATGGATTCCGAGGTTTTCCTTAGCTCCCCCTGCTCCTTAAGGAGCTTCGAGAGCTCATCCCGCCGCGAAGCGTCATAGATGCCGCTTTCGCTGAGGGCTGCTTCAATCTCCTCAAGCCTTGAGTTGGCATCATTCATCTTCTTCTCGAGCTCCTCGGCTTTTTTTCTGAGAGGCCTTGCCTCGGCCCGGAGCCTCTGCAGAAGTTCCTTTTTCTCTTTCCAGGAAATCTGCGTGGCTCCTCCCGAGGCTGCCTGCTTTTCCTGGATCCGCTGCTCGCGGCGCTCTGCCGCGGACTCTGTGAGCTCCTTCTTTCTCTGCTCGATTAGGTACTTGTGGTAGTCATCGAGGTCTCCCGAGAATTCCGAGACCTTCCCGCCGTCCACAAGATAGAAGTCGTCTGCCGTAGTGCGGAGAAGGTGCCTGTCGTGGGAGACGATAATCATGGCTCCCTCAAAATCCTGCAGTGCAGCGGATAGCGCGTCGCGCATATTAAGGTCAAGATGGTTCGTAGGCTCGTCGAGGAGAAGGAGATTGGGCTTCTGCCAGACAATGAGCGCGAGGGCAAGCCGTGCCTTCTCTCCTCCTGAGAGCGTTCCGGCCTTCTCCAGGGCTTTGTCTCCGGAGAAGGCGAATCCTCCGAGGTAGTTACGGAGATCCTGCTCGCGCATCTCAGGTGCAAGCCTCTGCAGGTGCCAGAGGGCGGACTGGTCGGGATTGAGGTAGTCAAGCTGGTGCTGCGCGAAGTAGCCGATCTTTATACCCTTGGCGACAGAAAGCCTTCCCGTGAGGGGTTTCAGCATCCTCGCAAGGAACTTGATGAGAGTGGACTTTCCTGCGCCGTTGCGGCCGAGAAGACCGATCCTCGCTCCCGGAGTGAGATTGAGCTTCAGAGATTTGATCACGGGCTTCCCCGGCTCATACCCGATGGAGATGTCCTCCATGTTCATGAGCGGTACAGGGAGCTGCTCGGGCTTCCTGAAGGTGAAATGGAAAGGTGAGTCCGGGTGGGCCGCCGCGATGCGGTCCATTTTCTCGAGTGCCTTAAGCCTGCTCTGTGCCTGTCTTGCCTTTGTAGCCTTGTATCTGAAACGGTCTATGAATGACTGGATTTTCGCGATGCTCTGCTGCTGCTTCTCATAGAGTGCCTGGTTCTGTGCCAGGCGCTCAGCCCTCATCCTCTCGAAGCCGCTGTAGTCTGCGGTGTACTCGTTAAGCTTTCTGTTCTCTATATGGATAATGTGGTCTACAGTATCGTCAAGGAACTCGCGGTCATGCGAAATGATGACGAGAGTGCCGCGATAGCCCTTGAGATAGTCGGAGAGGAACATGACTGCGTCGAGATCAAGGTGGTTGGTGGGCTCGTCGAGGAGGAGCAGATCAGATCTGCAGATGAGGGCACGGGCGAGGTTCAGCCTCATTCGCCAGCCTCCGGAGAAGTCCTTTACCGGAAGCTTTATCTGTTCCTGCGTGAAGCCGAGGCCCGAGAGAAGGGCAGCGGTCCTCGGGCGGATGGTGTAGGCGCCGGAGATTTCAAGCTCGCCGCTTATTCGCGCGATTGCGATGCCGTCATTCCTCTCCTCTGCATCGCTGAGCTCCTTCTGAAGGGCCCGGTATTTTTTATCTCCGTCAATGACATATTCCTCTGCGGAAATGTCGAGTGAAGGTGTCTCCTGAGCTACAGTCGCAATCGACCAGCTTTCAGGTATGGTGATCCTGCCGTCATCCGGGTTCAGCTCACCGGTAAGGAGCTCGAAAAGAGTGGACTTTCCGCAGCCGTTCCTCCCGACAAGTCCGGTCCTCGTGCCCGGCGCGATATGGGCCGATGCCTCATCGAAAATTACGTTGTTATCCCTGGCGAATGAGAGTTTTTCTATGAGGATCATGGCGTGCTTTTCCGGTGTACTCTGGATTTGAAGATTAACGGCGGATATTTTAACCTTAATTTCTGATTAAGTTCCTCTTTGCAGCGTTCTGCGCTTCCGTGGAATCTTCGGATCGCGCACCTGCAGGCAGCTGAGAGCTGCCGAATCCCCGCCATATCTGCAGACTGGAGGCAGTGATTAACGTAAGCACTTATTTTTAATTGAAAATGTCGTATAATCAAAGACAATAGACTCCGCGGGTCTCGTGCCAAGGGTGTCAGGCTGCGGAAATTATAATAATAAGAATGAGGCTTTTTATGAATAAAGGTCAGTTGCTTCAGGACCCGTTCTTAAACGCGATCAGAAAGGACAAGATCCCGGTATCCATCTTTCTGGTAAACGGAATAAAACTTCAGGGACAGGTGGAATCATTCGATCAGTTTGTCATTCTGCTGAGAAACAACACCAGCCAGCAGATGGTCTACAAGCATGCAATTTCCTCAATTGTTCCTGCGCGTCCTCTCCCTCAGCACCGCCAGGTTCAGAAGACCGCTGCCGATGACGGCAGTCAGGGCGCTGAGCAGGAAGAGGAAGTTTCATCAGAGTTCTGATATTGCTCTGCTGCCGCCCGCGTTCCGCCGGGGCCTCCTCCGGCGGAATAAGTTTATCTCTTACGTCCTGCTCCTTAGTCGCCCGAAATTTTCCATACTGCATTAAAATACTTCTCTTCCTTCTTGTTCTGTACGGCTGTCAGCAGTCCGGCAGATTCTCGGAGATTTTCCAGTGACTGATCTTGTACATGCCGATGAGTTTTCCTCTGATGATCTACCGGGGAGGGCGATCCTTGTCCAGACCGAGTTTGCCTCCACCCCTGATGAGAACGAGGATCTTGACGAACTCCGGGAGCTCACCGTCTCATGCGGCGTTGAGATAGCAGGAGTCCTCTTCGCAAGGAGCGGCACGCCGAATGCCAGCACCTACATCGGCACCGGAAAGGCCGAGGAGCTCAAAGCCCTTGTCCAGGAAAAGGAAGCAAACCTCGTCATCTTCAACCACCGCCTTACACCTTCGCAGGAACGAAGCCTTACCGAAATCGCAGGATGCCGCGTAATTGACCGCGTGGAGCTGATTCTCAACATTTTCGCAAGGCGCGCGAGAACCTATGAGGGAAAGCTCCAGGTAGAGCTCGCGAGGCTTACCCATCTTTCCACCATGCTGGTACGCGGCTGGACCCACCTCGAGAGGCAGAAGGGCGGCTTCGGACTCAGAGGAGGACCGGGCGAGAAGCAGATTGAGCTTGACCGCCGCGAGATCCACGAGCAGATCGAGCGCATCGGGCGCGAGCTCGAGGATGTGAGAAGGACCAGACGCGAGAGCCGCAAGACCAGGCAGAAGCGCAGTGTTCCCGTTGTCTCGCTCGTAGGCTACACCAACGCGGGAAAGTCGACACTCTTCAACTTCCTTACCGGCGCCGGGGTATACGCCGCGGATCAGCTCTTTGCGACGCTAGACACGACACTTCGCATGATTCACCTCGACGTGGCAGGAGACGTGATGATCTCGGACACGGTAGGCTTCATCAGGCATCTTCCTCATGATCTTATTGATGCATTCCGTGCCACGCTCGAGGAGACCAGGGAGGCAACTCTCCTCCTTGAGGTCATTGACAGCCATGACGAGAGGCTTGAGGGCAATATCAGGGAAGTGGAGACAGTCCTCGCCGAGGTCAGAGCGGAAAGCGTACCGAGGATAAGGGTATACAACAAAATAGATCTCGCTGACGGCGTGACGCCGCACCTCGTGAGAAACGGCGAGGGCCGGATCGAGTCGGTTTGGCTCAGCGCTGTTACCGGGGAGGGCACCGAACTCCTCAGAAAGGCTGTTGCAGAATTTCTTGATCCGGTTATAGTAAAATTTACCGTGCGCGTTCTGCCTGCGGCAGGAGGGGCTCTTTCATGGCTGTACGGGCTAGGCGCCGTGCAGAGCGTGAGCTGGGAGGACAACGGAGCCGCAGTTGCGGAAGGGAGTCTTCCGGAGAAGGATTACGCAAGGCTCGCATCCCGTGAGGGCTGTGAGATTCTTGCCTGCGTCAGGTCTGAGCATTCCGGCCTGACGGAATCCGGGGGCACCGGATCCGACGCAGATGCAGAGAGTGCGGTCCAAGCGGGATAACTGGAGAAAGCAAGATGACCTGGAACAGGCCCAAAGATGCTGATGATGACAGCAGCAGGAACAATGCCGGCAGCGGTGAGGATCCGAAGAACGAATCCGGAAAGCAGAATGGCGGCAGCGGCTGGGATGACGGCTCATCCTCCTTTGATTTCGGGGGACTCGGGAGCAAGATTGCTGATTTGTTCAGAGGCGGCAGCGGCGGTTCCGGCGGCGGGAGCTCCGGCGGCAGCCATTTGCTGCTCATTGCCGGCATCGCAGCTGTCCTCCTTGTCGTAATCATTTTCTCGGGCTTCTATACGGTGAAGGAAGCAGAGCGCGGAGTGCTCCTCCGCCTCGGGCGCTTCGACCGTCTCGTGCAGCCGGGCCTTTCCTGGAAAATCCCTTTTGTGGACAAGGTCATCCTCGTTGACGTCTCGACCGTGAAGTCCCTGAACTCAACAGGCCTCATGCTGACCCAGGACGAGAACGTCGTCCGTGTCGAGATCAACGTGCAGTACCGCGTCTCTGATGCCTACAAGTACCTCTTCAGCACGACAAACGCAGATGAGTCTGTCGGGCAGGCTATAGACAGCGCCATGAGATACGTCGTCGGGCACAATACGATGGATGACGTGCTCACCACCGGCCGAGAGAAGGTGCAGGATGACACCGCGCGCGTACTTAATGAGATCATAAAGCCCTATGACATGGGAATCTCCGTCGTAGCGGTAAACTTCCTCCCTGCCCACGCTCCCGAGGAGGTCAAGGAGGCGTTTGACGACGCCATATCCGCCCAGGAGGACGAGCAGAGGTTCATCCGCGAGGCGGAGGCCTATGAGCGCGAGATCATCCCCAAGGCCGAGGGCCGGGTGCAGCGCATCAAGCAGGACGCCAATGCCTACAAGGACAAGGTTGTCCTTGGCGCGAAGGGTGATGTCGCAGGCTTCGAGCGCGTGCTCCCCGAGTACCTCAAGGCACCGGAGATCACGAGAAAGCGTATCTATCTTGAGACCATGTCGGATGTCCTGAGCCATACGGCAAATGTCTATGTGTCTCCCTCAGCAGAGGGCAGCATGCTTTACCTGCCGCTCGACGGTGTCTTCAGCGGAAAGGACAAGAAAGACCAGAGCAGCTCAGGGCCAACCCGCGACGAGAAGCTGAGGAGCTCCGCAGCAGCGCTTTCCATGAACGGTCAGGGCGAGCCTGACTACGCGGCAGGATCGTCGTCCGCAGGCTCCTCTTCTGAGGAGTCATATTCCTCCGGCATCAGGAGCGGAATCAGAAGCAGCGTCAGGGACGGTAGGAGAAACTGAGAATGGATAGAAAGACAGTCATCGGCATTGCAATAGCCGCCGTGCTCATCCTGATGTTCAATTCAGTGTTCATCGTCCATGAGGGCGAGGTCGGCATCGTAACCGAGTTCAGCAAGGTCAAGCGTGTCACCGAGGGCGGCGATCCGGTAATCTACCGTCCGGGATTCCATTTCAAGTTCCCGATCATTGATGACGTGCTCCTCCTTGACGTCCGCATCCAGACCATGGAGTCATCCGCAGACCGCTATGTAACGAACGAGAAGAAGGACCTCATCATCGACTCCTACGTCAAGTGGAGAATCGAGGATCCTGCGAAGTTCTACATCACGACTGACAGCGGACGCTTCGAGCTCGCACAGGACCGTCTGAAGAAGAAGATCAACGCGGTCCTCAGAAGCGAGATCGGAAGCAGATCGATTGTTGACATGGTCTCGGGCGAGAGAGCTGAGGTCATGGAGAAGACCCTCCTCAGGAGCGCCTCAGCAACAGAGCTCGGGATCACCGTTGTTGACGTGAGGATCAAGCAGATCAACCTGCCTCCGGAGGTCTCATCCTCGATTTACGACCGCATGAGGGCAGAGCGGCAGATTGTCGCCCGCGAGCACCGCTCCAAGGGCCGCAAGCAGGCCGAGTTCATCAGGGCCGAGGCAGACCGCAAGGTCACTGTCATGGTCGCTGACGCCGAGAGGCAGTCCAACGAGCTCAGGGGACAGGGAGACGCAGAGGCGACGAGGATTTACGCTGAGGCCTATTCCAAGAGCCCCGAGCTGTATAATTTCCTTAAGAGCATGGAAGCTTACAGGAAGAGCTTCAGCAAAGACAGTGTTATGGTCGTAGGCTCGGACAGCGAGTTTTTTGACGAGTTCGGCGTAAGAAAGCCGGGAGCTGCCCGCTGAGCCGTTGTTTTCGAATCATAGTCATCTGATTTAGTTATTGAGTGAGTAAATGGGACAGAATGTAGTTGTATTGGGCACCCAGTGGGGTGACGAGGGAAAGGGTAAGGTCGTTGACCTTCTGACAGAGAAGGCCCGCTATGTCGTCCGCTATCAGGGCGGGCACAACGCAGGACATACCCTGGTAGTTGGCGGAAAGAAGACAGTTGTCAGACTTATTCCCTCGGGGATCCTTCATCCGTCCTGCACCTGCCTTATCGGCTCAGGCGTCGTCCTCTCTCCTGACGCACTGTTCAAGGAGATGGGCGAGCTCGAGAGCGCCGGTGTGGATGTGAAAAGCCGCCTGAAGATCTCGGAGGCCTGCCCGCTGATCCTGCCTTACCATCCTGTCATTGACCACGCAAGGGAAGCTGCACTCGGTGACAAGAAGATCGGAACCACCGGCAAGGGCATCGGCCCCGCGTACGAGGACAAGGCCGCAAGAAGGGGCCTCCGCGTCGGCGATCTCCGCAATATGGACCGTTTCGCCCAGAAGCTCAGGACCGTCATGGAGTACCACAACTTCATCCTGAAGAACTTCTATCATGCCGAGGAGGTCTCCTATGATGAGGTACTTGAGGGCGTAAAGAAGTACGCCCCGGTTCTCGTCTCCATGATTGCGGACATCACAACAATACTTGCTGATGCCAGGAAGAACGGCGACAAGGTTCTTTTCGAGGGAGCCCAGGGCACGTTCCTCGACATTGATCAGGGAACCTATCCTTATGTGACCTCCTCCAATACCGTTGCAGGCGGCGTCTCCACAGGTGCCGGCTTCGGCCCCCGCGGAATCGACTATGTGCTCGGGATCGTCAAGGCCTACACTACGAGAGTCGGCGGCGGACCGTTCCCGACCGAGCTCTTTGACAAGATCGGCGAGCACATCTGCGAGAAGGGCCAGGAGTTCGGCGCAGTCACCGGACGCCGCCGCCGCTGCGGCTGGTTTGACGCTGTTGCCATGAGGCGCTCAAAGCAGCTCAACTCACTCTCCGGACTCTGCCTCACAAAGCTTGATATTCTCGACGGCCTTGATGAGGTCAAGATCTGCACCGGCTACCGCCATAAGGACGGAACAGTTTCGGAGTATCCTCCGATGGCCGCCGATGACTATGATGAGGTAACTGCAGTTTACGAGACCTGCCCGGGCTGGAAGGAAAGCACCTTCGGCGCGAAGAGCCTCGCTGAGCTTCCAGCAAATGCAGTTGCCTATGTAAAGCGCCTTGAGGAGATCCTCGGCCTGCCGGTCGATATCCTCTCCACCGGACCTGACCGCAGCCAGACCATCACTCTCCGCGATCCGTTTGAGATCTGAGACTGATCCCCGGACACAGTCCTGAAGAATGCCGCAGCTTTTTTTCACTGCGGCATTTTTTGTGTGCTCGGCATGAG
>DEHC01000052.1 GCA_002351705.1 Gammaproteobacteria bacterium UBA2810 | reverse complement strand
GAAAAAATGATTGACCCTTCTTTTTGCACTCTGATATGATCAGGACAGGTGTCCGGAGCCTGTAAGCCTGCTGGCAGAGCTGCCGAATCAGGCGTTCCGGGCTGCCGCTTTCCAATTGCCGCCTGATGTGCTGCTTACCATGCCTGAAAGAAAAAATACGAATGATGCAGGGACGAGGAAGAAAACTGTGAGCCACGCGGACGATGGCGGTGACCAGGGGCGCCGCATCATCCCTGCGCATGACCTCATTTCCCTGAAAGGCACCGGCCGGCCGGTCGCCGGAAGCGGGCTCACGGGCTTTGACATCTCGGATGAGACCCCACAGGGCGGAGCGAAATCAAAGTCCCGCAGGAAGAAAGTCCTGGTGAAGGACTATGGCTGCATGGCGTTATGCCACCATGCGGGGAGCGGCCTCATGCAGGAGCTGATGAGGTTCTGGCCCTCTGAGGACGCGAGGATGCTCTATGCCATGGCGCTCCTCCTTGCCTCATCGGACGAGGCTGTGCTTCCCGGCCTCTCACTTGCTTATGAGACCTCTTTCGTCTCCGAGCTTTACCAGGGGCTCGATCTCTCCGCCGGTGCCGTAACAGCATTCCTTGAGAGAACGGGGCAGGATGAATCACGGATCATTGAATTCATGAAGTGGAGAGCGGATGCTTACGGAAAGGGCGGGCTCATTATTGACGGCATGCTGAGGCGCTCTGACCATGAGCCGGATGACCTCCCGGAGGATGTCCTCATGTCAGGCTTATGCCCGGCGCCGCTGCGCCTCGGCGTGATGTACGCCTGGAGCATGGAGGAGGATGAGCCGGCAGCGCTTCAGCCTTATCCGGGAAGCCTGCTCGATGACAGCCTTGCAGCCAGTTTCATGGGAGAGCTGTTTATCAGCAATGGGATCATGTTCCTCGACAAGGGGTTCTGGACTGACGTCCTCTACCGTGACACCCCGGTGTATGGCGATATCACGTACATTCTCCCTTTGGATCCAGGCTCACAGGCCGCAGAGCGCTATAAGATGCTGCACTTTGACAGTCAGATTGCGCGGCATCATGGAGCGCCGGTGCTCGGCAAAAAGGAGAAGACGAAAAGCAGCGGCTTTCTCTACTCCTTCAATATTGCCGGTATGTCACCAGCTGACTACGCAGCCAGCTTTCAACTCTCCAAGGACAGGAGCAGGTTCGGCGGTCCCGGCTCAGGTGACAGAAAGCCGCTTTCCTATACGTTCTGTTTCAAGTCCAAGGCCGACCTTAATCTTCGCGGCCTTTATGAACTGTTTATCGGGAGGGAGGAGCGGGAGGATCTCATCAACGAACGCGGCAGCTTCCCCGTCACGGCCGCATGGAATGATGAGAGCTACAGCAGGGCCATGGGCGCAGAACTGGTGAATTTCCTCCGCTCTGTCATATCGGCAAGGGTAAGGAACCTGCTTATAGAGAAGCTCCCTGAGAAAAATCTCACCGAAAAAGAGGCATTCCGGCTTCTTTCAAAGTGCAGGAAAGTGAGAACAGCAGGGAAAGGTGACTGGAATACGGCTGTTATGCCTGAACCGGCCTTAAAGCTCGCTGAAGCTCTCGGCCTTGAGCTTTAGGAGGCGGCGCGGACCGCGCCGCTGTCCAGTGGAATGGTTCATGATTTCAGAACCTGAGGCTCTCGGAATCTCCCGAGATGTCGAGGTTCCCGAAGGACGGCTCCTTTCTCTCTGAGAAGTCATCGCGGCGCAGGGGAGCCTTTTTTTCCTCGGGCTTCATGCCGAGCGGCCTCTCGTCCGGGGACACTGCGGCGCCGGCGCCTCCGGGGATGGGGCCGCGGAGATCCGGATCGCGGCTTTCATTGCCGGGGACGATGCCAGACTCGCTGCCGTCATCATGGACCGGCAGGTCCTGCTCGTCGCGGGGGAGTATGCCGGACTGCGCGCTGATGTCAGCCTCATAGGAGGCTGCCGCGGCTTCAGGAGCTGCCTCAGGTCCTGGCGCAGGCTTCCTCGTTTCCGTGCCTGATCCGGCCTTCCTCTCCTCGCTCAGCCACTTCGGGGTATCGTAGTCCTCCGAGTGGGCGTCCCTGTTTTTGAGAAGCAGCCGGCCGAGCTCCATGAAGCTCTCGTCCGAGCCCCTTATGAGAAGGCCGGTGCTCCACCTGCCGCACTCGAACCTGATGGCGCTCACCGGCACCGGGCTTTCGGTGTTCTCGCCGGAGAGGGGCTCCCTCATGATCTTCTCCTCGCAGACAATCCTGATGTCGCTCCAGGGGATTCCCGCGACGAACCTGTAGTCGTCATCCGCAACGAGGAGCTGGTCGGGCAGGATGAAGTACATGGTCCTGTCAGGATCGCCGAACGAGGGTACATTCCGGAGATTGGTCCTCACCACTGCCGGGAACAGGTACTTTTTCTGGATTTTCCTTACTATGAAGGCGCTCTGGCCGCTCTCCGCCGTCGGGCGCACGCCGAGGATGGCGTAGATCCCTCCCTCGCGCCCGCTGAGCGTGCCGAACACCTCCGATGCTGCCATGAAGTCATCCTCCTCACTCTTGTCATAGAGCGTGGTCTGGAAGCGGATGAAGCGGTAGGCGAGGTTCACCGCGAAATAGGTGAAGTAGAGGATGACGGGAACCGGGGCTGCCATCAGGGCAAGGCGGTAGATGAGCTCGTGCACGCCGAGGTCGGCGCCGCCGTTCTGGCGGGCAAAGGTCGTGAGGCAGTAGTACCAGTACGCGGAAATGATCAGGACCTGGAGGAAGGAGACCGACATGTAGCGGTGCGATACTTCCTGTAGGAAATACAGATCATGAGAGAAGAACTTTCTGCGAATGAGCTTCATCAGGTACCCCATCATTGCGAGACGTGCAGCGGACGGGATTTTAGCAGAATTCACGGAGACATACGCACCTGCATGGGAGGAGGGCAGGGCGCGGAACGAAAAAGGCCCGGCATTGCCGGGCCCCTGTATTCAGCTTCTTTCAGACTGTCAGTCCTTGATCTGGTCAGCCTGGATTGCGGTAAGGGCGATGGTGTAGACGATATCGTCAACCAGCGCGCCTCTCGAGAGGTCGTTGACCGGGCGGCGGAGTCCCTGGAGCATGGGTCCGATGGAGACGAGGCCGGCGGAGCGCTGCACTGCCTTGTAGGTGCAGTTTCCGGTGGTGAGCTCCGGGAAAATGAAGACGTTGGCCTTTCCTGCAACAGGGGAGTTCGGAGCCTTGTTCTTCGCTACGTCAGGCATGTAGGCAGCGTCGTACTGCAGAGGTCCGTCGATGGCGAGATCGGGCCTCTTCTCCTGGGCGAGCTTGGTCGCATTGACCACAAGATCAACCGCCTCGCCCTTGCCGGAGCCGAGGGTGGAGTAGGAGATCATCGCAACCTTCGGATCGATGCCGAATGCCTTCGCGGTGTCGGCAGACTGGATGGCGATCTCGGCGAGCTCCTCAGCGGTCGGAGCAGGGTTGACGGCGCAGTCGCCGTAAACGAGAACCTGCTCGGGCATCAGCATGAAGAATACCGAGGAGACGATCTTGGAGCCCGGTGCAGTCTTGATGATCTGGAACGCAGGGCGGATGGTGTTGGCGGTGGTGTGGACTGCGCCTGATACCAGGCCGTCAACCTCGCCGCGCTCAATCATCATGGTGCCGAGCATTACGTTGTCCTTGAGCTGCTCGCGTGCCTGCTCCGGGGTAAGGCCCTTCTTCTTCCTGAGCTCGACAAGCCTCTCGACATAGTTCTCGCGGCTGTTCTCCGGATCAACGAGCTCGATGCTGAGTCCGTCGAAGGATACTCCCTGCTCCTCTGCAACCTTCTTGATCTCCTCGACGTTGCCGAGAAGGACGGGCTTCGCGATTCCCCTCTGCGCGCAGATGGCTGCGGCGCGGATGGTGCGGGGCTCGGTTCCCTCAGGGAGGACAATGCGCTTGCTGGCAGCCTTGGCCTTCTGGGTGAGCATGTAGCGGAATGCCGCGGGAGACATGCGGCGTACGTGGGCAGGATCCTCCCTGGTGATGGATGCGACGAAGTCAGCATCGAGCGCTGCGGCGATCTTTGCGGAGACTGCCTCAGCCTTCTCTTTGTCGTCAGCTGCGATCGGGGACTTGAAGGAGGACATCTTGCCTGCTGCCGCAAAGAGGGGTAGGGAAGTCGCGAATACCGGAAGGCCGTTCTCCTTCACGCAGTCGCAGAACTCGACTGCCTTAGGATCCTTAGCGCCGGTGAATACCACGCCGGCGAGCTTCTTGCCGTCACGGGCAGCCTGGAATACCGCGCCCTTGACATCGGTCCTGGTGCTCTCGCAGAAGACCATGGCGCCGTCGGTAAGATCCTTCTCGAGGTCCTCGAGGGAGCCGGAGGCGACTGCCGGATGGCAGGGACGGCGCACTGCTGCCTCGCCCTCATTGAGGGTCTCGGCGCCGAGGTAAGCGGCGATGTCCTTTGCGCGCGGAGCGAAGAGGCTGTGCTCAAACGGAATGAAGCCGAGGAGCTTTGCGCCTGCCTCGGAGATGTCAGCCTCCTTTGCGCCGAACGGAGCCTTGGCGCTGCATGCTCCCTGGCAGCAGCATCCGGCCTGTCCTGCCTTGTTGACGATGAGGCCCTGGAGGCGGCTGCTGAACTTCTTCTTCAGGGTGTCGAGGCGGTCATAGAAGTTGTCCTTGCCGCCCTTGGTGCCGCTTACGAGGACAACCTCGGCGTCAATGGCGTTCGCGATGCCGTAGTTGAGCTCGTCAGCCCAGGGCGAGCCGCAGCAGCCTGAGGTTCCCTTTGCGACAATCACGTCGTAGCTGCCGGCTGCCTTGTACTCCTCGAACTCACCGAGGATCTCCTCTAGGAGCACGGTCTCGTCGCCCTCGGCGATGAGCCTTGAGGCGTGGACTCTGTTTACAGGTTCAGGCGAGGCGATGCCGTAAGTCTCCTTCACTACGGCAGCGGCGTTGGTGCCGGATGCGCTTTCCACAGGATTGAAGAATCCGACCTTTGCGCCCTTGTCCTGGAGTGCCTTGATAAGGCCAAGACATACTGCGTTGATTCCCTCGCCGGCTGCTGCCGGTACGAGCATAACTGTACGAGTCACTTCATTAACCTCTTTTGTTGATAATGAACACGAATTGCTGTGAAATCTAAGGTTCAGTGCAGATTTTAGCAAAGGAACGCACAGTTGGTCATGAATTTGAGCTCATTATTTTGTCCGCGGGCCCAAAAATGAATTTTTACTGTCCCCTTACATGTCATGTTTTCATGAACGGCGGCGCTTTGTCTGCTAGAATAGCGCCATTATTGCAGCGCCGCGGCAGGATCTCCCGCAGGCGGCCTGCCCGGCCGCGGGATCCTGCTTGGGATGCGGCGCAGCCTGATGCTGCAGAGCCTCAGAGCGTGGATTGAAACATGACCAGAAATATATCATTTTTTCGCCTGGCAGTCCTCTTTGTGTACATCGCGGTGCCGGTCTACGTCCTCGCGTGGGGCGCGGGGCTGTTCTCCTATCCTGACTACCAGAAGTTCTTCCTTCTGGCGAAGGGCTCGTCTGACGCCGAGATCCCGGTAAAGGTCTATTTCCGGACGGACGGCGGGGCAGAGGATTATGACAGCGCGCACTCGCTTGACTCCAGGATATTCCTCCACGCCGATGACTTCACCGGCGCGAACGGGATCATCCGCGCGGGAGGGAAGGCCGTGAGCGGCGTGAGGGCTGAGTTCGTGAGGCTCCGCGAGAGCGGCATAGACACGGTTGAGATTAAGAGGTTCACCGTCAGCGGGAAAAACTTCCCGGTCTCGGACAAAGGCGCCGTCGCGCTCCATGATCTTGAGCTCTCTGAGACAAGGAAGGATTCCGCCGTGCTTAAGGTCACCGGCCCGGCCCCGTATATCGAGACCCTCCATCCGGTGAATTTCCCGGGGAAGGTCATTGTCTCCGGGATCTGCGCGGGTCTCCTCTCAGCAGTCCTTTTCCTCATCGTAGTCCGCATCCCGGTCCTCAGAAGGCTAGCGGGGCTCGGTGGCTCGAGGAAGTGACCGTTGCACGGCAGACGGAGAAAGGCTCAGAGCCCGGGGCAGATGCCCGCGGCTTTTGTCTTTTGATTGGTGTTTTCAGGCACTGGCATGTCTTCTTTACCTTGGACGCTTCCTGGTGAGAAGAGCCTGCGGCCTTGACGGGGAAAAGGATTTGCAGCCTGACGGGAAGTCTGTTGCCGGGGACGGAAACGGGAATGCTGCTGATCGCGGTACGGACATGAATTCAGAAAAGGAAGAAAAAGAGGACGTGGACATGAAACCAGGCAAGGACGAGCAGAAAGGCGCCGCAGCTGAGGCATCAGAAGCTCAGGAGAAGATCGGGACCGGTCCGGAGGCTGCCGCGGAAAAGCCTGAGAGCGTGAGCAGGGCCAAGGGCCTCTTCTTCGACGCGCTCCTTTTCCTTTATATCGCGCTTCCAGTGTTCTTCCTCGGCTGGACTCTCGACTTCTTCACCGCGGACACCTCCTATGAGGTGAGCGCCGACATCAGGGCGGACTACGCGGGCGTGATGAAGACCCAGGTCTTCTACATTATGGATGGCCTCAACAAGAGCTACGCGGAGAACTTCTCGGTAAGGAAGGACCTCAGCCTCCAGAAGGACAAGTTCGTTCCCTTCTCGCTGAGGCTCAACCAGAAGGACCGCACGCTCACCGGCTTCAGGCTTGATCTCGGTGACCGGGCCGGAGGAAAGGTAACCGTCAGGAACCTTAAGGTAGGCGGCCGCGCAGTCGCACCGGCAGGCGACACCAAGAATTACGCCTACCATGATCTGAAGCTCGTCTCCCCTGCAGGTGCCGGCGAGGCGGTGTTCGAGGTCACCGGGCGCGATCCCTTCTTCTTCTCGAAGGGAGCCGAGAAGTACCCGATGGAGAGCGGAGCCGGGAAGGCATTCTGCGCAGTTCTTGTTTCTCTTCTCATCTCCGGAGCGCTTTTTGCGATCTTCCGCTTCATCCCGTCCGTCCGCCATGCATTGGGCCTCGACTGGGAAAATGAGGATGCAGCAGCAAAAGCGCAGGCTGCAGCCCGGAGCGCGGAGACTTCAAAGGATGAGCCATCTGATGTGAAGGAGGAGAAGCCTTCGGAAAACGTGAAGGATGATGCCTCTGAAGTGAATGCTGAAAAGCCTTCGGAAAGCGTTAAGGCAGAGCCCGCAGATGCTCCGGAGAAAGCTTCTGAGCCTGCAGAAGAGAGCGGCACTGCAGAGCAAGGTTCTGAGGAGAAGCTGGATGAGGCAGACACCGCAGCCGCTGCAGAGGAGGAAAAGCCGGAGCCTCTAAGCAGGGCCAAGGGCCTCTTCTTCGACACGCTGCTATTCCTCTATATAGCGCTCCCCGTGTTCTTCCTCGGCTGGGCTCTCGACTTCTTCACCGCGGACACCTCCTATGAGGTGAGCGCGGACATAAAGGCGGACTACGCCGGCGTGATGAAGACCCAGGTCTTCTACATCATGGACGGACTCAACAAGAGCTACGCCGAGAACTTCTCGGTAAGGAAGGACCTCAGCCTCCAGAAGGACAAGTTTGTTCCGTTCTCGCTTAGGCTCAACCAGAAGGACCGTACGCTCACCGGCTTCCGCCTTGACCTCGGCGACCGGGCAGGAGGCAAAGTAACTGTCAGGAACCTTAAGGTAGGCGGACGCGCAGTCGCGCCCGCAGGCGACACCAAGAATTACGGCTACCATGACCTGAAGCTTGTCTCACCTGCAGGCGCCGGTGAGGCGGTGTTCGAGGTCACGGGAAAGGATCCCTTCATTGTGGCTAAGGGCGCGGAGAAGTACCCGCTGAATAACGGCAAAGGCAGGGTATTCGGTGCCCTGCTCATTGCCTTCCTGATTTCCGGAGCTCTCTTTGCGATCGTGCGCTTCATCCCGTCCGTCCGCCATGCCTGCGGCCTTGACTGGGAAAACGATGACGCAGCCGTGAAGGCGCAGGCTGCAGCCCGGAGCGGGGAGCCTTCAAGGGATGATTCCTCTGACGTGAAGGGTGAAAAGCCTTCGGATAGCGTGAAGGCAGATCCTGCCGGAGCTCCGGAGAAAGCACCGGAGACCAAGGACGCGCCGGAGGAGCAGTACCCTGCGGACGGCAGTGCCGCTTCTTCCGGGCAGGAGGAGAAGCCTGAGATCGTGAGCCGGAAGAAGGCCCTGTTCCTTGACGCGGTTCTCTTCATCTACATAGCGCTCCCCATATTTTTCCTCGGCTGGGCTCTCGACTTTTTCACGCCTGACACCTCCTATGAGGTGAGCGCCGACATCAGGGCGGACTATGACGGTGTGATGAAGACCCAGGTCTTCTACATCATGGACGGACTCAACAAGAGCTACGCTGGGAACTTCTCCGTAAGGAAGGATCTGGGCCTCAGGAAGGGGCAGTTTGTCCCGTTCTCCGTAAGGCTCAACCAGAAGGACCGCACGCTCACCGGCTTCAGGCTTGATCTCGGCGACAAAGCGGGCGGCAGGGTGACCGTCAGGAACCTTAAGGTAGGCGGCCGCGCGGTCGCGCCTGCAGGTGATGCGAAAAAGTACGGCTACCATGATCTGAAGCTTGTCTCCCCTGCAGGTGCCGGAGATGCGGTGTTCGAGGTCACCGGGAAGGATCCCTTCATCGTGTCCAATGGGGCGGAGAAGTACCCGCTGAATGACGGCAGTGCCAGGGTATTCGGGGCTCTGATCATCGCCTTCCTGATTTCCGGAGCGCTCTTTGCGATTGTGCGCTTCATCCCCTCTGTCCGGAATGCCTGCGGCCTCGACTGGAAAATCGCAGAGGATGGGGATAAAGCTCCTTCTTCTCCGGAAAAGCCTCTGGATTCAGGGAAGGAGCCGGAAGATGAGAAGAAGACTCAAGATGGAGAAAAGGCCTCGCCCGCAAAGGACGGAAAGGCTTCTGAAAAGAAGGGATCATCTCCTGCGGCTCCTGAGGAGAAGGATGCGGTGAAGGCCCCTGAAGAGGAGAAGTACCTGACAGCTGAATCCGGTGATCCAAAATATAAGGTGATGCCCGGCAGGCTCACGCGGCTCAAGGGCATCTTCCTCGACTCCATACTCTTTGTCTACATCGCCCTACCGGTATTCTTCCTCGCGTGGGCGCTCGGCTTCTTCTCGCTGAAGACCCCGTATGAGGTAAGCGCAGACATCAGGGCGGACTACAGCGGCGTGATGAACGCGCAGGTCTTCTACATCATGAGGGGCCTCAACAGACAGTACGGTGAGGAGTACTCGGTGAAGAGCGATCTGAACCTGCAGAAGGATCAGTTCGCGCACCTCTCCGTCAGGCTCAACCATTCCAAGAAGACCATGAAGCGCCTCCGCCTTGACCTCGGTGACAGGGCAGGCGTCCGGGTGACGGTGAGGAACATCATGGTCGGCGGGCACAGCGTCGGGAACGCCGGCGACAGCGGGATCTTTGATCTTCATGATCTGAAGCTCGTCAGCTCCTCCGGGGCGGACGGTGCGGTTTTCGAGGTGACCGGAAACGATCCGTACCTTGAGACGAAGCACACCGTAATCAGCTCCGCGAGGATCTGGATGGCAGTGCTCGTCACGCTCCTCATCTCGGGAGCGCTCTTCTCCATAGTCCGCTTTATCCCCAGGGTAAGGCGCGCCTGCGGCCTTGACTGGGAGAATGCGGAGGATGCCGGGGAGACTCAGGAGGAGAATGCTGCGGATGAGGAGGGCAGCGCCTCCGGCGGTGCGGAGGAAAAGGGCGGCGAAAAGGCTCAGGAGGAAGGCGCTGATGCCGGAGACGGCAGGGAGAGCGCTCCGGAGGCACCGGAGAAGGTCACGAGACGGCAGGGGATTTTCCTTGACTCGCTCCTCTTTGTCTACATCGCGGTGCCGGTCTTCTTCCTTGCGTGGGCGCTCGGCTTCTTCTCCATGAACACGCCCTACGAGGTAAGCGCCGATATAAAGGCGGACCGCGACGGTGTGATGAAGGCCCAGGTCTACTACGTGATGAAGGGGCTCAACAGTGATTTTGCGGAGCAGTATTCAGTGCGGCAGGATCTCAGGCTGCAGAAGGATCAGTTCTCGCACCTCTCGTTAAGGCTCAACCGCAATAACAAGACCATGAAGCGCCTCCGCCTTGATCTTGGTGATCAGGCAGGCATGAGGGTCTCGCTGCTCAACCTCCGTGTCGGCGGCCGCCGCATCGCGGATCCGGGAGATGAGAGCGAGTACAGCTATCATGATCTGAAGCTTTTGAAATCCTCAGGAGCTGACGGCGCGGTATTCGAGGTCACCGGAGCGGATCCCTACATCGCATCGCTCAACACCGTCATAAGCTCTGCAAGGGTCTGGCTCGCCGTGTTCATCGCGCTCCTCATTTCAGGCGCGATCTTCGGCATTGTCCGCTTCATCCCGTCGGTGAGGCGTGCCTGCGGGCTCAACTGGGAAGTCACTGACCCGGCATCAGGCACCAAGGCCTAGAGCGCCGTTCGGACCGGACACAATCAAAGAGCAGCCGCCGGCTGCTCTTTTTCTTCAAGCAGCTCCCGGAGCGCTTTGCGGCGGCTGGAGCCATGTACTCCTTTCCGTATTGCAGGCGGTCCCGCAATCCCTCCCGCAATGCCTGTTTTTCATTTATTTGAGGGCGGATCAGCTTTTTAGAATTCCCCTTGGGGTAAAATGAAACGGGCCCTGCGGCGTGTGCCTGCAGCGGTCCTTAACGGATCCGGAGGACTCCTCATGCAGCTGGTGTGTGACTATGAGTTTTCAGCGGAGAATACTTTCGCCAGCTTCGTCGCGGGCGGCAATTCAATGCTGATTACTGCGCTTCACGGCGCGGTCGCCGGCGATCCGTCAAGCAGCATAGTCTATTTCTACGGCGACCACGGTACCGGCCGGACCCACCTCGTAAAGTCAGTCCTCCGTGAATGCGAGGACCGCCGCCGCTCCGCCGTTCTCATCTCCATGACAGACCGGTTCCGGATTTCCCCGAAGATGCTCTCCCGCGCGAAGGAGGACGTGATCCTCATCGATGACGTGGATCAGGTCGCGGGCGACACGGAATGGGAGAACGCCATCTACGAGATCGTGAACAGCGTCAAGAACGGCAGCGGGCAGAGGCTCGTCGTATCGTCGCTCACGAGGCAGGCTGACTCGGGCTTCTCGCGGAAGGACATTGTGACGCGCCTTTCCTGGGGCGTCACCTTCCACGTGGAGGAGCTTTCTGACGATGACAAGATCAGGGCGCTAGAGCTCCGCGCGGGTCTCAGGGGCATGAAGCTGACTGACGAGACGGCGAGGTTCATGATCACGCGCCTCCCCCGCAGCATGACGGATCTGATGAGCTCGCTTGCGCTGCTCGAGCACTCCCTTGAGGACGGGCACCGCCTCTCCTATCTCACCATACCGTTCGTGAAGAAGGTGCTCGGCATCTGACATTTGCCGCAGCTCCCTGATCTCCGCTATCTGACGCTCTCCGAGAGCTCCTGATCCTCTCTCTCAAGCTCATGGTTCCTGATGATTAGGCCCTCGATGTAGGCCCTGTCGAGACGGCTTTTGGTGTAGGTGAGCGCCGAGTTCAGAAGGGCGTTCGACTCACCGAAGTTGTCATTGAGGGCGTAGTACCTTCCCTTTGCGATCTTTGACTTGCCGGGGTTGCCGGCAGCCGTCCAGGCCCTCGCGAGCATGTCGTAGACGAGCGGGCTGTCGTCATGCTTCCTCTCGTAGGCATCGAGCACCGAGACGGCTTTTTTTGCCTGTCCTGCCGAGATGCAGAGGTTGGCGAGGTTCAGCACTACAGTCAGGCTGTCCGGCCTTGACGCGGCAAGCTGCTCGAGCCTCGGCAGCATGGCTTTGCTGTTCCCGAGACCGATGCTGATGTCGGTTTCCGCGTCGATGACGAAGAGGTTGTCCTTCCTCCCGGTTTTCCTTACGAGGATGTCAAGCGCCTCGTCAGCCGCGTGGAACCTCCCGAGCTCCATGAGGGCCATGACCCTGCCGTAGAGGGCCTCCGGATCGGACGGGCTGCGGTCAAGCTTCTTCTGATAGGCCGCGAGCAGCAGCTCCGGATCGGCGCGCTCGTAGCGCACCGCGATGCGGGCCTTCGCGAAATAGAAGTCGGGGCTGTTGAAGTAGGAGGGACGCTTCGGCATCCCCGCGGCCATTGATCTCGCGGCCGCCACGCGGTACTCCGGCACCGGATGGGTGAGGAGCCCCTGGGGGATGGAGATGCCGCCGGTCAGCCCGGAGAGCTTCGCGAAGAACGAGACCATGCCCTCCGGATCAAACCCGGCCTTGTAGAGTGTCCTGATCCCAACGGAGTCGGCATCCATCTCGTGCTCCCTCGTATAGGTGATCTGGGCCTGGATCCCGGCGCCTATGGCCGTCGTGAGCGCGGCGGCGCCGAGCGCTGGGTTCAGCATCGAGAGCGCTATGGCTCCGGCGATTCCGGCGAAGGTGAGCTTGTTGCTCCGGCTGCTTGCCTCGATGAACTGCGCGAGGTGGCGCCTTGTGATGTGGCTCACCTCGTGGGCGAGGACGCCGGCGAGCTCGCTTTCATTCTCTGCGTAGTGGAAAAGCCCGGAGTTGACCTTGACGCTGCCGCCCAGGAACGCCGCGGCGTTGAGCTCCGGATCGGTCACGAGGAAGAAGTGGAAGGGGAAGCGCACCCCGTCGGAGGCCGCGATGAGCTTCTGCCCGACGCTCGCTAGGTACTCGTCGATGACCGGATCGTCAGTCACCGGGAGCATCCTCCTCGCCTGCCTGCTGAAGAACTTCCCGAGCCTGATCTCCTTGCCGACGGAGAGCGCGGTCTCTCCTGCCGTCCCTATCTCGGGAAGCCCCCGCAGATCAAAGCTGCCGTAGTCGTAGAGCCCGGCGGATGCCGCCGTGCCTGAAAGAAGGGAGGACAGAAGGAGGACCGCTGTCTGTTTTAAAAGTCTCAAGCAGTCCTCCGGCATCCTTAAAAAGAACAGTTTAGTACATCAGCGTGTAGAGCTTTCTTCTGTAGGCCGAGACCTCAGGATCCCCCTCCATGGTGGCGAGGATGTCGAGGTAGAGCTTCTTGGTGTCCTCGAAGGCGAGATCCTTCCTGAGGATGGAGAAGAGCAGATCAAGCGCCTTGATCTTCTCTCCGGCCTCGTTGTATTTTACAGCGAGTTTCTTGGCTGTGCCCTTGTCCGAGGGATCCTTCGCGTATTCCTCCTCGAGTTTCTCGACATCGGGGGACTTCGCGGCCTTGCCGGCGAGATCAAGCGCTGACTTCAGCTTCTGGTAGTAGCTGTCCTGGTTCTCGAGGGGGATGCCATCGAGGAGCTTCTTCGCCGAGTTCAGGTTGTTGTTCCTGAGCTCGATGTCAGCCTTCACAAGGCGGTACTCCGGCTTGTCGTTCGCGGCAAGCGCCTCGTTTATCTTGAGGAGCGCGGTCTTGAGGTCTCCCTTCTCCAGGGCGTTCCTTGCCTCGCCTGCCTCAATCTCGTCGGTCTTCGGCATCACCTGGTCAAGAACCTTCTTTATGTTCTCGAGGGTGGCCT
This sequence comes from Gammaproteobacteria bacterium UBA2810, assembly GCA_002351705.1. GTDB lineage: Bacteria > Pseudomonadota > Gammaproteobacteria > Enterobacterales > Succinivibrionaceae > UBA2810. Next base: position 5,432 of record DEHC01000052.1, on the reverse strand, counting down.
GCTCGGCCTGGAGGAGCCCCGAGATGCGGCCCTTCTGCACGACGATGACAGATGGAACGGATCTTACGCCCCACTGGACAACCATCTGCTGGAATTCCGGATGGGCGTCTATGTCTATTCTGACCAGCGATGCGTAGGGGCTTGACTCCGGGACAAGCGGCTCGGCGGACTGAAGGAGCTTCGAGCTCTCGGGATCCTGCGCCGAGTAGACAAAGAGAAGCATCGCCTTTCCGGCGTTGCTGTCAAAGACGCTCTGCATGTTTTCGGGTGTAAGTTCCAGACTCATGTTTCTTTCTCCTCAAATCCTGGGTTTCTGTTCGTATAGATGGAGGCGGATCACCTGGAAATAAAGCGGGTCATCGCATTTTCCGTGCGGATGAGCGACTTCAGCTCGTCATCCGAGAGCTTTCCCTTGCTGGTGTCGTTCTTCTCGATCCTGTCCGCGACGGTGTAGCCGCCGTCCCTGCTGAACACTGAAATCTTTTTCCGGTCGATGATGACGGTATGGCCGGAGTCCCCTCCCGTGACGAAGGAATTGGTGAGCATCCCGGTCAGATCGCTTCCGGTCGAGTAGTCGGAAATGCTGTTGGTCACGCCGAGGAACCTGCTGAGTATCGTCGGCGCGATGTCCGCATGGTTGGTCATCCCGCTCCTGAGGCCGTTCTCGACGCCCTCTCCCATGATCACAAGGGGCACATGGAGCGAGGCGTAGGTGAACCTGCCGGCATGCGGCACGTCCTTGCCCACGAGGTCGAAGTCAAAGCCCTTGTCCGAGGTGACGATGGTTATGGTGTCAGGCATTCCCGACGCGGTGTCGAAGAGCGGACCGAGCATCGAGTCGGTGTAGTAAACGGCGTTCCTGTACGAGTTCCTCAGCTCCTCGCCGAGGTTGCCGGTCATGCCGGAGACTGTCCGGTTCTTCCTGGTGCCGTGCCCGAACGGGCCGTGAAACTTCTCCGGGAGCACGGTCTCAAGCGGCCCGTTGAGGAGAAGGAGCGCGAAGAAGCGGCTTTCCTTCTCCCCGCTCCTTCCGGCGAGGTATTTCATGAAGGCAGCCACGGTCTCGTCGTCCGTCCGGGAGTAGACAATGCTGTCGAAGCCGCGGAGCCCGGCCGAGGCGGTCGTCAGGATGTCATCGTCCCAGGGCTTTCCGGTGCGGAATATCCTGATGTCGCTCCTGTCGCGCTGCAGCTCGTCGAAGAGCACCGGATCGATCCTCGCGTCCCTCGCGAGATCCGCGTACTGGGGAATAAGCCCGTAGAGCATCGAGAACACGGAGTCATACGGGGAGACCGAGGTCGAGAAGTGGCTGGTGAAGGAGAGGCCCCCGGCGGCTGCCTGGTTGAGGTTCGGCATGTTCTCCCTCGTGAGCATGTCGCCCCTGAGGCCGTTGAGGCTTATGAGGATGAAGTTTCTCTCCGGATGCTTCTCCGCCGTGATGCTCCGGAGCGGGTAGTTCATCAGCCTCCTCGAGCTCTGCTCGGCCTCCGGGAGGGTGATCCAGCTGTTCTCCGCGAGGAACGAGCGCGCGGTCATGGGGTACATCATCGGGAAGATGTATGACTGGTCGGTTATCGGCCGGTACTTCACGGCGTCAGCCCAGACATGCAGTAGGTGCGTCGCGACAAAGCAGACGACTGCGGCCGCGATGAGAACCTTGGTGAACGCGGGTATCCTGGTCTTGCGGCACTTGTAGTCCGCGTAGCGGATGAGCACCGACTCGATGGCGATGACCGCTGGAACGGAGTAGACCAGGTAGTAGAAGTTGAGGCCGAGGGAGCTCCTGTCGAAATCGGAGATGACGCGGAGGATCTGCCAGCTCATGTGGAAATGGAAGTAATGGAAGATCTGGGTGTCGACGAGGAGCGCGATATTGAGGATTGAGGCAGTGACGAACGCCGTGGTCCTGTAGGCCTTCTTTCCGGTGATGATGAAGGAGAACGGGAAGAGGAACAGCAGGAAGAACATGAAGCAGAGGAAGCCGAAATGCCCGATGAGGCTGACGATCGCGTAGAAATGATCAAGGGTGCTCACTGCCGTCCGCGGGTACTCGATGAGGTACCTGATGCCGATGGCTCCCGAAAGGGCGATGTTGAGAAACGCGAACCACTGCGCCCATTCCACCGATGATGAAACCTTGTCAAAGTAGCCGGCGGACGAATTCGTTTCCGTTCTCACAGAGCTTCTCCTTCCCATAAGCCGCGCATCCGGCTTTCTCATCATACAAGCGCATAAGCATCATGCCCCGGTACAGCCGCTTAAGGCAGCCGGGATTACGCGCAATTATAAGATATGCCGCGCTTTCATAAAGGGAGCTGGCTGAATTTGCCGTACTAGGGAGAATCAGGCCCTGCGGCCCGGTTTAGTGCCTTAACATACTTTGGTGTGGGAACAGACAGGGACGCCCGGGGCTTATGCCTGGTTTGCCTCCTGAACAGATGAAAAATACCGCATCCTGTCATGATTTTGAGACAAAGTTGTATCATTTGTATGCGCCGGCTGATAATATCCGGCAAGTACTATGCGCAGCATAACGGCAGCCTCCAGGCAGGACGGGTTTCCTTCCGTCCCCGGCTGCTCCGCGGCCGCATCCGCCGTGTCCGCACGGGCGGCCCGGCATGCTGCCGGTGTTTTAAGACGGGATTGCTCATGAATAAAAAACTGATAGCTTCTTTAGTATGCGCCGCCTCGCTCGGAGCCGCGTTTTCCGCAGATGCCCTGATTGCCGAGAACCAGCTCACCATCTGGGTCAACAGCGACAAGGGCTACAACGGCATCGCCAAGGTCGGTGAAAGGTACACCAAGAAGACCGGCGTCAAGGTAACCGTTGCCCATCCGGATCAGGTTGAGGTCAAGTTCCAGCAGACCGCTGCCACCGGAAACGGCCCGGACATCTTCCTCTGGGCCCATGACCGCTTCGGCGAGTGGGCAAAGCCTTCTCTCCCCGATTACTCCCAGCGCTGAGGAGAAGGAGAAGTTCGCAGCCTTTACCTGGGACGCAATGACCATCGGCGGCAAGATCTACGGCTATCCTGTCAGCGTCGAGGCCATCGGCCTTCTCTGCAACAAGAAGCTTGTTCCCGAGGTTCCGGAGAACTGGGAGGACTTCGTAAAGCTCGATGATCAGCTGAAGAAGCAGGGCGCCCGCGCAGTAATCTGGGACTACAACACTCCTTACTTCAGCTACCCGCTTATTTCCGCTAACGGCGGATTCGCGTTCAAGAAGGGCGCTGACGGCTTCTACAACGTCGATGAGACCGGAGTCGGGAACGAGGGCGCGCGTGCCGGCATGAAGTACCTGGTTGACATGATCAAGAATGACCATATCGAGAAGGGTGCGGACTACGGCGTCATGGAGGCAAAGTTCTCCAAGGGACAGGTCGGATGCATAGTGAACTGCCCGTGGGCATGGTCCAACTACGATCAGGCCAAGGTTGACTTCTCCGTCAACCGCCTCCCGAAGCTCAACGGACAGTGGTCAAGACCGTTCGTCGGCGTGCTGGGCTTCGTTCTCAACGCGGCGTCCCCGAACAAGGACCTTGCAGTTGACTTCCTCGAGAACTACCTCCTCACCGATGAGGGCCTCAAGGACATGAACGATGACAAGGCCCTCGGCGCTGCAGCCATCAAGACCTTCCAGGCCCAGGTCGGCAAGAACCCGCGCGTCGCCACTACCATCGAGAACGCCCAGAACGGCGATCTGATGCCTTCCGTTCCTGAGATGAGCAGGTTCTGGTCATCCTTCCAGACTGCGCTCAAGAACGCCACCTCCGGCCGCCAGTCGGTTGACGAGGCTCTTGACACCGCCGCAAAGCGCGTAGTCCAGAAGTAAGCAGAAGCGCCGGTACCATCCGGACGCAGGCTCCCGGAATGCCGGGAGCCATGCTGCTGAAGGGCAATGCAGGCCTGCAGGGAATGAGGATCGAGCCTCAGCGGCAGGCGGCGTTGCCCTTCTTCATTAACCGGGGCGGCACATCCGGACAGGGGGAGCAGGATGGCGGGCACAGGAGTCTGACATTGCAAAATGCAACCAGTCTGCCGTTTTTCTCCCCTTCCTGGTGCATATCCCGGACTGTTTGGTCATAATTTGATCCAAAATAGACAAAAGCGTTTTTTTTTCGCTCACAGCTGATAATATCTAAGCCGCCTGATGCGCATAAAAATTACGGCATGATGCCGGTATGCAGCAGCATCTTCCCTTCCCCGGGAGACGGCAGGGCGTCTGCGGCGCTTACAAGCAGACTGTCCGTCCGGCAGGTGTTGTTTTTTATTGTCTGCGTATTTGATTGAAACGGATATCTCATGAAAAAGAAACTGATTGCCTCACTCGCAGCCGCCGCTGCACTCGGAACGTCTTTCCTTGCCAATGCCGCTATTGAGAAGAACCAGCTTACCGTCTGGGTCAACGATGACAAGGGATATAACGGCATTGCCAAGGTCGGCGAGAGATACACCAAGAAGACCGGCGTCAAGGTGACAGTTGCCCATCCTGCGCAGCCCGAGCTTCAGTTCCAGCAGGCAGCCGCCATCGGGAGCGGCCCTGACATCCTACTCTGGGGTCATGACCGCTACGGCGAGTGGGCAAGCGCGGGACTTATCGCCCCGATCACCCCGAGCGCCGAGGAAAAGGCGAAGTTCGCTGACTTTGCCTGGGACGCCATGACCTACAGCGGCAAGATCTACGGCTATCCGCTGAGCGTCGAGGCTCTCGGACTAATCTGCAACAGGAAGCTTGTCCCTGAGGCTCCGGAGAACTGGGAGGACTTCGCGAAGCTCGACGATGAGCTGCAGAAGCAGGGCGCCCACGCGGTATTCTGGGAGTACACGACCCCGTACTTCAGCTACCCGCTCATTTCCGCAAACGGCGGCTACGCCTTCAAGAAGTCCCCGGAGGGCTACTACAACATCAAGGATGTCGGAGTTGCCAACGAGGGCTCCAAGGCCGGCGTTAAGTTCATAGTTGACATGATCAAGAACGGACACCTCGAGAAGAAGGCCGACAACAATGTCATGGAGGCAAACTTCACCGGCGGGAAGCTCGGCTGCATCCTGAACGGCTCCTGGTCATGGTCAGGCTATGAGAAGGCCGGTATCGACTTCTCCGTCAACCGTCTCCCGAAGCTGAGCGGCAAGTGGTCAAGGCCCTTCGTCGGGGTTCAGGGCTTCGTCATCAACTCCGCATCCCCGAACAGGGAGCTTGCCAGAGACTTCCTCGAGAACTACCTCCTCACCGACGAGGGCCTCAAGGATGTCAATGATGACAAGGCACTCGGCGCAGCGGCCCTCAAGAGCTTCCAGGAGAAGCTTGCCGAGAATCCCCGCGTAGCCGCAACCATGGCCAACGCTGAGGTCGGCGATCTGATGCCCTCGGTTCCCGAGATGAGCAGGTTCTGGTACTCGTTCCAGTCAGCGCTCAAGTACTCCGCGAACGG
>DEHC01000054.1 GCA_002351705.1 Gammaproteobacteria bacterium UBA2810 | reverse complement strand
TAATATACTAATAAAAAAAGAAAAACTGTTTATTTTTTGCAGAGAATTAGACAATGATTGATACCAACAATCTCGTAAACAAGATTTACCAGCACACCGGCAGAAAACTGGATCCGTCCGATCCGGCAGTTGCGCAGCTGGCTGCGCAGCAGCTGCTGATCAAGGACTTCGAGCTGGATCTCTCAGAGGTTCTGGATGATCTTGATGCCAGACTGACCAAAATTTACAGCTCACAGCAGCAGAAAATAAGCCAGCTAACTGACAGCAAGCTCAAGAATTTTGAGTCAGACATCAATTCACACATCGCAAAACTCGTGTCAGCGGAAACACAAAAGCACATGTCAGCAATGAACCGGATCGAGAAGCTTATAGCGGACAATTACAGATGGATAGTTTTATTGTCCTTCATGCAGCTTGTAATGAACGGTTTCCTTCTTTATGTCTTATCAAAATAACAAATCACTGGCCAAACTACACATTAATGACTTATTTCTGTTGCCCGGCAGCTGACGTTCCTGCTCACTTCACAGCGGAACAGAACAGGCTCCTGTATCCGGCTGCAGGCTGACTCTTTTGCCTCTCCTTCAGCACTGTCTTTGCAACCCTGATAAAATAGCGCCGGATCTGTGAGCCGTATCATTATCAGATCCGCCGGATGATAAAAATTCCGGCACGGAGGTTCGGGGATTCCTCGCCAGGGAAGCTCCGATATTTTTCTGTCAGGCATGCAGCGGCATTAAGATGTCTGATGACTCATATGAGGATTAAATGTCTAAAGAAGAGGCTATTGAAATGCAGGGTACCGTGCTCGAGACTCTGCCTAACACCATGTTTCGCGTCGAGCTCGAGAACGGCCATGTCGTCATCGCCCACATTTCCGGCAAAATGAGAAAGAACTACATCAGAATTCTTACCGGCGACAAGGTTACCGTACAGCTGACCCCCTATGATCTGACCAAGGGACGCATCGTTTTCCGTTCAAGATAGCTTTTTATTCTGAATTTCCTGCCCCGGACCTCAGCCAAGGATAACCGGCGCCTCCGGAGATGAGGCTCTCTGTGCCCATTCAGATGTGACAGTGCGGCACATGCGCTGCTGTCTGCCGGAAATTCAGAGAAATCCATCACCATCCAGAGCCGCGGCGCTGCCGCGCTCTTAGGGCTTTTTCTGCCCAGAATCTGTCTCTGAGCCAGCCTGCTTCAGAGTCCTCTCCTGGAGCTCCGCAGAGCCTCTGCCTGCCCGGAGTCTCAGAGCAGAACCATAACAAAAAAAGGCAGACCCCGAAGGATCCGCCTCCTTTTCCTGAAGCCTTCAGGCTTTTCGTCAGACTACTGTCTTCGGGGTTCCCTCGGTCTTGATGAGCTCGGCCCTAGGAGTAACAGCAGGAGCCACGGCACGCTTCTTCTGCGCCCTGCCCTTCTGGTAGGAGAAGGTGAGCCTGCCGTTCTCGGCCCCGACATGGACTGAGCCGCCCCTTGCTGCGAGCTCGCCGAAGAGCATCTCCTTCGAGATGGGGCTCCTGAGCTCCTCGCGGATGGTCCTCGCCATGGGCCTTGCGCCCATCGTGCGGCTGTAGCCCTTGTCCGCGAGAAGATGCCTTGCCTCGTCGGACACATCGATGCTGACCTTGCTCTCAAGAAGCTGCTTCTCAAGTTCCTTGATGAACTTGTCCACGATGTTGAGGATGATTTCCCTCGTGATGCTGTGGAACCAGATAATGCCGTCGAGACGGTTGCGGAACTCGGGAGTGAAGAGGCGCTTGATCTCAACCATTGCCCTGCTCTTGTCCGAGTCGCCGCTCTCATCCTGCGCAAAGCCGATGGAGTTCTTCACGGTCTCCCTGACGCCTGCGTTGGTGGTCATGATTATGATCGCCTTGGTGAAGTCAACCTTCCTCCCGCGGCCGTCGAGCAGCGATCCGTTGTCGAACACCTGGAGCATGAGGTTGAGGATGGCCTGATCCGCCTTCTCAATCTCATCGAGCACAACTACGGAGTACGGCTTCTCCAGGACCTGGTTCGTCAGCGTGCCGCCCTCGCGGAAACCGGTGTACGAGGGCTCCGCGCCGATGAGCTTGGTCGCTGAGAACTTGGTGTTGTACTCGGACATGTCGATTCTGATGACAGGACGCCCGAGCGCGTCTGCAAGACGGAGCGCAACCTCGGTCTTGCCGACGCCGGTCGGGCCCGCGAACATGAACACTCCGATCGGGTGGTTCGCCGGCTTGAGCCCGGCCCTGTTGATGTAGATGCTGTCAGCAAGGCTTGCAATCGCCTCGTCCTGCCCGAACACCGTGCTCTTCAGGGTCTTCTCGAGGTTGAGGAGTCCGGTCTTCTCGCTTGTCCCGAGCTTCTCGACAGGCATTCCGATCATGCGTGACACGGTCTTCCTGATGGCGGCAGTGTCAAGTTTCAAGGGCTCGTCAGCGTCCTTCCCGTCACCGGTGTTCCTGAGCCTTGCGTCAGCCGCGCACTCATCGATGATGTCAAATGCCTTGTCTGGGAGGCGGCGCCCGGTTATATAGCGCTGCGAGAGGCGCACCGCCTCCTCGGGGACGTCATCAGCGAAGCTGACGTTGTGGAACTTCTCGTAGGCCTCGATCGATCCCTTGATGATCTCAACAGCCTCCTCGGGGGAAGGCTCCGTCACCTCGACCTTCTCGAAGCGCCTCTGGATCTGGGGATTGCCCATGAAGGTCTGGCGGTAGTCCTGGAATGTCGTGGTGCCTATGCAGTGGAGCTTGCCGGAGACCAGGTACGGCTTCATGATCTCGACTGCCGTTGATGATCCGCCGTCAGACGCGTCTCCCGATCCGGAGTTCGAAGTCATGATCGTGTGGATCTCATCGATGAAGAGGATCCTGTTCGGATCCTGGATGATGAACTCCAGCATTGACTTGAGGCGCTCCTCGAACATGCCCCTGAGCTCGCAGCCTGCGAGAGCGCCGGTGATGTCAGCCTCGAAAATCACCATGTTCCTGATGCTCGGCGGGACATTGCCGCTGGCAATGCGCGATGCGAGCCCCTCGATGATGGCGGTCTTGCCGGTTCCGCCGTCACCGACCAGGATGACGTTGTTCTTGCGGCGTCTGAGGAGCACGCCCTCGATGCGGTCAAGCTCCTTCTCGCGCCCGATGAGGCGGTCGAACTCGCCGTTCTTCGCTGCCTCATTGAGGTTCCTGAGGTATTCATGCTCGCCGTAGCCGCTCCCCTGCTGCGGCTCTGCTGCCCTGCCCTTCTCAGGGGCAGGACGCCACTCAATCTCAAGGCCGCTGTCCTCGGGCTCGGCGCCTGTCCTCCTTGAGGCAAAATCCTTCTTCTTCTTCGCGAGGTACTCAAGGACGCTCCTGCGCGTGAGGCCTGCCGAGGAGGTGAGATACGAGGCAGCCGAGCTGTTCTTCTCGTAGTAGACGCTGATGAGGATCTCTGATGCGGTGACCGACGCGCCGGACATGGTTGAGGTCCTGAACTCGGCGCGTTTCAGGAGCCTCTCAAGCGCGACAGTGTAGCTGGGCTCGGAGCTTTCACCGTCCTTAATCAAAGGGCATCTCTCTGGATCTGCGAGGCAGTCGTCGAGCGCCGAGCGGAACTTCTCGAGATCAAGCCCGAGACCTTTCGCGAGGTTCCGGAAATCCTGGCTGCACTCTATGAGGCCTACCATGAGATGCTCCACCGACACGCCGGAATGTCTTGATTTTTTCGCAAGACTTACAGCAAAATCAAGGCTTTCCTTGACGTCAGGAGAATATTTTACTGAACCGTTTCTGTACGATGAATCCAAAATAAACCTCTTGGCTCGCTGAAGCCCTTGTCTGTTACAGCATCTGTCTGCGTGCCCTTATATGGGGACTCGGAGCACTGATTTAAACCTTGTCCGGGAAAAGCATTATTAAGTAAAACCACCTCAATTGCAATCGGGAAATTCTGTGGCACAGATCATGCTTTTGCAGTCTGAGGAGCTGCTTATTATGCAGTAAAATAAAAACAGCGAAGAGGTGGCAATTATGTTAAGCGGAAAGGTTAAGTGGTTCAATAACGCCAAGGGTTTCGGCTTTGTAACCCCGGATGACGGCAGTGAGGATGTTTTTGTTCATTATTCCTGCATCGAGGAGGAGGGGTACAAGACCCTGAAGCCCGGTCAGCCTGTGAGCTTCGAGACTGAGAACGGGGAGAAAGGCATTCACGCATCCAAGCTCATTCCCCTTTCTGCAGCTGCGTAACATCCTGTTTCAGCGCACGAATTCATTGCGCTAATCCTATAAGGTCCGGAGGTATCAGCAGTGCCGCCGGATTTTTTTGCCCATGAAAATCACTCTGCAGAAATTTTCGATAGCTGCAGAATCCGGCCTTCCCGGAAAATATTCCTGAATAAGCAGAGCCTGCTGTCTGTCTGAAAGATAGGCTGCAATGCAGCGCTCCGGCGCGGCACCCCGTGCCAGGCAATGCTTTTTCAAAATGAAGATTCTGCACCATTCAAATGAAACCGCATTAGAAAAGTGCACAGGAAACGGCTGGATTTTTGTGAAAAAACTGCGGCCGCGCAAATTTTTCAGCTGCA